>JAFKJY010000040.1:0-133104 GCA_017305835.1 Hyphomicrobiales bacterium
CGAGCCGGCGCAGACGCTCGTCCACATCCATCCCGACGCGACGGACCTCAACAGGGTCTACCGGGCGGACCTGCCGATCTGCGCCGTGGCGGAAAGCCTGTTCCCCCCTCTGCTGCGCGCCCTCGATGGCCGCGCCCTACCCGACCCATCGGGCTGGCGGGAGCCGATGCGCGCGGCCCGCGAGGCGTTCACGACCGGCCGGACGGGCAGCGGCCCGCTCGACATGCGCGAAGTGTGCCGCACCCTTCGCGCGGCGCTGCCGACCGACGCGGTGCTGACGGTCGGCGCGGGCGCCTATGCCCACTGGCCGCAGCGCTATTTTCCGCACGAGCGCTACGGCACGCAGCTCGGCCCGAAGAGCGGGGCGATGGGCTACGGCCTGTCTGCAGCGATCGGCGTGCAGGCCGCCCTTCCCGGCCGGCGCGTCGTCGCGATGGCCGGCGACGGCTGCTTCCTGATGCATGGCGAGGAGCTGGCGACGGCGGTGCTGCACCGCCTGCCGGTGACGGTCGTCGTGGTCAACAACAGCCGCTACGGCGCCATCGCGGCGACCCAGAGCCGCGCCTTCGGGCGCACGGTCGGCACCGAGCTTTCCAACGTCGACTTCGCCGCCTATGCGCGCGCCATGGGCGCGACCGGGCTGCGGGTCGAGCGCACGGAGGAATTCGGCCCGGCGCTCGCCACCGCGCTGGCGGCGGACGGCCCCGTGCTGATCGAGCTCGTCACCGGGCCCGAGGCGCTGAAGCCGTGAGCGCGCGGCGGATCGTCGTCATCGGCGCCGGCATTGCCGGGCTCGTCGCCGCGCGCCGGCTCACCCAAGCGGGCCACGAGGTGCGGGTGCTCGAAGCCGGCGCAGTGCCCGGCGGCCGCGTCGGCCAGAGGGAGGTGCGCGGCATCCGCTTCAATTCCGGCGCACGGCTGCTCTACCCGTTCAGCCGGCCGTTCAACCGGCTGCTGGACGAGCTGGCGCTGACGCAGGCGCTGGTCCCTGTGCGGCGCCTGTCGGCCGAATGCGAGGGCGGGACGGAACGCTGGCGACTGGAGCTGATGCCCGGGCCCGCGAGCCTGCTGACGCCCGGCCTGAGCACGGCCGAGCGGCTGCGCTTCGTCGGCTATAGCCTGCGCATGCTCGCCGCCCGGCTGCGCACCGACCCTGACGACGCCTGTACCGCGCCGGCCGAAGACGCCGAGACGCTCGCCGATCATGTCCGCCGCCATCTCGGGCCGAACGTGCTGGAGCGGATGATCGAGCCGGTGTTCCGCGGCACGCGGTCGTGGAACGCCGAGGGCATCTCGGCCGCCTTCTTCGCCTCGACCACGCCGCACCTGATCGGGCGCGACACGGTCTACGTGCTGGCGGGCGGCATGGATCGGCTGCCCGCCGCACTCGCGCAGGGACTGAACGTCGAATGCGGTGCGCGCGTGATCGCGGTCGAGACGCCCGCTTCCGGCCCGTGCCGCGTCCGCGCCGAGCAGGGCGGCGTGGAGGTCGTGCACGAGGCCGACCTCGTCGTCTGCGCCACCGAAGGCTCGCTCGCGGCCTCGCTCTTCCCGGGGATCGGCGCGGAGGAGAGGGCATTCCTCGCGCGCGTGCGCTACAATGCGCTCGGGATCGTGCACTACCGGCTGGGCCGGCAGGTGGAGCCGGCGATGAAGTTCTTCACCCGCACCGCCTCCGGGCCGATCGCGACGTGGCAGCAGGTTCCCGGCAACGAGGCCACGGGGCAGGCGCCGCAGCTCTATGCGCAGCTCTCCCCCGAGGCGGTCGAGGAGGCGCAGGCGAAGGACATGACCGGACGGCTGCACGAGCTCGTGGCGGACCGCGTGCGGGCGCTCTATCCGACGCTGGACCGCGACTGCACGGACCTCCACGACCAGTGGATCGCGAGCAAGCTGCCGGTCTTCCATCCGGGCTACGGGCGCGCCGTCGCCGCCTTCCGCGAGCGGCAGTCGGCCGCGCGGCGGCGCGTCTATTTCTGCGGCGACTACCTCGCCCAGTCGCTCGTCAACGGCGCGGCGGCGAGCGGCGAGCGTGCCGCGCGCGACATCGCGCGGCACTGGGCCGACGCATGAGCGGCTTTCCCGAACACCCGGCATGGGATTTCACGCTGCGCGTCTACGGCACGCCGGGCGTGGCGCCCGCCTGCCTAGAGCTGCAGTCGCGCCACGGGATCGACGTGACGCTGATGCTGTTCTGCCTGTGGCACGGATCGGTGCGCGCGGCGCCGCTCGGCAGGGACCTGCCGGACCTGATGGCCGCCGCGCGCGACTGGCAGGAGCACACCGTGCTGCCGATCCGTTCGGCGCGGCAATGGCTGAAGTCCCGCGCGGAGGGGCTGGAAGCGCCGGAGGGCACGCGGCTCTACAAGGCGGTGCTCGGCATGGAAATCGAGTGCGAGCATGCCGAGCTGCTCATCCTCGCGCGGCAGGCGCAGGCGCTCTGCGGCGAGCCGGCGGATGGCGCCGGCCCGTTTCCGGCGACGATGGCGCGCAACCTCGCCGACCTGCTGGAGCAGTACGGCATCAGGCCGGATACGGCCGACCGCGCCGCGCTCGACCTGATCCTCGCGGCCGCCGGCGGCAAGGACGCGCAGCTTCCGTCCTGACGTCCCTTCCCGGCCGTTGCGGCCGTATACGCAAATCTCGCGACCGATCCCGCAAATCCGGCTCCGTTACCGCATGCGGCGGCGCGGCTAACATCGCGCGCAAACAAGGAGATATGGCAATGAAGAACCGCATTTTCTCAGGCGCGCCGTCCGAAGATTTCGCCGGCTACGCCAAGGCCGTGATCGACGGGCCGACGATCTACGTCTCGGGCACGCTCGGCCAGGATCCGGCGAACGGGTCGATGCCCGAGGGGGCCGGGGCGCAGGCGCGCAATGCGCTCGCCAGCATCGCCGCCACGCTGGAGAAGGCCGGCGCGGGCCTCGCCAACGCGGTGGCCTGCCGGGTCTACATCACCGACGCGGCGTATCTGAAGGAGGTCGCCACCGTGCTCGGCGAGACCTTCCGCGACATCCGGCCGACCAACACGCTGCTGATCTGCCAGATCCCGACGCCCGGCGCCAAGGTGGAGATCGAGGTGACGGCCTCGACCCGCTAGCGGGCCTTCGCTTCCGCCTCCGCCA
This sequence comes from Hyphomicrobiales bacterium, assembly GCA_017305835.1. GTDB lineage: Bacteria > Pseudomonadota > Alphaproteobacteria > Rhizobiales > Rhizobiaceae > RCIO01. The sequence continues at coordinate 3,129 of JAFKJY010000040.1, forward strand.
CGGCACGCTTCACGGCGATGAAGCTGTCGGGGCTGACCGAGATGGAATCGATGCCGCACTCGACGAGGAAGGCCGCGAACTCGGGATGGTCGCTCGGCGCCTGGCCGCACAGGCCGATCTTGGCGCCGGCCCTGCGCGCCTCGGCGATCACCGTCGAGATCATCCATCTCATCGCCGGGTCCTGCTCGTCGAACAGGCCGGCGAGTTCGGCCGAGTCGCGGTCGACGCCGAGGGTCAACTGGGTCAGGTCGTTGGAGCCGATCGAGAAGCCATCGAAGCGCTTCGCGAACTCCGCGGCGAGGATGACGTTGGACGGGATCTCGCACATCACGAAGACCTTCAGCCCGTTCTTGCCGCGCTCCAGGCCGTTCTCGGCCATGACCTCCAGCACCCTGTCGGCCTCGCCGGTCGAACGGCAGAAGGGGATCATGACGACGACGTTGTCGAAGCCCAGCGTGCCGCGCAGCCGCTCGATCGCGCGGCATTCGAGCGCGAAGCCCTCGCGGTAGCGCGGCGAGTAGTAGCGCGCCGCGCCGCGGAAGCCGATCATCGGGTTCTCCTCCGCGGGCTCGAACTCGGCGCCGCCGAGGAGGCCGGCATATTCGTTGGTCTTGAAGTCGCTCATGCGCACGATGACCGGCTTCGGCCACAGGGCGGCGGCGATGCGGGCCAGCCCACGCGACAGCCGGTCGACGAAATATTCCGTCCTGTCGGGGTAGCCGGCGGTCAGCTCCGCGATCTCGGCCCTGGCCTTCCCGTCCCTGAGCTGGTCGTACCGCACCAGCGCCATCGGATGGACGCGGATGTGGTTCGACACGACGAACTCCATGCGCGCCAGCCCCACCCCGTCGGCCGGGATGCGCCACCAGCGCAGCGCCGCGGCCGGGTTGGCGAGGTTGAGCATGATCTCGGTGCGGGTTTGCGGCAGGCCGGCGACGTCGACGGTCTCGACGTCGAACCGAGCCGTGCCTTCGTAGACGAAGCCCTGGTCGCCCTCGGCGCAGGAGACGGTCACCTCCTGCTCGGAATGCAGCACCTGCGTGGCGTTGCCGGTGCCGACGATCGCCGGCAGGCCGAGCTCGCGGCTGACGATCGCCGCATGCGAGGTGCGCCCGCCATGGTCGGTGACGATCGCCGCCGCCCGCTTCATGATCGGCACCCAGTCGGGATCGGTCGTGCCGGTGACGAGGATGGAGCCGTCGACGAACCTGTCGATGTCGCGCGCGTCCTCGATCAGGCAGACGCGGCCGGCGACGACCGCGTCGCCGATCGACAGCCCGGTCGCCAGCGTGCGGCCCTTCTTCGTGATCGTGTAGGACCTGAAGGAGGCCGCCTCGCGCCGCGACTGCACGGTCTCGGGCCGCGCCTGGACGATGAACATCTCGCCCGTCTCGCCGTCTTTGGCCCACTCCATGTCCATCGGGCAGCCGTAATGCGCCTCGATCGATGCGGCCCAGCGGGCGAGCGTCAGAATCTCCGGGTCGTCCAGCACGAAGGCCGCGCGCTCGGCCTTCGAGGTCGGCACGTTGCGGGTCGGCTTCTCGCCGGCGGCGTAGATCATCTTCTGCGCCTTCTGGCCGCGCTTCTTCTCGATGATCGGCACCAGCGCGGCATCGGCAAGCAGCGGCTTGAAGACCTGGTACTCGTCCGGGTCGACGGCGCCCTGCACCACGTTCTCGCCCAGCCCCCAGGCAGCATCGATGACGACGACGTCCTTGAAGCCGGTCTCGGTGTCGATCGAGAACATCACGCCCGAGCCGCCGAGGTCGGAGCGGACCATCTGCTGCACGCCGATCGACAGCGCCACGGCCATGTGGTCGAAGCCCTTGGCGTCGCGGTAGCTGATCGCGCGGTCGGTGAAGAGCGAGGCGTAGCAGCGCCGGCAGGCATTGAGCAGCGCCTTCTCGCCGCGGATGTTGAGGAACGTCTCCTGCTGGCCGGCGAAGCTCGCGTCCGGCAGGTCCTCGGCCGTGGCGCTGGAACGCACGGCGACGTCCACGTCGGCCTTGCCGGTGCGCTCGCACAGCTCCCGATAGGCCTGCGCGATCGCGGCGGCGGCGTCTTCCGGCCATTCGCCGCGCAGGATCAGCGCGCGGATCTCCCTGCCGGTCTCGGCCAGCGTCGCCCTGCCCTCGGCGAGCTGCGCGAGAAGCGCGCCGATCTCGCCCCCGAGGTCGTTCGCCTCGACATAGTCCCAATAGGCCCCGGCGGTGGTGGCGAAGCCGGGCGGCACGCGGATACCCTTGGGGGAGAGGGTCTGCACCATCTCGCCCAGCGAGGCGTTCTTGCCGCCGACCTGGGCGACGTCGCCGCGGCCGAGCTTCTCGAACCAGATGACCGGTGACGCCTTCGCGGGCTTCCGCTTTGCGGCGCGCGATGCCGGCTTCTCAATCGTCCTTGCCATGACTTGCTCCCGACGTGTCCGGAGCAATCCTGACCGGAACGCCGGTCGCCACCTTGATTCCGGTCAATCGCAGCGCGATCGCCGGCGAGCCCCGCTCAGCCCCTGTTCATGCTTTCAAAGAGCGCCGTCGCGTCCTCGCGCCGGCACAGCTCGGTGCCGGGCGTCATGACGGCCGCGGCACCCGCCGCCACGCCGAACCGGAACGCATCGACGACCGGCCAGCCTTCCGACAGGGCCCAGACCATCGCGCCGAGGAAGCTGTCGCCGGCGCCGACGGCGGATCGCTGGCTGACGTGGATCGCCGGCAGGCGCAGGACGCCCTCGCCGCTGGCAAGCAGCGCGCCTCCGGCACCCATGGTGACGGCGACCAGCTCGGCGGCGCCGCGCGCGACCAGATCGCGCGCCACACGGTGCACGTCGTCCTCGCCGAGCCTGCGCCCGGCGAACTGCTCCAGCTCGCCGATGCTGGGCTTGACCAGGAACACGCGCGAGCGTTCGAGCGTCGTCCGCAGGCCCTCGCCCGAGCTGTCGAGGACGAAGCGCGTGCCGCGCGCCGCCGACAGCTCGGCCATGTGCACGTAGATGTCTGGCGGACAGCCGTCCGGCAGGCTGCCGCTGGCGACGAGGTAATCCACCTTGCGCGAGGCGACCACGTCGAGGCAGGCCTGGGTCTCCTCCGCGCGCACGGCCGGCCCCTTCGGCACGAACCTGTATTCGTGGCCCGTATTGCGCTCGCGCACGGTGAAGCTGACGCGGGTCTGGCCGGCGATCGGCAGGGCCCGGTAGCGGACGCCCTTCTCCTCCAGCAGCCGCTCCAGCAGCCCGCCCATCTCGCCGCCCGCCAAGAACAGCGCCTCGGCATCGCCGCCGAACGTCGAGACGACCCGCGCGACATTGATGCCGCCGCCGCCGGGATCGAAGCGGTCGTTCTTCGTCCTCACCTTGCGGGTGTGCTGGACGGCATCCGCCTCACCCGAAAAATCGACCGCCGGATTGAGGGCAACGGCGAGGACCGATTTCATCATGCGATTTCCTTCTGGTGGTTCCGAAAGCCTATCGCGATCGATTCCATCATGCTTGACGCACGTCAAACCCGGCGGGGAACCGGCCGATCATTTGATCTGCGTCATGGCCGGCGGCGGCGTTCGCGGGCAATCAGGCGGCTCGAACGCAGATCGAGGCGACCCAAATGTCAGCTCAGGAAAGCAAGCGGCCCGGCGACCCGCAGCTCCGGGTGGTGCCCGGCCGGACCACGCCGCCGAGCCTGACCGACATCCTCCAGAACGACGCGCCCCGCAAGACGCTCAACGCACGCATCTGGCGGTGGCCGCTGCTGGCCGTCGCGGTCGCGGCCGCCGCCTATGCCGGCTGGGCATATCTTGGCCAGGGCACGCGCTACGTCTACACGACCGCCGCGATGACACGCGGCAACCTGACCGTGCTCGTCTCCGCCACCGGCACCGTGCAGCCGGTGACGCAGGTCGACGTCTCCACCGCCATCTCCGGCGTCATCAGGAAGATCAACGTCGACTACAACAGCCCGGTGAAGAACGGCGACGTGCTGGCAGAGCTCGACACGGACACGTTGCGCGCGACGGTGTCGGCCGCCGACGCGCGGCTGACGGTCGCCAACGCGAACGTCGCCAAGGCCGGCATCGCGCTCGAGACAGCCCGCCTCGCCTATGACCGCCAGCTCGCCCTGTTCGAGCACAAGGTGCTCTCCGACCGCGACCTCGAGACCGCGAAGTCGAACTTCGATTCGGCCTCGGCGGCCCTGCGGGCGGCGAACGCGGAGGTGGAGGCCGCCAAGGCGGACCTGCGGCTGTCGCAGATCAACCTCGACCACGCCCTCATCACCTCGCCGATCGACGGGGTGGTGCTGTCGCGCAACGTCAGCGAAGGCGCCACCGTGGCGGCGTCGCTGCAGGCGCCGATCCTGTTCACGATCGCCGGCGACCTGAAGCAGATGGAGGTGCAGGTCGACGTCGACGAGGCCGACATCGGCAACGTGTCGATCGGCCAGCCGGCGACCTTCACGGTCGACGCCTATAGAAACCGCACCTTCCCGGCGCAGATCACCAGCATCCGCTTCGCCTCGCAGACGGTGAACAACGTCGTCACCTACAAGGCGCAACTGCTGGTGAACAACACCGACATGGCGCTGCGGCCCGGCATGACCGCCACCGCGGACATCATCGTCAAGACGGTGGACGACGCGCTGCTGCTGCCCAACGCCGCGCTGCGCTACACGCCGCCGCAGGAAAGCTCGGGCTTCACGTTCTTCCCCGCGCCGCGCTCCGGCGCGGAGGCCGGCGCCGAGGCGAGCGGCGGCGCGCGCACGATCTGGGTGATACGCGACAAGGCGCCGACCGCGGTCGACATCGAGGTCGGCGCGACGGACGGCCAGCACACGGAGGTGCTGTCGGGCGGCCTCAAGGAAGGCGACGCGGTGGTGACCGACGCCGCCGCCGCGCAGTGAGGCCGCCGCCGTGGACGCGACCGTACCCCCGCCGCTGATCGAATTCCGCGGCGTCAGCAAGACATATGGCAGCGGCGAAGCGAAGGTGGAGGCCCTGAAGGGCGTCGACTTCACGATCGAGCCGGGATCCTTCGTCGCCATCATGGGCCCGTCGGGCTCCGGCAAGTCGACCGTGATGAACATACTCGGCTGCCTCGACGTGCCGACGTCAGGCGAATACCTGTTCCAGGGCGTGCCGGTCAGCGGGCTCGACCGCAACGAGCGCACGATGCTCAGGCGACACATGATCGGCTTCGTGTTCCAGGGGTTCAACCTGCTGGCGCGGACCTCGGCTGCGGAGAACGTCGCGCTGCCGCTGATCTATCGCGGCATGGCGGCGAAGGAGCGGGAGGCCCGCGCCCTGTGGGCGCTGACGCAGGTCGGCCTCGCCGACCGCGCGACCCACACGCCGGCGGAGCTGTCCGGCGGCCAGCAGCAGCGCGTGGCGATCGCGCGCGCCATCGTCACCAGCCCGCACGTGCTGCTCGCCGACGAGCCGACCGGCAACCTCGACACGCGCATCAGCCGCGAGATCATGGCGCTCATCACCGGGTTCAACCGCAATGCGGGGCTGACGGTCGTCATGGTCACGCATGAGGAGGACATCGCGGCCTATGCGCAGCGGGTGATCCGCTTCGTCGACGGCCGCCTCGAATCCGACAAGGTGCAGGAGCCGTCCGGTGTTCTATGAAACCCTGAAGCTCGCCACCCACGCGATCGCCCGCAACGGCATGAGGTCGTTCCTGACGGTGCTCGGGATCGTGATCGGCGTGGCCGCCGTAATCGGGCTGGTGACGATCGGCGGCGGCGCCACGGCGAAGGTGACGGACGAGCTGTCGAGCCTCGGGACCAACATCCTCTACGTCGTGCCGGGCCAGCAGGGACCGGGGCGGGCGGGCACGCAGCCGCGGACGTTCACCGCCCGCGACGTCGCGGCGATCGAGAGCCAGGTTCCGGGGCTGCGCGCGGTGGCGCCGGTCACCGAAACGCGGATCAGCGTCATCTATGCCGGCGAGAGCCGCGTCACCGGCGTGGCCGGGACGTCGGCCGGATACCTCGTGGCCGCGGAGTGGAAGCTCGCGGCCGGGCGCGGCTTCACCGACGCCGAGGAGCGCGGCGGCTCGGTGTGCATCATCGGCGAGACGATCCGCTCGAAGCTGTTCGGCTCGGTGCTGCCGACGGGCGAGACGGTGCGCATCGGGCGAGTCGCCTGCGAGGTGATCGGGGTGCTCGCCAAGAAGGGGCAGTCGAGCATGGGCGGCGACCAGGACGACCTGGTGCTGATGCCGCTGCGCACCTTCCAGCGCCGCATCGCCGGCACGAGCGACGTCGGCGTCATCATCGTGTCGGCGCAGAAGAACGCCTCGACCAAGAAGGTACAGGCCGACATAGAGCGCCTCATGCGCGAGCGCCGCGGCATCCCCGGCGGCCGCGAGAACGATTTCTCCGTCTTCGACATGACCCAGGTCGCCGACGCCATGTCGGGAACGACGACGATCCTCACCGGCCTGCTGGGCGCCGTGGCGGCTGTCAGCCTGCTGGTCGGCGGCATCGGCATCATGAACATCATGCTCGTCTCGGTCACCGAGCGGACGCGGGAGATCGGCATCCGCCTCGCGGTCGGCGCGCTGGAGCGGCAGGTGCTGCTGCAGTTCCTCGTGGAAGCCACGGTGCTGGCGCTGTTCGGCGGGCTGTTCGGCATCGTTCTGGGGCTGGCGCTCGCCTGGTCGGTCGACGCCTACCTGAACCTGCCCTTCGTCTTCAGCCCGACGATCGTGCTCATTGCCTTCGTCTTCTCGGCGCTCATCGGCACAGGCTTCGGCTACCTGCCGGCGCGCCGCGCGGCCCGCCTCAACCCGATCGAGGCCCTGCGCCACGAATAGGCGCGGGGTGCACAGCAAGCTTGAGAGCCGTCAGGAGGGCTTGCCGGTTTCCGGCTGCCGGCCGGCGGAGGCCCTGGCGAGATAGTCGAGGACCTCGGCGTCGCGGAGCTGGTGAAACTCGCCGTAGTGATAGCCGAGCGCCTCGAAATGCGGCGGCTGGTCGAGGCAGACGACCCTGTCCGCCAGCTCCGAAAGCTCCGCCACCGCCTCGGAGGAGGCGACGGGAAGGGCGACGACGACCGCGGCTGGGGCGCGGCGCCGGATGGCGCGCACCGCCGCCTTCATGCTCGTGCCCGTCGCGGCGCCGTCGTCGACCAGCACCGCCGTCCTGCCGGCGACCGGCAGCGGCGGGCGGCCGGCGCGGTAGACCCTACGCCGCCGCTCGAGCTCCAGCTGCTCGCGGGCGGCCATCGCCCGCAGATCGGCGTCGTCGAGCCCATAGGCCGCGACGATCTCGGGGTTGGGCACGAGGTCGGGAGGATCGCCGTCGACGATCGAGGCGGCGGCGAGCTCCGGATTGCCGGGCGCGCCGACCTTGCGCACGATGACGAGGTCGAGCGGCGCGGCAAGCGCCTGCGCGACCTCCCAGGCCACCGGGACGCCGCCGCGCGGCAGCGCCAGCACCACCGGATCACGCAGCGCCAGTGCTGCGACCTCCGCGGCGAGCCTCTTCCCGGCCTCGGTGCGGTCGCGGAACATGGGTCAGTGCGACGGCCAGAGCTGGCGCAGGCGCTTCTTCATCGAATTGCGCACCTGCACGAGCTCGCCGTGGTCGAGATGCCGCTCCAGAAGCTCGAAGACCATGGCGATGGCGCGGTCGGGATCATCGAGCGTGTCCTTTCCCATCTCGCACTGCACGCGCTCGACGAAGCGAGGCTTGCTGCGATCGGGAACCGGCGCGTTCTGCGGGTTCCAGCCGTCGAAATATATGCCCCGGACCAGCATGGGCAACTGGGCGGCGAGGTCGGCCGCCTCCTCAGGCGACAGCCAGTCCCGCAACGCGTGCAGCACCGACCGCAACAGCCGGTAGGACCTGTGGATGTCCCAGCCGAGATTCTCGCCGAGGTCGTTGACCCATTGCTGCGCCTGCTCGGCCGCCTGCGTGAAGCTTGCAATGCCCGTCGTCATCGTCTCGTTCTCCCATCTGCATGTTTCCGGTCGCAGTCTCGCACCGCGCGGCGACGCTGCCTTGCGTCAGGTCAAGATTCGCCGCGGCGCCGCGGCCGCCGGCCTTCGCGCGCGGATTCGATGAAGCTCGCCGCCTTGCGCCAGATCTCGTCGCCATGGCCGACAAGGAGGTGGCCGCCCGTGGGATAGATCAGCAGCTCGCCGTCGGGCACGTTGGCCGCAATGTAGCGGGCGGATGCGGCGGTGCCGTAGAGATCGTCCTCGGCGCTGACGGCCAGGACGGGACAGCGGATCCTGTCCAGCTCCATCGGCGGCGGGTCGCCGGCCGTGTGCGAATCGAACAGCAGGCCGTCCGCCCGCCGGCTCACCGGGAAGACGTCGTCGAGGATCTGCCAGGCCCGGGCCTTCTCCTGCGGGACCGCCGCGTCGATCAGGTCCGGCTCGGTGGCGAGGATCAACCGCGTCATCGTTCCGGGAAGGGCATGGATGGCGGCCCAGAAGAGGAAATCGGCACGCAGCGCCGCCATCATGAAGCGCTCGGCCCATACGCTTCGCGCCCCCGATTCATGCGGCCGACGTTCGGGCGAATAGGATGCGGGCACGAGCAGGACAAGGGCCTCGCAACGCTCCGGATGGCGGATCGCGAGTTGCAGGGCCGACAGGGCGCCGGCCGAGCCGCCGACGATCACCGCCCTGTCGATCCCCAGCCGGTCCATCAGGGCGGCATGCGCGTCGGCCTGCATCTCGATCGTCATGTCGGCGCGGGCGGGAGTGCCGAGATAGCCGAACCTCGACGGGGCAATCAGCCTGTAGCCCAGCGCGCCGAGCGGTTCGGCCATCAGCAGCCCCTGCCCGAACCCTCCGCCGGAACCGTGGATGACGAGCGCCGGGGCGCCCTCCCCGGCGGTGGCGTATTCGATCGGGCCGAAGCCGGTGTCGACGCGCTGGCTGCGCCCTTCGAGACCGGCGACGGCCCGCGAAAGGTCGCGCTGGTAGAGCGCCGCCACCGCCGCGGCCGCAAGCAGGGCAAGCACGATGCCGATGAGCAGGGCGCGGTGCATCGTTTCCTCCCTCGCCCCGTGCCGCCCCTGTCCGGGGCGCTCGCCCGAGGCATGCGGGCGTGCGGCTACTCGCTGATGTCGCGCAGGGCGTTCGGCTTGAGCAGTTCGACGGTGCGCAGCGTCTTCAGCCGGATGATGCCCCTGGCGCGAAGCTGCGAGATGATGCGCGACACGGTCTCGATGGTCAGGCCGAGATAGTCGCCGATGTCGGTGCGCGACATCGGGAGGTCGAAGGTCTCCAGCCCGCCCTGGCGCTCGGCCATGTCGAGCATGAAGGCCGCGACGCGCTCCAGCGCGCTCTGGCGGCCGAGCACCAGCAGGTGCTCCTGCGCCCGCACCAGCCCCTTGAGCGCCAGCGGCAGCAACTGCCGCGACAGGTCGGCGCCGTGCGCCGGGCGGATGACACGCAGGCCCGTGGCGCAGATCGCCTCGGCGAAGAAATGGTGGGTGTCGCCGCTCTCGAAGCCGAACACCTCGCCGGCCAGATGGAAGGCGGAAATCTGGCGGCGGCCGTCGGCCAGCAGGCGATAGAGGCGGACGGCGCCGAACTCGATCTGGTAGAGCGCGCCGGCCTGCTCGCCCTGCCCGTAGATCTCGCTGTCCCCGCCATAGAGCGAGATCGGCTGGACCTGCGCCGACGGAAAGACGAGCGGGTGAAGCTGCGTGGCGGTGTCGGCGAAGGCGGCCATCTGGTGGATCGACATCGAAATCTCCCTCGGGTTCGTGGGGAGATCATTCGCGCGAACGGCGCGCCGGCGAAATTCGGATGTGCACCTACGTGGTTCTACGTAGGCCGGCCGGTTCGGCGGGCTTCTATTTGAGCGCGAGGCCGGCCGTCAGCGTCATTCGCACGAGTTCGGGCAGGCTTCTCGCGCCCATCTTGCCCATCACGTTGGCGCGGTGCACCTCCACCGTGCGGGGGCTGATCTTCAGGTCGTAGGCGATGGTCTTGTTGGGCAGACCCGCGACCACGCCCGCCATCACCTCGCGCTCCCGCTCGGTCAGCTCCGCGAAGCGGGTGCGGATCGCGGCAACGTCGGCATAGGCGCTGCGGCCGAGCTCGGAAACGGCGTTCTTCACCGCCTCGATCAGCACCTCGTCCTCGAATGGCTTCTCGATGAAGTCGAGCGCGCCGGCCTTCATGGCCTCGACCGCCATCGGGACGTCGCCGTGGCCGGTGATGACGATGGCCGGGATCCTGAGCGCCAGCTCGCGCAGGCGGTGGAGGAGGTCCACGCCGCTCATGTCCGGCATGCGCAGGTCGGTGATCAGGCAGGCATTGCCGAGACCGGGCGCGGCGGCGAGGAAGGCGGTCGCGCTGTCATGCGCGCGCACGGCGAAGCCGGACGCCGTGAGCAGGAAGGCGAGCGATTTCCTCACCGGCTCCTCGTCATCGACGATGTGCACGACGTAGTCGCTGGCGTTCATTCGTCCGGTTCCCTGTAAGCCGGAAGGGTGAAGCGGAAGGTCGCCCCGCCATTCGCGTTCCTGCTGACCGCGATCGTGCCGCCATGCGCCTCGATGATGCGCTTGGAGATCGACAGGCCGATGCCCATTCCGCCGGCCTTGGTGGTGGTGAAGGGCTTGAAGAGCTGCGCGGCGACCTCCTCGGAGATGCCGGGGCCGGTGTCGGCAACCTCGACGGCGACGAACTCGCCTTCCGGCTCGGTCCGCACGACGAGCTCCTTCCTCTCGCTGTCCTTCATCGCCTCCATCGCGTTGCGCATCAGGTTGATGAGGACCTGTTGGATCTGGACGCGGTCGGTCAGCACCATGTCGGCGCCCGGCGCGAAGTCGAAGACCGAGCGCACGCCCTGCTCGCGCGAGCCGACCAGCGCGAGCGCGCCGGCCTCCTCCACGAGCCTGTGGATGTCCTCGACCGATTCCTCGGTTGCGCCGCGCATGACGAACTCGCGCAGATGGCGGATGATCTGGCCGGCGCGCAGCGACTGCGAGGCGATCTCGCCGAGCGCCTCGCGCAGCGGCTCCCCGACGGCGTCGGGCAGGCTCTGGAGCATCCGCTTCGAGCCCTGCGCATAGTTGGCGATGGCCGAGAGCGGCTGGTTCAGCTCGTGCGCGAGGGTGGAGGCCATCTCGCCGAGCTCGTTCAGCCGGGCCAGTCGCGCCAGCTCGGTCTGGATCTCCTGAAGCCGCGCCGCCGATTCCTCCCGCTCCGTGAGATCGCGGATGAAGCCGGTGAAATAGGTGCGGTCGGCCGACCGCATCTCGCCGACGGCGAGCTTCATCGGGAAGGTCGAGCCGTCCCTGCGGGCGCCCACGACGACGCGGTCGACCCCGATGATCCGCCTCTCGCCGGTGCCGAGATAGCGCTGGATGTAGCCGTCGTGCTCGTGCCGGTAGGGCTCGGGCATCAGCATGCGCACGTTGCGGCCGACGACCTCGTCCTCGCGGTAGCCGAACTGCCGGACGGCGGCGGCATTGAAGGAGACGATGGTGCCGTCGGATTCGATGACGACGGTGGCGTCCGGCACGGTGTCGAGGATGGAGCTGAGATGCGCCTCGCGCGCTACGAGCTGGCGCTGCGTGTCGGCCATGGCCTGGTAGGAATATTGCAGCGTCTCGCCCAGCCAGGCGATGATCGCGCCGACGACCGCGAACACGACGTAGTTGAGCGAGCTGACCTCCGGCGTGTCCCACAGGCTGCCGATGACGGCCGACGCCGCCAGGGACAGCGCCACGCTCAGCAGCCCCGGCCAGAGCCCCCCGACGATCGAGGAGATGAGGATCGCCGGCACGAAGATGACCAGCAGGGCGCGCGACAGCAGCAGTTCCTGAAAAACGAGCTGGAACGCCACGACGACCAGGACGGCCGCGACCGCGACCCCGTACCGGCGAAACGCCGAACGGTTCCCGGTAAGCAGGCTCACGAGGCGCAGGCTTCCCCTACGTGCGGCGAAGCTTCGGTCCATGCCGTTCGATCCAATACATCGACGCCGGTGCAGCCACGCGACCGGCAGCGCCGAAAACGGCACACTTCTACTTCATGATCGGGGCAAGTTCCAAGCTCTGCGCGGGCCCTTCCCGTCAGGCCCCAACATCTTTCGCAGGCTACCTTCCGGCCTGCCCGAGGCGACGCATCCGGGCGATCCAGCCGGCGCGGCTCTTCTGGCTGGAGCCGGCGAGCCCGAACAGCGTCTCGCGGACCGGCTTGATTCCTACGAAATTGAGGATGTTGCGGCGCATGCCGGCGACGCCGTGGCCGAGGAACCAGAGGCGGTAGAGCACCGCCGGCATGCCCATCGTGACGACCACGCGGGCGGAGCGGCGGCCGAGCAGCGTCCTGGTGAAGCCGCTGCCGCCCTGCTCGGGATAGGCGAATGCGACGCCCGGCCGCATCACCTGCTCGAGGAAGGCCTTGAGCAGCGCCGGCATCGTCCCCAGCCAGAGCGGGAAGACGAAGACCAGATGCTCGGCCCAGAGGATCGATTCGGACGCCTCCTTCAGCGATCCGGGCATCGGACCCTTCTCGAACTGCTCGGTGGTCCGCAGCAAAGGGAAGTCCAGCGTCGCGACGTCGATGCGGCGGACCTCGTGGCCGGCCTCCTGCGCCGCCGAGGCATAGGCCGCGGCCAGGACCCGGCACAGGCGCTCGGGCGCAGGATCGGGATGCGCGGTGACGACGAGGATGCGGCGGGCCACGGATCTTTTCCTTCTAACGGAGCGCGACGAAACCCCCGGCTCACGGCCGCTCCACCCGCGCCACCTGATAGGTGTGGGTGACGTCGCCATGGGCGACGGAGACGTATTCGCCGGTGACGAACTTCTCGTCCCCAAGCCGGAAGCCGGGCTCGTCGTCGCGATCGCCTTCCTCGTAGTCGAAATACCACTGGCCTCCCGGCTTGCGGCGCAGCCGACCGATCCGGTCGTCCCGGCCCGGGCCGAAGGAGCGGACGCGGCAGCGCATCTTGTGCTTCTTCCACGCGGCCGGGTCGATGCGACCGTCCTCCAGGAGCGGCAGGAGGAGGTCGTAGCCTTCCTCGCGGTTGCCCGAAGGACGGGCCTTCTCGCGCGCCAGCAGCATGCGCACGTGGCGGAAACCGGAGGGGAGTTCGGTGGTGGTCATCACATGCTCCTGCTTTTTCTGCCGACTAGGCCTGCGGTGGGACGGACGCCTTGACCCGCGTCAATTCGGCCCTGAGATCGACGCCGGGCACCGGCGCCATGCCGACCGCAGGCCGGTCCTCCGGGCCGGAGATGGCCCGCAGCGCGTTGAAGATGACCGCGACGTCGATCGCCTCCTGGATGAAGGCGCCGGCGATCGGGTCGATGTAGCCGAAGGCGGCGGCGGCCATGCCGAGAGCCGACAGGACAAGGCCGGCGACGATGCTCTGCAGGGCGATGCCGCGGGTGCGCCGCGCGATCGACACCGCCTCGGAGATGAGGCCGAGCCGCGTCTTGAGGATGACGACGTCGGCGGCTTCCGACGAGGCGCTGACGCCGCGGGCGGTCATGGCGATGCCGACGGAAGCGGCGGCCAGCGCCGGCGCATCGTTGATGCCGTCGCCCACCATCATCACCGGGCCGCGCCGCATCTCGTCGGCCACGACTGCGAGCTTCTGCGCCGGCGTGGCGTCGGCGACCAGTTCGTCCACGCCGAGCCTTTCGGCCACGCGCCGGCTGGCGTGACCGTCGTCACCGGTGAGGATGACGAAGCGGCGCAGGCCCTGCCGGCGCAGCGTCTCGACCGTCTCCCTGGCATCCGCCCTTATGGCGTCGCCGAAGGTGAAGACGCCGGCGAGGCGCCCGTCGATGGCGACGTAGACGCGCAGGACCGGCTGGCCCGCATAGCGCCTCTCGCCAGGCTCCAGCCAGAGCGGCGTCACCTTGCGCCCGACCACGTAAGAGCGCGAGCCGACGCGGACGCGGGCGCCGCGCACCGTGCCTTCGAGCCCCGCGCCGCGCTGCTCGGCGACGGCATGCGGCTCGTCCAGCGGCACGCCGCGCGCGCGCGCCACGGCGAGGATGGAATCGGTCAGCACGTGGTGCGAGGCCTGCTCCAGCGAGGCGAGCAGGGCCAGCACCTCCTCCCCGCTCCTGCCCGGCGCGATGTCCTGCTCGATCAGCTCGGCGCCGCCATGCGTCAGCGTCCCGGTCTTGTCGAAGATCGCGATCTCGACCTTCGCGAGGGCCTCCAGCGCCGCGCCGCCCTTCATCAGGACGCCCTGCCTCGCGGCGCGGGAGATGCCGCCGAGGAACGCGACGGGAGCGGCGAGGATCAGCGGACAGGGGGTGGCGACCACCAGCACGGCGAGCGCGCGCACGACATTGCCGGAGGCGAGCCAGGCGCCGCCGGCGACGAGCAGGGTGACGGGCAGCAGGAACAGGGCGAAACGGTCGGCCATGCGGATGAACGGCGCCTTGGCGGTCTGCGCGGCCGCGACCATGCGCACGATGCCGGCATAGGTGCTCATGTCCGCGGTCGCCGTGGCGCGCATCCGCAACACGTCGCCGGCATTGACGGTGCCGCTCCGCAGCGGGTCGCCGGCCCGCCGCAGCGCCGGCAGGGGCTCGCCGGTGACGGCGGCCTCGTCGAGCGCGGCCTCGCCGTCGAGGAGCACGCCGTCGGCGGGAACCAGCTCGCCGGCCTTGACCACCAGCTCGTCGCCGACGCGCACCTGGGCGGCGGGGATGGTCTCGAGGCGGCTGCCGGTGCGGCGGTGCGCGGTGCGCGGCGAGCGGTCTGCCAGCAGCGAGAGGTTGCGCTCCGCCCGGCCGCGGGCGAAATCCTCCAGCACCGAGCCGCCCGAATACATGATCGCCACGATGACGGCCGCCAGCGACTGGTCGAGCAGCAGCGCGGCCGACATGGAGACGAGCGCGATCGCGTCGACGCCGAACCGCCCGATCATCAGGTCGCGGACGATCGAGCCAGCCAGCAGGAGGACCACCGGCAGCGTACCGGCGGTCCAGAACAGTTCGGGCGACAGCCAGGAAGGCCGGGCGGCGGGGGCGCTCAGCGCCAATCCCAGCCCGCCTGCCAGAGCCAGCACCGCAAGCGCCAGCAACACTCGTCTCAGAAGGGATTCGCTCACCTTCCGCGGCCTCGGATATTCGTCATCATCGGAGCAAACTGCCCGCGCGCGGCCTGCGGCGCTTTGATCCAGCACAAGCCGGGGAATGCGAGTGCGGGTTCGCAGCTAGACGGCGGCGGAGTGGCGGCCTTTTCCGGTCGCCAGATAGCTGTCGAACTGCGCCGCGATCAGGCGCACCAGCGGCCGGTCCGCCTCGCGGACGACGAAGCGGTCGCCGTGAAGCTCCATCAGGTCGTCCGGCCGCGCCGCGGCCAGGGAGCGCGCCTCGGCGATGATGCCCTGCGCGGCTTCGCCGAAGCGGTCGGCCGCCTCGCTGGACGAGAAGCCGAACTCGCACATCAGCTTCTCGATGACCCAGCCGCGCGCCCGGTCCTCGTCCGTCAGCTCGACGCCGCGCGCGATGGCGAGGCCGCCGGCATTGACGGCGCGGGAATAGGTGCCGGTCGCCGTCAGGTTCTGCGCGTAGCCCTCGCGATACCGGCTCACCGACGAAGGCCCGAGGCCGATCATCGTCTCGCACTGGTCGTCGGTGTAGCCTTGGAAATTGCGTCTCAGCCGCCCTTCCCGCGCGGCCACAGCGAGGCTGTCGCCGGGGCGGGCGAAGTGGTCGAGGCCGATCGGCTCGAGGCCCTGGTCGCGGATGATCTCCCAGGCGAGGCGCGCCTGCGCCAGCCGCTCGCCGGCGTCGGGAAGCGCCGTTTCGTCGATCATCTGCTGGTGCTTCTTGAACCACGGCACATGCGCGTATCCGAACAGCGCGATGCGGTCCGGCGAGAGCGTCAGCGCCTGACGGACGGTCGCGGCGATGCTGTGGCGCGTCTGGAACGGCAGGCCGTAGAGCAGGTCGAAATTGGCCGAGCGGACGCCGCGCTTCCTCAGCCCCTCCACCACCGACGCGGTCAGCTCGAAGCCCTGCTCGCGGTTGATCGCCTTCTGCACCTTCGGGTCGAAATCCTGGATGCCCAGGCTCGCCCGCGTCAGCCCGATGGCGGCGAGCGCGTCGAGCCGCCCCTCGTCCATGTCGTTGGGGTCGATCTCGACGCTGATCTCGGCGTCGGCCCGGAAGCCGAAGGCGCGGCGCAGGGCAGCGTCCAGCCCGATTAGGTCGGCGGGCCTGAGCATGGTCGGCGAGCCGCCGCCGAAATGCAGCGCCGCGATCCGGCCGCGGCCGGCCAGCAGGCGCGACACCGTGGCGATCTCTCGATGCAGGGAGCCCAGATAGGCCTTCACCGGCTCGTAGCGCAGCGTCTGCTTGGTGTTGCAGGCGCAGAACCAGCACAGCCGGTCGCAGAACGGCACGTGGATGTAGATCGACAGCGGCTCCTCCGCGCCGATCGTGCCGATCCACCGCTCCACGGCCTCCGGCCCGATGCCGGGGTGGAAATGCGGCGCGGTCGGATAGCTCGTGTAGCGCGGGGCGGTGTCGTTGAGGCGGGCGGAAAGCGGCGTTGACATCGGTGGACAGGACTCCGGAGCGATGCCTTCCTTTCGCAGATGCGGCCGCGGCCTTCTTTGACGCGCATCAACCAGCCGGCGCAGGCTTGATGCGCGTCAAAGCCGCTGCCTGCGAACGCGCTATTCGTCGCGCAAATCGAGCCGATCGAAAGGAGCCCGCCATGGCCTACAGGACCATACTCGTGAATATCGACATCGACGGCCCCGTCGCACCGGTCGTCAACACGGCGATCGGGCTCGCGCGCAGCCACGATGCCAAGCTGATCGCGATCTGCGCCGCCGACGCGCCGATGCCGATGGGAGGGCCGGAGGCCGCCGGCCTGATGGTCGACGCGTGGCTGCAGATGCGCACCTTCATCGAGGAGCGTTTCAGGGAGGTCCGCGCCGAGTTCGAGCGCCTGACCGCAGGATCGATCGAGGCCGAGTGGCGCCAGCAGCTGGCGAGCCCGACGCAGGCCGTGGTCGAGGCGGCGCGGTCGGCCGACCTCATCGTCATGGCTGCCTTCGAGGGCGCGGCGACGGGCAACGCCTACCGGATCGCCGACCCGGCGGGCGTGGTGCTGCGCGCCGGCAGGCCGCTGCTGGTCGTGGCCAGCAACGCCGAATACCTGCGCGCCGAGAAGGTGGTCGTCGCATGGAAGGACGCGCGCGAGGCGCGGCGGGCGATCTCCGACGCGATCCCCTTCCTCGCCGCCGCGGAGCAGGTGATCGTGGCCACCGTCGCACCCGAGATCGACGAATGGGTGCGCAGCAGCGTGAACGACGTGCTGGCCTTCCTCGCTGGCCACGGCATCGCGGCGACGCCCGAGCTGATCGCCTGCGCCGACGAGAGCGTCGCGCTGTTCGAGTTCATCGAGCACAGCGGCGCGGGTCTGGTCGTGTCGGGCGCATACGGGCACAGCCGGCTGCGGGAATGGGCATTCGGCGGAGTCACGCGCTCGCTGCTCGACGAGACGGGCTTCAACCGCTTCATGTCGAGCTGACGGGGCAGCGGCCCCGCATGGCGCGGGCGACGAAAAAGCGATATCCGTGAATGCCCGCGCTGGAACGGCTCATGCAGGCGCAACCGGCATCGCAGCAGCCCGAACCGACCGCACCGGCCTACTGGTCGGTGCCGGCCGAGGATCTGCTCGCCCGGCTGCAGGCGAGCGCGGGCGGGCTGTCCACCGCCGACGCGCAGGCGCGGCTCGGCGAGTGCGGCCCGAACGCCATCGGCCGCACCAGGGGCGCGTCGGTCGCGAGAGCCTTCCTGCGCCAGTTCCGCAGCCCGCTGGTCCTGATCCTGATCTTCGCCGCGATCGTCTCCGGCTTCGTCGGGGAAGGCAGCGAGGCGGTCATCATCGGGGCGATCATCCTGGCGAGTTGCGTGCTCTCCTTCATGCAGGAATACGGCGCCTCGCAGGCGATGGAAGCGCTGGCGGCCCGCATCGCCCGCAAGGCGCTGGTGCTGCGCGACGGCAAGGAAACAGCGCTGGCGGTCGAGGACATCGTCCCGGGCGACATCGTCAGGCTGTCGGCGGGAAATCTGGTCCCGGCCGACGGCATCCTGCTCGAAGCGCGCGACTTCAACGTCAGCGAGGCGACGCTGACCGGCGAGACGTTCCCGGTGCTGAAGGCGCCGGGGGTCTCGGCACCGGAAGCCCCGATCGGCCAGCGCGCCAACGCGGTCTTCACCGGCACCTCGGTGCGCAGCGGCACCGCGACGATGGCGGTGGTCAATACCGGCGAGCGGACGGAGTTTGCGGCCATCGCCGCCACGATCGCTCGCCGCACGCCGGAAACGGAGTTCGCCCGGGGCATCCGCCGCTTCGGCTATCTGATGACCGAGATCATGCTGGCGATCGTGATCCTCGTCTTCTTCGCCAACCTCCTGCTGCACCGCCCGATCGTCGATTCGCTGCTGTTCTCGCTGGCGCTGGCAGTCGGCCTGACGCCGGAGCTCTTGCCGGCGATCATCAGCGTGACGCTGGCGCGCGGCGCCCGCACCATGGCCGCGAGCGGCGTCATCGTGCGGCGGCTCGACGCGATCGAGAACCTCGGCAGCATGGACCTGTTGTGCACGGACAAGACGGGGACGCTGACCGAGGGCGTGATCCGGCTGGACGCCTGCACCGGCGCCGACGGGACCGCGTCCGCGCAGGTGCGGCTGTGGGCGCTCCTCAACGCCACGTTGCAGACCGGCATGGCGAACCCGCTCGACGAGGCGATCGCGGGCGCGAAGGCCGAGGGCGACGACCTCGCTGGCTTCGGCAAGGTCGACGAGATCCCCTACGACTTCGTGCGCAAGCGGCTGTCGATCGTGGTGCGGGAGCCGGGCCGCGAGACGGAGCTGATGGTCTGCAAGGGCGCCGTGCAGAACGTGCTGGAGGCGTGTTCCTCGGTGATCGTCGGCGCGGACATGGCGCCGCTCGATGCGGACCGGGCCCGCGACATCGACCAGCGGATGCAGGCCTGGAGCAGCCAGGGTTTTCGCGTGCTCGGCCTCGCCATACGCCGCTTCGACAGCAGGCCGTCCTATCGCCGCGAGGACGAGAGCGAGCTCGCCTTTGCCGGCTTCCTGCTCTTCTTCGACCCGCCGAAGCAGGGCATGGCCGGGACGCTGAAGGCGCTCGCCGGGCGCGGCATCAAGGTCAAGGTGATCACCGGCGACAACCGCTACGTCGCGGCCCACCTCGCCGAGACGATCGGCCTGCCGCATCGCCGGATCCTGACGGGCGCCGAGCTGAACAAGCTGACCAACGAGGCCCTGTTCGGCCGCGCCGCGCGCACCGACATCTTCGCCGAGATCGACCCGAACCAGAAGGAGCGGATCATCGCGGCGCTACGCCGGCGCGGCCATGTGGTCGGCTATCTCGGCGACGGGATCAACGACGCGCCGGCCCTGCACGAGGCCGACATCGGCATCTCCGTCGACGGCGCGGCCGACGTCGCGCGGGAGGCGGCCGACATGATCCTGCTCGAACGCGACCTCGATGTCCTGCTGCGCGGGGTGGACGACGGCCGCCGCACCTTCGCGAACACGATGAAATACATCTCCATCACCACCAGCGCGAATTTCGGCAACATGGTCTCGATGGCGTTCGCCTCGCTGGCGCTGCCCTTCCTGCCGCTGCTGGCGCCGCAGATCCTGCTCAACAACTTCCTGTCCGACATCCCCTCCTTCGCGATCGCGACCGACAATGTCGACCCCGACCAGGTGCGCACGCCGCGCCATTGGGACATCGGCTTCGTGCGCCGCTTCATGGTGCGGTTCGGGCTGATCAGCTCGGTCTTCGACGTCCTCACCTTCGCCTTCCTGCTCGCTCTGGCCGGGGCGGCGCAGTCCTTCCAGACCGGCTGGTTCGTCGAATCGCTCGTCACGGAGCTCGGCATCGTGCTGATCGTGCGGACCGAAAAGCCGTTCTGGAAGAGCCGGGCCAGCCGGCCGCTGGTGTGGCTGTCGATCGCCACCGGGCTGCTCGCCGTCGCGATCCCCTATCTGCCCGGCGCCGGATGGTTCGGCTTCGTGCCGCTGCCGCCGCTCGTGCTCGCGGGGCTTGTCGCCATCACCGTCGCCTACCTCGCCGCGTCGGAAGCGGCGAAGCGCAGCTTCTTCGCGCAGGAACGCAAGCGGCGCGCGGCGTCGCGGCGGAGGCCACCCGGCCGGACCGGGCGCGCCGTTTGATTCATCGCAACGCTCCCGGCCGGTTCGAGCTGTACCGCCGGGAGGCACGGAGCACCGCCGAGGACACATGCCGGTCCAGCAGCCCGATGGCGAACATGCGGACGTCCCGGGCCTCGAGCCCGCGGAGGCAGCGCGGCTGCTGCGCGTCCACGGCCCGAATGCGCTGCCGCAGCCGCGGCAGCCGTCGCTGGCGGCCGTGTTCCTGCGCCAGTTCCTCAGCCCGCTGATCTACGTCCTACTCGCGGCCGCGCTGGTCTCGGTGGCGCTCGGCGACGTCCGCGACGCCGCCTTCATCGGCGTCGTGCTTCTGGTCAACGGCGTGATCGGCACTGTCCAGGAATATTCGGCCGGCAGGGCGACGGCGGCGCTTCGGCGGCTGGAGCAGCCGAGGGCGACGGTGGTCCGCTCCGGCGAAAGATACGAGATCGACGCGCGCGAGCTGGTGCCCGGCGACGTCGTCATGATCGAAGCCGGCGGGCGCGTCCCGGCCGACCTGCGGCTGCTGGAGAGCCAGGACCTGCAATGCGACGAATCGCTGCTGACGGGCGAGGCCCTGCCGGTGGCGAAGGCCGTGTCCGAAGCGCCTGCTCCGGCCTATGCCGGCACGCTGGTGACGCGCGGCCGCGCCACCGGCCTCGTCACGGCCACGGGCCGGGAAACGGAGATCGGCAGGATCGCGGGCCTGCTCGCGGGGCCTTCCGATTCCCCTCCGCCCCTGATGATCCGTCTGGAAGCCTTCTCCCGCGCGGTCGCGGTCTCGGTCGGCATAGCGGTGGTCGTGCTCATGCTTGTCGGCCTCGCCCGCAACATGGGCTTCCACGAGCTGTTCCTGATGGCCGTGGGCCTCGCCGTCAGCGCGATCCCCGAGGGCCTGCCCATCGCGATCTCGGTGGCGCTGGCGATCGGCATGCGGCGCATGGCGAAGGTGAACGTCATCGTCCGCAACATGCCGGCGATCGAGGCGCTCGGCTCCTGCACGCTGATCGCCACCGACAAGACCGGTACGCTGACGATGAACGAGCTGACGGTGACGGAGGTCCGCTTGCCGGACGGCCTCGCCGTGCTGTTCGAGGCGGGGCCGGACGTGGAGGCGTGCCGGGTCTATTCTCCCGATGCCGCGCCGGGCGACGCGCGGGCGCGCAGCGCCAGGCTGCTGCATGCGGCGGCGATGCCCAACGAGGGCGCGCTGCTGCACGGCGCGAACGGCTGGGCGGGCGTCGGCGACACCGTCGACGTCGCGCTGCTGTTCGCGGCGCGCAAGGCCGGCATCGTGCACGAGGAGGCGAAGGCGGAGAACCCGCTGGTCGCGCGCATCCCCTACGAGCCGGACCTCAAATACGCCGCCTCCTTCCACGCGAACGGCAAGTCGATCCGGGTCTTCGTCAAGGGCGCGCCCGAAACGCTCATCGCCATGTGCGACCGCATGGAGATCGCCGGCCGCCCGGCGCCGATCGACAGGGCGGCGCTGCTGGCGCAGAAGGAGGAGCTGGCGGCGCGTGGCCTGCGCGTGCTCGCCTTCGCCGAGGGCGAGATCGGCATCGAGAAGAGCCGGCGCTACGGACGCCGGCACCTGCTGAACCTCGATTTCCTCGGTCTCGCCGGCATGCAGGACCCGCTGCGGCCGGAGGTGCCCAGGGCGATTTCGGCCTGCCGGCAGGCCGGCATCGAGATCGTCATGGTCACCGGCGACGACCCTCGGACCGCGAGCGCCATCGCGCGGCAGGCGGGAATCGACTTCACGGAGGCGCAGGTCGTCACGGGCGAGCAGGTGACGGAGGCGGAGGCCGCCGGGGAAGCGGCGCTCGACGCGCTGACGCGGTCGGCCCGCATCTACGCGCGGGTGAAGCCGGTCCAGAAGCTGGCCATCGTCCGGTCGCTCCAGCGCAACGGCCATTTCGTCGCCGTCACCGGCGACGGCGTCAACGACGCGCCCGCCCTCAAGCACGCCCATGTCGGCGTCGCCATGGGGCGCAAGGGCACCGACGTCGCCAAGGAGAGCGCCGACATCATCGTCACCGACGACAACTTCGCCTCGATCGTCGCCGGCATCCGCGCCGGCCGCGTGGCCTACGCCAACATCCGCAAGGTCGTGTTCATGCTCGTGTCGACCGGCGCCGCGGAGGTCCTGCTGTTCCTGCTCGCGCTGCCGTTCGGCCTGCCGATGCCGTTGCTGCCGGTGCAGCTCCTCTGGCTCAATCTGGTGACGAACGGCATCCAGGACGTCTTCCTCGCCGGCGAAAGGCCGGAGGGCGACGAGCTTTCCTACCCGCCGCGCAATCCGCGCGAGCCGATCTTCGACCGGCCCATGCTGCGGCGCATCCTGATCTCGACGCTCGTCATGGGCGGCGGCGCGTTCGCGCTGTTCTGGTGGCTCCTCGAACGCGGCCATTCCGAGTTCGAGGCGCGCAACCTGCTGCTGCTGCTGTTCGTGCTCTTCGAGAATTTGCAGACGCTCAACAGCCGGTCGGAGCACCATTCGGCCTTCCGCCAGGGCTTCTTCGGCAACCCGCTACTCATCATCGGCATCGTCGGCGCGCAGGCGGTCCATGTTCTGGCCATGCATATCCCCCTGCTGCGCGAGACGCTGAGCCTGGCGCCCGTGACGTGGCGGGAATGGGCGATGCTGCTCGCGGCGGGAACCGTGCTGCTCGCGGCGATGGAGCTCGACAAGTGGCGGGCAAGGCGAGCGGCCGCCGCCGGATCGGGGAATTGAGCCACATCAAGGAGGCGCCGCCCGTCTGCGGGCACAAAGGCCGCGAAACTGTAACCTTGGGAGATTGAGATGCAGCGCCAAGCCTTCCTGCCGCTCGTGACCTATCCCGACGCCAATACCGACGCGATCGCCGCCAACGCGATCCAGATGGCCGCATGCCTCGACGCCGGGCTGCACGCGCTGGCCCTGAACCCCGACATTCCCGACGTGTCCAGTCCGCTGGCGCGCTTCCTCACCAACCTGCCAGATCTCATTGGAAAGGCGGAGGAAACCAGCCGCAAGCGCGGCGATCATCTGCTGAAAAAGGTGACCGAGGAAGGCAAGAAGGCCGGCGTCGAGGTGACGACCGAGGCCCTGCGATACAATGCCAGCTTCCTTCCGGAAGCCGCGGCCACCCTCGCCCGCTACCACGACTGCGTGCTGTGCGGCTGGGAGGCCTCCAACATGACGTCGCAGATGGTCGCCGAAGCCGTGATCTTCGGCGCCGGCCGGCCGACGATCCTGCTGCCCGAGCTCTCTCCCGTCGGGTCGCTCCAGCACGTCGCGGTCGCCTGGGACGGCAGCCGCGTCGCGGCGCGCGCCCTCGGCGACGCCGAGCACCTTCTGCGCCGCGCCGGGACGATCTCGGTGCTCACCGTGCTCGACGAGAAGCCGCTGAGCGACAAAGAGGCCGGCGAGCGGCTCGCCGCCGGCCTGAAGGCGCGCGGCTTCCCCGCCGCGGCGGTCAACATCACCGCCGAGGACTGCCCGATCGCCACCACGCTGCAGGAGCGCGCGCTCGAGCTCGGCGCCGGGCTTCTGGTGATGGGCGCCTTCGGCCATACGCGCGTGCGGGACTTCGTGCTCGGCGGCGCGACCCAGGGCGTGCTGGACGACCTGCGGCTGCCCGTCATGCTTTCCCATTGAGACCGGAGTAAAGAGGATGAAGTATTTCAACGACAAGGTGGCCATCGTCACCGGCGGCGGCTCGGGCATCGGCGAGGCGATCGCGCACGAGCTGGCGGCCAGGGGCGCGAAGGTCGTGGTGGCGGATGTCGGGCAGGCCGCCGCCGACCGCGTCGCCACCGCCATCAACCATGAAGGCGGCAGCGCCATCTCCGCCCATGTCGACGTCGCCGACGCCACATCCGTCGAGCGTATGGTCGGGACCGCCGTCTCGACCTTCGGCGGGCTGCACCTGGCCGTCAACAATGCCGGCATCGGCGGCCCGCAGGCCAACATCGCGGACTATCCGCTCGACGGCTGGCACGAGGTGATCGACGTCAACCTGCACGGCGTCTTCTACGGCATGCGGTACGAGATCGCCGCCATGCTGAAGTCCGGCGGCGGGGCGATCGTCAACATGTCGTCGATCCTCGGCTCGGTCGGCTGGGCGGGCGCCTGCGCCTACGTCGCCGCCAAGCACGCGCTGCTGGGCCTCACCCAGACAGCCGCGCTGGAATATGCCGCGCAGAAGATCCGCGTGAACGCCGTCGGCCCCGCCTTCATCGACACGCCGCTTCTGTCGAAGAACCTCGACGCGGCCACGCTGGGCCAGCTCGCGGGCCTGCACCCGGCCGCGCGGCTCGGCACGCCGCAGGAGGTGTCGGCGCTGACCTGCTTCCTGCTGTCGGACGCCGCCAGCTTCGTCAACGGCAGCTATCACCTGGTCGACGGCGGCTACACCTCGCGCTGAGCCGGAGGCCGGCGCTCATCGCCGGCCGGAAATTGCCGCATGTGTCCTTCCGTGGCACGGTGGACGGAGCGCCGGCTCCCGGCCGGCCAGATGGGAGCGCTCGATGCCCGGTCGCCCGCAGGTCACGCGGCTCGTCGTCCTCGCCGCGGCGGCGGGGGCGGCGCTGTCGGCCTATCTCGCGCTGCCCTTCCTGCCGGCGCTCACCTGGGCGCTGGTCCTCGCGATCGTGCTGCTGCCGCTTCATCGCGGGCTGGAACGGCGGCTGCGCAACCGCTCGGCGGCCGCCCTCGCGTCGGTCGCGATCGCCGCGATCCTGATCTGCCTGCCGCTCGCCTTCGTCGTCCGCCAGCTCGCGGGAGAGGCCGCGCGCGGCGCGGGCTATGTCGAGGGCATCATCCGGCAATGGGGCGAGGTCGAGATCGCGCCGGACTATCCCGGCATCGCGCGCTTCCTCTCGTGGCTCACCGACAACCTGAACCCCGCCGGCACCTTCGCCACGCTGGGCGGATGGCTGACCGATCACAGCGCGAGCCTGTTGCGCGGCTCGATCGGCCAGGTCGTGACGCTCGTGCTGACCTTCTACCTCCTCTTCTACTTCCTGCGGGACCGCGAGCGGGCGCTGGCCGCCCTCGAGCGCCTCAGCCCGTTCGAGCCGCAGGAGAACAGGCAGATCCGCACCCGCTTCGCCGAAACCGTGCACGCGACGCTCGTCGGCACCGTACTCGTCGCGGCGGTGCAGGGCACGCTCGGCGGCCTGATGTTCTGGTGGCTGGGCCTGCCGACGCCGGTGTTCTGGGGGCTGGTGATGGGGCTGCTCGCCATCGTGCCAGTCCTCGGCGCCTTCGTGGTCTGGGTTCCGGCCGCGATCTACCTCGCATTCGAGGGGCGCTGGCTCGACGCGGCGCTGCTTGCCGGCTGGGGCGGCGTCATCATTGCGGGGATCGACAACCTGCTCTACCCGATGCTGGTGGGCAACAAGCTGAAGCTCCACACGGTGCTCGCCTTCATCGGCGCGGTCGGCGGCATCCTCGTCTTCGGCGCGTCCGGCCTCGTCCTCGGCCCCGCCGTGATCGCCGTCACCCTCACCCTGATCGGCTTCGCGCGGCAGCGGCTGGATTCGGAGACGGAGGGGTGAAGCGGCCTCGCCCGTCGGGTCAGGCGCGGTTTCCGGCGGCCTGCGATCCGCTTTTCGCATGCCGCTGCTTCAGCGCCCGGAAGTCGTGCACCCCCGGACGTTTCCTCGGATCCTCGCCGGGGGCGAAGATGTCGGCCTTGCGCAGCTTCTGGGTCGCGGTGTGCGGCAGCTCGTCGACGAAGAGCAGCCAGGCCGGCGCCTTGAAATAGGCGAGCTGCTTCAGGCTGCCCTCGAACATCGCGCGCGCCGTGGCCTCGTCGCGGGGGGCGCCGGGCTGCATCACGATGCAGGCCATCACCTCCTCCTCGCGCATCTCGTCCGGCACCGCCACGACCGCCAGCTCGGCGACGCCCGGCATGGCGCGCAGGCATGCCTCCACTTCGGCAGCGGCGATGTTCTGGCCGCTGCGGCGGATCATGTTCTTCTTCCTGTCGAGGAAATGCAGCACGCCGGCCTCGTCGCGGCGCACGACGTCGCCGGTGTGGAACCAGCCGCCGCGCCACGCTTCCTCGGTCGCTTCCGGATCGCCGCAATAGCCTCGGAAGAAGCCGCGCCGCGGATCGTCGCCCTTCCGGCGCACGACGAGCTCGCCCGTGCCGGGGCCGGAGAGCGACACGCCGCCCTCGTTCTCCAGCGCCACCTCGGCGTCCCACAGGGCCTCGCCGATCGTGCGCGTGTCGATGTGGCGCGGCTCGCGGTTGGCCGCCGTCACGATCGCCATCTCCGACATGCCCCACACCTCGATCAGCGGGAAGCCGAACCGCTCCTCGAACGCGCCGTGCAGCGCCGGCTCGATGCCGGCGCCGATGCCGAAGCGCACGCCGTGGGCGCGCTCCGCGGGCGCCTGCGGCATCTGCATCATCACCGGCGGGATGATGCCGAGATAGTGGATCATCGTCGCTTTCGTCGCGATGAGGTCCTGCCAGAAGGTCTTGGGATGGAAGCGGTCGGGGAAGATCATGCAGTTGCCGCTCATGATCATCGCCGGATTGGAGATGGCGACGGAGTTGGCATAGAAGAGCGGCAGCGGGTTGTAGAGCCGTTCGCCGTCCGGCCGCACCGTCATCATGCCGCCCGCGCGCAGGTAGCGCTCGCCGGCGTAGAACAGATATTCGTTGTCGATCGAGCAGCCCTTCGGCAGGCCCGACGTGCCGGAGGTGAACAGGATCAGCGCCTCGCTGCCCCTGCCGGGCGGCGTCGGGGCGGCAGCGCGGCGGGCGGGCGGCAGGTCGGCGAAGCCGGAGAGGCCGACGACGGGGATCGGCCGGTGGAGCCCGCCGGCGACGTCGCGCGTGTCGTCCACGCGGTGATCCAGCACCACGGCCAGCTCGCAGTCGGACTGCTCGAACAGGTGGGTCATGTCCTGCCGGCGATAGTCCGGGTTCACCGGGACGACGCAGATCCCGAGCCGGTTCAGGGCGAGGAAATGCACCATGAAGTCCGGCCGGTTCTCGAGCAGCAGCGCGACGCGATGGCCGTGTCCGTAGCCGGCGCGGCGGTATGTCCCGGCAGCGGCCTCGACGCGCGCGGCCAGCTCGCCATAGGTCCATTCGAGGCCGCCGGGCGCATAGTCGCGGCCCGGCGACGGCGGCACGCACAGGCAGGCGAGGCCGGGCCTGCGCGTAACCACGGACTGGAAGGCGTCGTCGAGCGTCTGCTGGTCGGTCATCGTCGTCACGCGAGCTGGGTGGGTCTTACCGGCCGGAAGGCGGCATGCTGCGCCGGCTCGCCGGGGACCGGCGGCACGAGCTCGACCGGCATGCCGATGCGCAGCTCGTCGGGCGAGGCCGCCTCGACATTGGCGACGAGGCGGATCCCCGGCGCCTCCTCGAAGCAGACCAGCGCGACGACGTAGGGCAGCTTGTCGCGGTGGCTGGCGTCGAAGGCGTGCCGCACCACGGTCCAGCTCCAGATCTCGCCGGTGCCGCTGACGGGGCGCCACGAAAGCCGGCTGCTGCGGCAATGCGGGCAGAGCGGCATCGGATACCAGTGCCAGCGGCCGCACTCCTCGCAGAAGGGGAATGCCAGCTCGCCGGCCGACAGGTGGTCGAAATGGCCGCGAAACCCGGCCTTCGTCTCTTTCGCCATGCCGGCCATCCTCACCGTCCGAGCACCAGAACGCCGTAATCGGGCACCGACAGGCCCGTCACCAGCCCGACCTCGGCATCCTTTACCTGCGCGTCGCCGGCCTCGCCGCGCAACTGGCGCACCGCCTCGACGACGTGCTCGGCGCCGAGCAGGTAGGAATGCGCGAGCAGCCCGCCATGCGTGTTCACTGGCAGCCGGCCATCGACGCCGATGCCGCGCTCGCGGATGAAGGGGCCGGCCTCCCCCTTGGCGCAGAAGCCGAGATCCTCGACCTGCATCAGGCAGGAGATCGTGAAGCAGTCGTAGATCTCGGAGAAATCCACCGCGTCGAGGCCGATGCCGGCCTCGCCGAGGGCGCGGCCGCAGGCTTCGCGGGCGCCGGGGATGGTGAGCTGTTTCGGCTTCTGGGTGAAGCTGTCGTCCCCGCTCAACGCCTCGCTGCCGAAGCCGCAGCCCAGCACCCGCACCGGCCGCCTGCGGCAATCGCGGGCGCGGTCCATGCGCGTCATGACGAAGGCGGCGGCGCCGTCGGTGATCAGGCAGCAGTCGGCGGCGCGCAGCGGGTCGGAGATCATGCGCGAGGCATGGTAGTCGGCGACGCTCAACGGCTTCTGCAACTGCGCATGGCCGTTGCGGATGGCGCTCTCGCGCTGCGCCGTCGCGATCGCCGCGAGATCGTCTTCCGTGAGGCCGTATTCGTGCATGTAGCGCCGCGCCCACAGCGCGAAATAGGAGGGCTGGCCGCTGAAGCCGACCGGCTTCTCGAAGGCCATCTTGGCCGGGTAGATGTTGTGAAAGCCATACGGCCCGCTTTCGCGGCTGCCCCAGTCGACGCCGAAATAGTAGACGACCACGTCGGCCTGACCGGCCTCCAGCGCCATGCGCGCCAGCATCGGCGCGCAGGCCGACCCCGCGCCGCCATAGGACATGCCGCCGTCGAAGCGTCGCGCGATGCCGAACTGCGCGGCGACATAGTCGCGCGGCACGCTCGCCGGCATGATGACGCCGTCGCTGATGATGCCGTCGACCTCGCTCGCGTCGATGCCGGCGTCGTCCAGCGCGAGCTGGATCGCTTCCACCACGAGCGCGCGGATGTCGCGGTCGGCGCGCCGCACCGGCCGCGTCTGTCCCACACCGACGATGGCGATGTCATTCCTCATTTCGGCACAACCCTCATGTTTCGATCGGCCGGCGGCAGCCGCCTGGCCACGTCCGGGTCACGCATCGGCGACCCCGATCTTCTCCAGCACCATCTTGCGCAGCAGGAACTTCTGGACCTTGCCGCTGGGGGTCATCGGCAACGCGTCCGTGACCACCAGATGTTCCGGGAAATAGGTGCGCGCCAGCCGCGCCGTTTCGAGGAACGCGCGCATCCTTTCGAGATCGAAGGTGGCGCCTGCGCGCAGCACGACCACCGCGCAGGCGCGCTCCTGTAGGCGCGGGTCGGGAACGGCGACGATCGCCACCCGCAGCACGTCCGGGTGCTTGTGCAGCAGGTCCTCGACCTCGACGACGGGGATGTTCTCGCCGCCGCGCACGATGATGTCCTTGCTGCGGCCGGTGATGCGGATGTAGCCGTCGGCGTCGCGGCGCGCGCGGTCGCCGGTGCGCAGCCAGCCGCCCTCGGCGACCGTGCCGCCGGCGAAGCTCGCCGCCGTCAGCTCGGGCCGGCGCCAGTAGCCGGCGAAGACCGCCGGGCCGCGGCATTGCAGCTCGCCTTCCGTGTCGGCGGGAACCGGACGGCCCCGCGCGTCGACGACGCGGACGGCCATGCCAGCCAGCGCCCGCCCGTCCGAGCCGACGATCCTTGCCGGTTCGTCGTCGATCCGGGTCAGCGTGGCGAGGCCGACCTCGGTCATGCCCCAGCCGGAGACGACCCTGGCGCGCAAGACCTCGTTGGCCCTTTCGAGCAGCGGCCGCGGCACCGGCGCGCCCGAGCACAGGAAAATGCCGAGGCTGCGGCAATGGCCGTGCCCGGCCTCCACGGCCTCGACCACGTCCTGCAGGAAGGGCGTCGCGCCCATCATCCATGTGGCCTTCTCGCGGTCGATGAGGGCGACGCCCTCCTTAGCCTCCCAGCGGTCCATGAGCACGACGGTGCCGCCGAGCAGGACCGGAAGCTGGCCGCCGAAGGCGAAGCCGGTCTGGTGGCCGAAGGTTGACGCCATGAGGATCACGGTGTCGGCGCCGAGTCTCTGGTCGGCGACGAGGTTGGTCAGCGTGCTCAGGATCGTGTTGGAGGTGTGCGTCACGCCTTTCGGCTCGCCGGTGGTGCCGGAGGTGAAGGCGAGCTCGACGACGGCGTTCGGGTCGGGCGGCGGCGGCAGGTCCGCCTCACAGGGCGCGAGCAGACGCTCGAAGGGCAGCGCGCCAGCCGGCGCCTCGTCGTCCACGACGACCAGATGGCGGATGCAGGGCAGCCCGGCGCGCAGCTCGCGAAACATCGCCGCATGGTCGAAGCCGCGGAACAGGCCGGGGCAGACCGCCACGACCGGCTCGGCGATCTTCAGCATCAGCCGCAGCTCGCGCTCGCGGTAGATCGGCGGCAGCGGGACCATGATCGCGCCAAGCCGCGGAGCCGCATATTCGAGCAGCGGGAAGTGCCGCCAGTTGGGAAGCTGCACGGCGACGCGGTCGCCGGGCCGCACGCCGAGCGACACCAGGTTGCGCGCGATCAGTTCGGCCTGCCGCAGCGCAGTCGCATAGTCCAGCCGGCCAGAGCGGTCGACGATCAGCGTCTTGGCCGGACTGCGCGCGGCGGCGTCCTCAAGCAGGCCGAAAATGTCGCGCTGGCACCAGAGACCGGCCGACACGTAGTCCGCAATCACGTCCGGCGGGAAGGCGATGCCGTCGGTCCCGGAAGCGGCGTCGCGCGCGGCGGAGCGGGCGCGGTCCGCCGACCCCGCCTTCCCGTCTTCGACAATGGCAATGCCGCCGCTCATCCGACCTTCATCGTCTCCCTGCCGCGCTCGACCGCCTACCGGGCGACGGGCGGCTCGCCCACGAGCACGCGGTTCCTGAGGATGCCGATCCCGTCGAACTCCAGTTCCACGACATCGCCGTGGCGGAGGAACTCGAACCGCTCCAGCCCGCAGCCGTTGCCGACCGTGCCGGAACCGAAGATCTCGCCCGGCATCAGCGTCTCGCCGCGCGAGACGAAGGCGACCATCTCCTCGAAGCCGTGCATCATCGCCGAGCAATCGCTGTCGAGGGCGGGCTTTCCGTTGATGCGCACCGAAGCCCTGAGCGCGCGCACGTCAGGGATCTCGTCGCGGGTGACGATCCACGGGCCGAGCGCGTTGCCGTAATCGAAGCTCTTGCCCTTGGCCGGCCCGAGCATGCCGGCCATCTCGATCAACTGCGCGTCGCGGGCGGAAAAATCGTTGAGGATCGTGTAGCCGAAGATATAGCCCGGGGCATCGGCCGCGCCGATGTCCCTGCCCTTCCGGCCGATCACGGCGGCAAGCTCGATCTCGTAGTCCATGTATTTCGAATAGGCGGGCCAATAGATATCGGCGTCGGGGCCGACGACGGAGAACCTGTTGCTGAAATAGTAGACGGGCTGGCGCCGGTAGACCTCGGGGATGTCGCCGGCCTTGACCTCGGGCAGCGGCTTGCCCTGCATCTCGGCCGCCAGCTTCTGCATGCCGACGAAGCCCTGCTGGAGATGCAGCGGGAACACGGAGAAATCGCGGATCTGCGGCGGCACCGGGATCGGCGCGAGCAGCCTGACATCCTTCAGCGCGACCTGATGGTCGCCGGACCTCTCCGCCGCCGCCGCGAGCGCGCGCGCCTTGTCCAGCCCCGCCTCCCCGGCCTCGATCAAGGCAAGCATGTCCGCGAACGGGCCGCCCTCCCTGCCGGCCGCGGCGGCCAGGTCGACGACGCGCGCGCCGTCCGAGGTTATCGCGCCGACGCGCGCTCCCGAACGTCCCGAATAGGTCGCGAGCTTCATCTCAGGCCTCCTCGATCATCGCCACCGGCCGGCACCAGCCCGCGCTCGCGCCCTTCACCTTGATCGGGAAGCAGGCGATCCGGAACCCGAAGGCCGGCAGCCGGTCGAGATTGGCGAGCTTTTCCATGTGGCAGTAGCCGCGCACCATTCCCGCCCTGTGGCCTTCCCAGATCAAGCCGGGGTCGCCCGTCTCGGCGAAGCGCTTCGCGGTGGCGACGAAGGGCGCGTCCCAGCTCCAGCCGTCGGTGCCGGTGACGCGCACGCCCCGCTCGGTCAAATAGAGCGTCGCCTCGCGGCCCATGCCGCAGCCCCGCGCCAGATAGTCGGGCGCGCCGGCATGGGCGCCGGCCGAAGTGTTGACGACGACGATGTCCAGCGGCTTCAGCGCGTAGCCGATGCGGTCGAGCTCGCGCGCCACGTCGTCGGCGGTCGCGACATGACCGTCCGGCAGATTGCGGAAGTCGAGCTTGACGGCGTCCGACAGGCACCATTCGAGCGGCACCTCGTCGATGGTGATGGCGCGGGCGCCGCCGTCCATGGTCGAGTGGTAGTGCCATGGCGCGTCGAGATGCGTGCCGTTGTGGGTGATCAGGTCGAGGCGTTCGTAGGCCCAGCCCTCGCCGCCCGGGAGCTGGTCGGCGCGCAGGCCGGGAAACATGCCGACGAGCTCGTGCTGCGTATTGCCGTGCGCATGGTAGGCGATCTTCGGACCCATGCCGGGCGGGTCCGAGAACTCGGTGTTTTCGAGATATTGGGACAGGTCGATGAGCTTCATTGTGCTACCGCTCGATGGCTCACAGGAACAGGACGATCTGCGGGAACAGGATGATGAGCGCCAGGATGACGATCATCACCAGCAGGAAGGGGAACGAGCCGCGCCAGACGTCGTTCAGCTTCACCCCCTCGTCCTTCATCGTCGCCTGGACCACGAAGGCCGTCAGCCCGAAGGGCGGCGTCAGCAGGCCGACCTCGGCGCCGAAGATCGTCACCAGGCCGAAATGGATCGGGTCGATGCCGAGATGCAGCGCGACGGGGTAGCCGAGCGGCGCGGAGACGAGGATCGTCGATCCCGAATCGAGGATCGTGCCGAGCACGATCACCACGGCGCTGAACAGGAACAGGAAGCCGACCGGGCCGACCCCCGAGGAGGTGGCGAACTCGACGATCGAGGTCGGCAGGCCGGAAAGCGACAGCATGCCGCTGTAGACGGTGGCGCCGATGATCAGGAAGCAGACGGCGGCGGTGATGTGCCCGGTCTGGACCGAGATGCGCCAGATCGACGCCAGACCCATGCGGCGCGCGGCGAGCGCCAGCAGCAGCGCGGCGAGCGCGCCGACCGCGCCTGCCTCGGTGGGCGTGAAGATACCGCCATAGATGCCGCCCAGCACGCAGGCCGCGAGCAGCAGCGACGGAATGATCAGCAGCGCGTTGCCCTTGCGCTCGGCGATCCGCAGATCCCGCGCCTTCTCGTTGAGCAGCTCGGGCCGCAGATAGCCCAGGCCGACGAGATAGACGCAGTAGGCCAGCGTCAGCAGCAGGCCCGGCCCGACGCCGCCGGCGAACAGGGCGCCGATCGAAGTGTCGGTGAGGATCGCGAACAGGATCATCAACAGGCTCGGCGGGATGAGCATGCCCAGCACCGACGAGCCGACGACGATGCCGAGCGCCAGCCGCTGGTTGTAGCCGCTGCGCACCATCTCGGGGATGGCGACGCGGGAGAACACGGCAGCCGAGGCGATCGAGACGCCGGTGACGGTGGCGAACAGGGCATTGGCGATGACGGTGCCGACGCCGAGGCCGGCGGGCAGCCGGCGCGTGAGCTGGCTGACGCCGGCGAACATGTCGCGGCCGAAGCCGGATTCGGAGAAGGCCAGCCCCATCAGCACGAACAGCGGCACGACGCCGAACGTGTATTCGGCGATGCTGTCGCTGGCTGCCTGCATGACATAGGTCATGCCGAGCCAGAAATGTCCGGTGATCGCCCAGACGCCGAGCAGCGACACGACCGCGAGCGCGACGGCGACGTGCATGCCCGAATAGATGAGCAGCCCGATGAGGGCGAGCGAGAGATAGCCGATCGCCAGCGCGCTCACCCCCGGCCCTCCGCCTTGCGGCCATCGACCGGCAGCCCGCACAGCCGCAGGAAGGCGAAGACGTAGGAGACGCCGAGGAAGGCGGAGCCCACCATGATCAGCAGGAAAAAGGGCCAGACCGTGAGCTGGAAATAGCCGGCGGCGCCGACATATTCGCCGCGGGCATAGGCGGACATGAACCTCGGCCAGGCCGCGGCCGCGAGCAGGATGAACAACACCGCCCCCACGGCCTCGCCGAACATCAGCAGGAAGTTCGAGATGCGCGGCCGCCTGTTGGCGAACAGCTCGACGAAGCCCTCGGAGCGGATCATCTGGTTGGTCACGTGGGTGTGGGTCACCTGCAGGAAGACGATGCCGACGATCGAGTAGGCGACCATCTCCGGCACGCCGGCGATCGGCGCGAGGAACAGGTTGCGGCCCGCCACGTCGAGCACGATCAGGAACATCAGGCCGACGATCCAGGCCGTGGCGACGACGTTGGCGATGGCGGCGATCCGGACGAAGAGGCGGAAGGCTGCCGCCAGCCCTCCCCCTCCGCTTCGTTCGTCAGACATGACCATTCCCGGCGCCGCGAGGGCTGCTCACTGCTGGTCCCAGTTGCGCGACGGCTTGGCGCCGGCGTCCCGCAGGCCCTGCATGTAGGCGCCGAGCACCTTGGTGCCGGGCAGGCCCTTGGAGTCGAGATCGGCGGCCCAGTCCCTGGCGATCGGCGGAAGGCCCATCGCCCATTGCGTGCGCACGCCCTCGTCCAAGTCGGTGATCACCGCGCCGGACGCGGCGAGCGCCTTGAAGGCATCGTCGACGCGGGAGGCGAGCCCCTCGCGATAGGCCTTGGCATAGGCGTCCGCGCCGACCTTGATCGCCTGCTGCACTTCCGGCGGCAGCGTGTCCATCCAGGACTTCTTGGCCACGATCGCGCCGGCGTGCTGGGCGCCGAAATGGGTCCGCGTCACGTATTTGGCGACTTCCGGCAGCTTGGCCGGCGCGGCGGCCGTCGGGAACACGATGACGCCGTCGGTCACGCCGGTCTGGAGGTCCGTATAGTAGGTGGTGAGGTTGCCGGAGACGCCGACGGCCCCGGTCCCGCTCAGCCAGTTCACCGCCGGGCCGGGCGCGCTGATCTTGTGGCCCTTCAGGTCCTCCAGCTTCGTGACCGGGAACTTGGAGATGAGCAGGTAGTCCTCGAGGCCGAAATTGGCGAGATACTCCATGTCGTACTTTTCCCACGTCGCGCGCAGCTCGGGGATCTCGTCGTGGAGCCGGTCGATGACGCCGAGCACCTGGTCCACGTCGCTGACGGCGAACGGCGTCATGTAGGTGATGTTCTGCAGCGGCAGCAGCGAGGGCTCGAACAGGCCGGAGCCGATGGTGATCTGCGCGAGACCGGATTCCATCGCCTCTAGCTCGCCGCCGACCTTGGCGACGGTGCCGCCATAGGCCTCGGTCCAGTTGATCTTGTGCGCCGTCTTCTCCAGTTCCTTGTTGACGGTGGGAACGAACACCTCGGTGAGCATCTTCACCCACAGGAACACCGCGGGATGACCGGTCACCACGGTCGCGTTGTAGGTCTCGGCCTTCGCCGCGCCGGTGCCGAGCAGAAACGCAGGCAGGACTGCGGCGCACAGCAGTGAT
The DNA here is from genome assembly GCA_017305835.1 of Hyphomicrobiales bacterium. Classification (GTDB taxonomy): domain Bacteria; phylum Pseudomonadota; class Alphaproteobacteria; order Rhizobiales; family Rhizobiaceae; genus RCIO01. The sequence continues at coordinate 38,586 of JAFKJY010000040.1, forward strand.
CTGAACTTCATCATTTCCTCCCTTGGCCCGGCCGTCGCGCGGATCGCGCGCCTGACATGAGCCGTGGACATGCTATGCGAGCGGCAAGAAATATGTCAATACTATTACGTATTATAGAGCCGGAAGCGCTGTTGAAATCGTCGTCAGCCCGAACGGCCGGCAGCAGCTCCCCGCGGGCGCCAGCGCGGCAGCGAGACGGTTTCGGAGACATCTTCGAAGACGACCTCGACCGGCATCTCCGCGCGCACCTCGGAAGGGTCTACGTCGACCAGCAGACCGGGCATGAAGAGCCCCTCCTGCTCGCGCAGCTCCACGATCGCGCAGACATAGGGCACGCGGTTGCGCCAGTAGGGATCGTACGTCTTCCTGGCGACGATCCAGCTATAGACCGTGCCCTGCCCGGAGACCTCCTCCCACCGGCTGTCCGGCGAGGCGCAGTGCGGGCAGGCGGCCGTCGGGTAGAAGCGGAACCGGCGGCAGCCGAGGCAGCGCTGCAACGAGAGCCGATGCTCCCGGCAGCCGTCCCAGAAGGGCTGCGTCAGCACCGTCGGCACGGGCAATGGCTGGCCTGGCAGCATCTCCATCACGCGGCCCCCAGGATCAGCGCGCTGCCGGAATTGGCCGCCCCGCCGGCGCAGACGAGGCCGAACCCGGCGCCCTCGACCTGCCGCGCGCCGGCCTCGCCGCGGAGCTGGATCACCGCCTCGGTGACCGAGTTGAGGCCGTGGATATAGCCTTCCGAGAGCAGGCCGCCATGGGTGTTGACCGGCAGCCTGCCACCGAGCGCGGCCTGGCCGTCGCGGAAGAACGCGCCGGCCTCACCTTTCGGCACGAAGCCGAAATCCTCGAGCTGGACGAGCACGCTGTAGGTGAAGCAGTCGTAGAGCTCGGCGAAGTCGACGTCCTCCCTGCCGATGCCGGCTTCGGCGAAGAGGCGATCCGCGATCCGCGCGGCGTAGCAGGTCGAATGATCCTCGGCGAAGTTCGTCCACATGACGCCGCGGGCGGCGTGGCCGGACGACGCGCCCGCGCGGAACCTGACCGGCGGCTTGCGCAGATCCCGCGCGCGCTCGTCCGAGGTCACGATCAGGGCGCAGGCGCCATCGGTCTGGAGGCAGCAATCGAGCACCCGGAAGGGATCCGCGATCCAAGGCGAGGCCTCGTAGCGGTCGAGCGTCAGCGGCTCGCGCATCTGCGCGCGCTCGTTGAGCGCCGCATGGTTGCGGCAGGTCATCGCCACGGCGGCGAAGTCGCGATGGTCGGTGCCGTATTTGATCATGTGGCGGCGCGCCAGCATGGCGAAATGCTGGGCCGGCATGGTGAGACCGCAGGTGTCGAGGAACTGCGGCTCGGCGTCGGAGAACAGGCTGGTCGTGGCCATCATCTGGCTCCACGCGCCGCCGCCGTAGCGGATGCCCGAGGCGCCGTTCAGCGCGCGATAGACGGCGACGTGCTTCGCCCGACCCGTCGCCACCGCCATGGCCGCCTCGGTCACGACCGCACAGGCGACGTTGCCGCCGGCCGTGTGGTCCGAAAAGTAGTTGAGCTCGCCGAGCCCGAGGCTGGTGCCGACGACGCCGCTATAGGCGGTGTCGCAAAGCCCGTAGGTCACGAGGCCGTCGATCTCCTGCACGTCGAGGCCGGCATCGTCGGCGGCCGCCCTCACCGCCTCGACGGCGAGCTCCTCGACGCTCGCGCCGGAGTTGCGCGAATAGCGGGTCCAGCCCACGCCGGCAATGCTTGCACCATCGATCGCCATCGGTCTCTCCACGCTGCCATCGGCAGGGTCGCTGCCCTGCATTCATAGCTAAGTTCGGCGGTAAAATATGTCAAATAGTTTCCTTATATCGGCGCCGCGATCCCATCGGCGCCGCCGGCAATCCGGTGGCCTTCCCGCGCGACAACCATTCCGGGCGGGTCCCGCCCTGCGGACCTCCTATCCGGCGCCGTGCTGCTGCTTCACCGCGGCGCGGTCGGTCGCGCCGGCGGCGGTTTTCGGAAGCTGCGCGACGAACGCCACATGCTTCGGTTTCTTGTAGCGGGCGATGCGCTGGCCGACGAACTCGATCAGCTCCTGCGCGCCGACGCTCCGGCCGGGCTTGCAGACGCAGACCGCCTTCACCGCCTCGCCCCATTGCGCGTCGGCGACGCCAAGCACCACTACCTCGGCGATCGCCGGATGCTTGAGGATCACGCGCTCGACCTCGGCCGGGTAGACGTTCTCGCCGCCGGGCTTGATTAGCTCCTTGGCCGGTGCGCGCCCCGCGTACCAGAGGTAGCCGTCCTCGTCGAAGCGGCCCATGTCGCCGGTGTGGTGCCAGCCGCTGCGGAAGGTGACGGCGTTGTCGGCCTCGCAATTCCAGTAGCCGCCGAACACCATCGGGCCGCGCACGACGATCTCGCCGGTCTGGCCGCCGGGCAGCGGCCGGTCGAGATCGTCCACCACCGCGACGACGCTGAGCAGCGCCGGGCGGCCCGCCGAGCCGGGGCGCTCGCGATAGGGCGCGAAGGTCACGCCGCCCGAGACCTCGGACTGGCCGTAGCCGATCCAGAACACGGCCTCCGGGCAGGCCGCCTCGAAGCGGGCGATCGTGTCGGGCGTGTCCAGGCCGAACACGATGCGCAGACTGGAAAGGTCCGCCAAGACCTCCGCCGCCTTGTCGAGCAGCGTGCCGAGCATCGGCGCGAACTCGCCGAGCACGGTGACGCGCTCTTCGGCGATCCGGCTCGCCGCCGCGGCCGGATCGAAGCGGGCCGACAGCGCCGTGCCACCGCCGGCCTGCGCGATCGCCACGAACAGGCCCAGCGCGGTGATGTGGAACAGAGGAAGCGCCCCGAGCTGCACGTCGTCCGGGCCGAGGTTCCACTGATGGACCATCTGCGTGCCGCCGGCGATCAGGCCGCGCTGGGTGATGAGCGCGCCGCGCGCCTTTCCGGTCACGGCCGCGGTGTGCATGAGCACGTAGCCGATTTCGTCGCCGGCGCCGGCCTCCGCGACTGGAGCTTCGGAGCACAGCAAATCCTCGTAGGGAGCGAACGGCGCCCGCGCGGCGGCGAACGCGTAGAAAAGCCGCACGGAGGAGAGCCGGCCGCGCGCGGCCGCGAGGACCGGCTGGTGCTCGGCATCCGCCAGGACGATCTTCGGCGCGCCGTCGTTCAGCGCATGGACGATCTCGTCGGCGCTGAGCCTCCAGTTGACCGGCAGCACGATCGCCCCCAGCTTCGCGGCCGCACCGTAGAGGTCGAGATATTCCGGGCAGTTGAGCGAGACGATGCCGACGCGGTCGCCGGCGCCCACGCCGGCCGCGGCCAGCCCTGCCGCCAGGCGCTCCACCCGGGCGAGATACTCGCCATGGGTGATGCGCCGGCCCTCGAAGGAGATCGCCGTCCGCTGCGGGTAGAGACGCGCGTTGCGGGAAATGACGTCGAACAGCGTGTAGTCCCTGAGCCCCATCCGATCCTCCCTTCGCGAAGACGATTGCCCCCGGCGATCATAGCCGACCGGATCGCCGGGAGCATCGGGGGCCGGCCGGCACCGCACACGGCGCCGACCGGGACCCGGAAGGGTCACTGCGTGTTGGTCAGGTCCGGGGTCGGCTGCTCCTTCACCACGGTCGGCTTGCCCTCGTTGACCCGGATCATGAACACCGAGCTCTGGCTCGACCTCTTGGTCTCGGAGAAGCTGTTCGCCGGTCCGATGCCCCACGCGTCGAAGCCGTTCATCTTCTGCAGCGCGTTGTAGACCGCCTCGCCGTCGACCTTGTCCGGGCCGACCGCGGCTGCGGCCAGCCTCACCGCCTCGGCCGCGATCAGGCCGTGGCTGAACCCTGCCCCGTAGCCGAACGGCGACGGCGCGGGCGTGCGCTTGTTGTAGTATTCGAGGTACTTGGGAGCATGCTCCTCCCAGGTCGAGAACGGCCAGAACAGGCCGGTGATGTAGACGTTGCGCGCGAGCTCATGCGCGGTCGAGATCAGCGCGTCGGAGTTGGTGGCATAGGTCATGCCGATGTCGATCTGGTCGAGCAGGCCGTTCTTGTCCATCTCCTTGAGCACGACCGCCAGCGCGTTGTGGTACATGCTGCCGGCGGTGAAATCGACGCCCTTCTCCTTCAGGCGCAGCACCTGGGCGCCGACGTCGGTCGGCGTCAGGGGGATGAACTCCTCGTCGACGATCTCGATGCCCTTGGACTTGATGTACTCGATGGTCTTGGGCGTCATCGCCGCCCTGCCGAAGGCGTTGTCCCAGGTCAGCCAGGCGAAGCGCGGCGGGCGGTTCTGGTTCTTCTTCGGCCACACGTTTTCCATGTAGTAGTCGATCCATGCGCCGACCTGGTTCACGTAGGGCGCGGTGACCGAGAAGGTGTAGGACGGCAGCTTGGCCAGCTCGTCGTCGCTGCCCCCCGTGATGTTCGGCATCTTCTTGCGGATGTTCCAGGTCTTCAGCGCGAGGTCGATCGGGGTCGAGCTGCCGACCATGACGGCGATCGGATCGCTGCCCTCCGTCATCAGCTTGAACGCCTGCAGCGACTTCGCCGTGTCGGACCCGCCGTCGACGTTGAAGCCCTCGAGCTGGAGGCCGGGCAGCTCCATGTACTTGTTGGCGGCCTCGATGCCGGCGGAGAAGCCTTCCGGCACGCCGGAAATGCCCGCGGCGAACGGGCCGGTGACGTGCACCAGATGCCCGATCCAGGCCTTGACCTTGTCCTGGGCCAGCGCGCTGCCCGACGTTCCGGCGAGGAACCCGCCGACCAGCGTCAGCACGAGCCCCGACAACAATGCACCCTTGAGTTTGCTTGACATGACTTTTCCTCCACCTGTTTTCATCACTGCTCCTCCTTCTCCGAAGAGAAATGCTCAGTCGTTAGCGATGGCGCCGGCTAGCCCAGCCAGCGCTTCCTGCGCCTGTAATGCTTCAGCTCGCGGAAGTTCTTGCGCGCGCCGACGCTGGAGAGCCCGAGGTAGAACTCCCGCACGTCCTCGTTCTCGACGATCTTGTCGGCGGGGCCGTCCAGGACGATCCTGCCGTTCTCCATCACGTAGGCGTATTCCGAGATCGAAAGGGCGATCTTGGCGTTCTGCTCGACGAGGAGGACGGAGATCTTCTCCTCCTCGTTGATCTTCTTGACGATGTCGAAGATGTCCTTCACCACCAGCGGCGCGAGCCCGAGGGAGGGCTCGTCCAGCATGACGAGCTTCGGGTGGGCCATCAGGCTCCTGCCGATGACGAGCATCTGCTGCTCGCCGCCGGACAGGTATCCGCTCACCCGCTTCCGCATCTGGGCGAGCTTGGGGAAGTAGTCGTAGACCTGCTGGAACCTGCGGCGGACGTTGCCGCGGTCGCGGTTCAGGTAGGCGCCCATCATCAGATTGTCCTCGACGGTCAGGTGGCCGTAGAGCCGCCGGCCCTCGATGACCTGGCGTATGCCGAGATGGGCGACGTCCTGCGGACCCATCTTGTCGATGCGCTGGCCGTCGAACTCGATGTTGCCGTGGGTGACCTCGCCCAGCTCGACGCCCAGCAGGCCGGAGATCGCCTTCAGCGTGGTGCTCTTGCCGGCGCCGTTGGCGCCGAGAAGGCAGACGATCTTGCCGTCGCCGACCTCCAGGCTCACTCCCCGCAGGACGAGGATGACCTTGGAGTAGACCACTTCGATGTTGTTCACCTTGAGCATGATGCTTTCCTGGCTGGGAGCCATCCGTTGCCGACCGGGCGCAGGCGCCGCGCTAGTGAGGGAACGGCCACAGTCGGAACGTCGACAGCGTTATCTGCCAGCGGTGGGAAAGGCCTCTCGGTTCGAAGATCAGGAAAAGGATGACGACGACGCCGAACAGGATCTGCATGCCGGCGGAGACGGCGGACCCTCCGAAGCTGGGGAACATGCTTCCGACCAGCGGGCCGCCGAACAGCACCACCTGGCTGAGGAGCTTGAAGAAGACGACGCCCATGATGACGCCGGTGATCGTCGCGCCGCCGACGACCAGCATCGCGAGGATCCAGATCGAGTCCATCAGCGTGAACTGGTCGACCGTGATGATGCCCTGATAGTGGGCGAGCAGCGAGCCGGCCACGCCCGCATACAGGGACGACAGGAAGAAGGAGACGACCTTCGTCCTGAAGACGTTGATGCCCATGAAGCCGGCGGCAAGGTCGTTGTCGCGCACCGCGATCATGGCCCTGCCGATCTTCGTGCGCATGACGTTGCTGGTGAAGAACACGGCGAGCGCGGCGAGCGACATGACGAGGAAATAGAACTTCAGCTCGGTATCGAAGACGAAGCTGCCGATGGTGATCTCGCCGGCGGTCAGGCCGGATATTCCCTTGGTCAGGTCGCCGCCGTGGAGGATGACCCACATGATCACGTAGTGCGCGGCGAGCGTCGTCACGGCGACGTAGAAGCCTCGGATCCTCAGGGCGGGCATGGCGATGACGATGCCGAGCAGGCCGGCAGTCAGCGCGGCGAGCGGCATGGCGATCCAGAAGGAGAGGCCCAGATGCGTGGACAACATGGCGCTCGTGTAGGCGCCGACGGCCATGAAGGCGGCGTGGCCGAGGCTGATCTGCCCGGTGAAGCCGATGACGATCTGCAGCCCGAGAGCCGCGATCAGGGTGATCGCGATATTGTTGAGCACGTCCAGCACGTAGTTGCCGGCAAGCAGCGGGATCGCGACGAACAGGATCGCCAGAAGCAGCACCAGCATGGACCAGCGATAGCCGGTGCGGACCAGCGCGCTGTCCTGCTCGTAGCTCTCGTCGAAGACGCCGCAGGGTTTCTTGTACATCTCAGACTCGCTCAATTCGCTGGTAGCCGAACAGCCCGTAGGGTCTGAGGGCCAGGATGATCAGCAGCACGATGTACGGCGCGACCTCGCTGAAGCCGCCGCCAACCAGCGGGTCGATGTAGCCGCTGCCCAGCGACTCCACGACGCCGATGATGAGGCCGCCGATCAGCGCGCCGAGGATGGACTCCATGCCGCCGAGGATGACGACGGCCAGCGCCTTCATGCCGAGGCTGTGGAGCGATTCGTAGCTGACGCCATAGAGCGAGCTCATGAGCACGCCTCCGATCGCGGCGACGAGGATGGCGACGAACCACGAGACGACGAAGATCATATCGACCTTCACGCCGTCGCTCTGCGCCAGCGTGTGGTCCTCGGCCGTGCCGCGCATGGCGAGCCCCAGCTTCGTCTTCTGGAAGAACAGCAGGAAGATCGCGAAGCAGAGCGTGCACACGACGACGTTGGTCAGGCTCTCCGACGAGATCGTGATGGGGCCGATCTTCAGCACGGACAGCTCGATCCAGACCGGCAGCACCCGCCCCGGACCGGGCCAGAACAGCACCACGATGCCGCTGAAAACCTCACCCAGCGCGATCGTGGCCATGATGGCGGCCATCAGCGGCTGGCCCGTCAGCGGCTTCAGCACCAGCCGCTGCAGCGCGAAGGCCAGCGCCGCGATCACGACGAGCTCCAGCACGAAGGCCACGTAGAGGGGCATGCCCCAGCCGACGACCATCTGCCAGACGAAGAAGGTGCACAGGCCGACGAGGGAGCCGTGCGCGAAGTTGAAGATGGAGGACGACTTGTAGACGATGACGATGGCGAGAGCCATCAGCACGTAGATGAAGCCGGTGAGGATGCCGTTCACCAGTATCTGCAGGAAGAATACCATGTTCAACGCTCCTCCCCGACCGTGTGGATCCTCAGATCCGTCCTGATCCTGCCGGTCCTGCCGTCCCGGTACTTGACCTCCGCCTCGACGCCGACCTTGTCGGCGCCGGCGTAGCAGGCCTCGATCAGCTCGCCGTAGCGCTTCTCGAGGAAGCCGCGGCGCAGTTTCCGGGTCTTCGTCAGCTCGCCCTCGTCGGCATCGAACTCCTTGTGGAGCATCGTGCAGCGCACGATCCGGGCGTTCTCCGGCAGCGTGGCGTTGACGCGCAGGATCTCCTTCCGGATCAGCCGGTAGACCTCGTCCTTCTGGCTGAGGTCCATGAAGGTCGTGTAGGAGATCCTGTTCTTCTCGGCCCACTTGCCGACATTGTCGAAGTCGATGGTAACGATGCCGAAGAGGAACTCCCGGTCCGCGCCGCCGACGACCAGCACTTCCTTGATGTAGGGGCTGAACTTGAGCCGGTTCTGGATGTAGGTGGGCGAGTAGGTCCCGCCGCCCTTCAGCGGCAGCATGTCCTTCAGCCGGTCGTAGACGATGAGCTGGCCATCCTCGTCCAAGGCGCCGCAGTCGCCGGTCCTGATCCAGCCGTCGACGAGCATCGCCTGCGTCTCGGCGGGCTTCTTGTAGTAGCCGTCGAACATCTTCCCGGCGCGCAGGAATATCTCGCCCTCGTCGCCGATCCTGACCTCGACGCCGGGGACGGGCACGCCGCTCGTGCCGGCCTTGATGTGCTCCCGATGCACCGTCGCGGGCGTCAGCTCGGTCAGCCCGTAGCCGTCCTTGATGCGCACGCCGATCGCGTCGAACCAGCGGATCACGTCGGGCCCGAGGGCGGAGCCGCCGGTGACGCCGTATTTGAGCTTGCTCAGCCCGAGATTGTCGCGGACGTGGCTGAGGCAGGCGGCGTTAGCGATCGCCGACAGGGCCTTCCAGTGCAGGCTCTGTCTGCCGTTGTTCCTGGTCCTGTCCTCGACCGCGCGGTAGCCGATCGCCAGGCACGCCTCGTAGAGGAGCCGGCGGATCGGGCCAGTGTCGAAGATCTTCATGTGGACCTGGGACATGATCCCCTGCCACTGGGTAGGGCCCAGCAGGAAGAAGCGCGCCCCGATCTCGCGGATGTTCTCCATGGCCGTTTCCGGCTCTTCCGGGAAGTTCATCCGGTTGCCGAAGACGAGCCAGATGACGAGCATCAACTGCTCGGAGATCCAGGCCGGCGGCACGAAGGAAAGATACTCGTCGTCCTTGCGCGGCCAGAAGGCCGTCGCGAAGCGGATGCCGCTGGTGATCAGGTATTCGTAGGAGACCATCACCCCCTTCGGGAGGCTGGTCGTGCCCGAGGTGTAGCAGAGCAGCGCGAGGTCAGATTCGCTCCCCGCCTCGACGGACTGGGCGAAGAAGTCCGGGTGCCGCGCCTCGTACGCCCGGCCGAGCTCCATCAGCGCCTCGTTCTCCAGCAGCCAGGGCTCGTCGCGGTAGCGATACATCCCGGTCCGGTCCCAGAAGATCACCTTCCGGACGTTGGGGATCCGCTCCCTGATCTCGATCAGCTTGTCGGTCTGCTCCTGGTCCTTGGAGAAGACCACGACCCCGTCGGAATCGTTGACGATGTGCTCGATGTCGGCCGGCATCGCGTCCACGTAGAGGCCGACGCAGACGCCGCCGAGCGACTGCACCGCGAGCTCGGCCCAGTACCACTCGGGATCGTTGTCGCCGATGACGCAGACCTTGTCGCCGCGCTCGACGCCGAGGCTCTTCAGGCCGAGCGCCATGTCCTTGACGCGCTGGTAGACCTCCTCCCAGGTGAAGCTGTTCCAGATGCCGAAATCCTTCTTGCGCATCGCCACGTCGCGCGGCGCGGAGTCCCGGTTCGCGAGCAGGATCCTGGGCAGCGTGTGGCGGAGGCCGAGTATGCTCTTCTCGAAATGGGCGTGGCCGACATCCGGCCCGCCCATCGACGGCCGCAGCTCCTCCATCAATTGCGGATTGTCGATCACCGGACCTTCTCCTCCTCACCGAGATACGCGGCGATGACGAGCGGATCCCTGCTGATCTCCTCCGGCGTTCCGTCCGCAATCTTCTTCCCGAAATCGAGGACGACGATGTGGTCGGCTATGTCCATGACCACGCCCATGTCGTGCTCGACGAGCACCATGGTCGTCTTCTTCTCCTCGTGAACGTCGAGGATGAAGCGGGTCATGTCCTCCTTCTCCTCGAGGTTCATGCCCGCCATCGGCTCGTCGAGGAGCAAAAGATCCGGCTCCATGGCAAGCGCCCGGCCGAAGTCCACGCGCTTGCGCAGGCCGTAGGCCAGCTCGCCGACATAGGACTTGCGGATGTGCTTGATCTCCAGGAAGTCGATGATCTCCTCGATCTTCCTGCGCTTCTCCATCTCCTCCTTCTTCGCCTTCGACCAGAAGTAGAAGTAGGCCGCCAGCACGCCGTAGTTCAGCTTCAGGTGCATGCCGGTCATCAGGTTTTCCAGCGTGGTCATGCCGCCGTAGGTCTGGATGCCCTGGAACACGCGCGCCACGGAGAGCCGGGCGATGTCGTAGGTGTTCTTTCCGACGAGCTCCTGGTCCTTGTAGGTGATCGAGCCGCTGACGGGACGGTAGAAGCCGTTGATGCAGTTGAGCATGCTCGTCTTGCCGGCGCCGTTGGGGCCGATGATGGCAAGTATCTCGCCCTTGCGGACGTCGAAGCTCACGTCGGTCAGGGCCCTGACGCCCCCGAAGGCAAGGCTCACGTTCCTCACCTTCACCGCGACTTCCTTTTCCTGCCCCATGCGCGAAGGAACCTCACTCGATTCTTGAGCCACCGGCGAAAGCTGCGGATCTGCTGGCCGCGCCATCGCTAGGGCAGATAAGGCAATGCCGTGGAACGGCCGAGCTGGCCGGCCAGGATGGGCTGCGCGTCCTCGACGAACTCGCACAGCAGAGCGCGCGTCTCCCGAGGGTCGATGATGTCCTGCCCCGTCGCCTCCGCCGTCCGGAAGGGCGAGGCCAGCGCGGTGAGCCTCGCCTCGATCTCGGCCTGCCTGGCGGCCGGATCGTCGGCGGCCTCGATCTCGCGGCGATAGGCTGCCGACACGCCGCCGAGGATGTGCATCGAGCCCCAGTTGGCGGACGGCCACGCATAGCGCCGGAACATTCCCGACGGCCGGTGGTGGCAACTGCCGCCGACGCCGTAGAGGCGCCCGACCACGACGGTGCACCACGGCATCTCGCTCATGCAGACGGCCGAGACGAGCCGCGCGCCGGCCCGCTCGATGCCGAGCTTTTCCGCGGCGAGGCCGACCTGGAACCCGGGCTCGTCGGCCAGCGAGATGAGCGGCAGGTGGAACGTGTTGCAGAGCTGGATCAGCCGCATGGCCTTGCCGCCGGCGGCGACGTCGGTCACCCCGCCGCCGACCATGGGGTCGTTGCACATCAGCCCGACCGGATAGCCGTTGAAGCGCGCTAGCCCGGTGATCCGGGACCTGCCGTGCAGCGGCGCGATCTCGAAGAACGAGCTCCTGTCGACGAGCATCTCGATCAGCCTGCGCGCGTTGAAAGGATGCTTGCGGTTGCGCGGCACGATGGTGAGGAGGTCCTCCTCCGCCCGCGCCGCCGGATCATCGGTCGGCGTCCGCGGCGCCGTCTGGTCGACGTTCGAGGGAAGGTAGCTCAGGAAGCGCCGGATCTGGTCGAATGCGTCCGCCTCGGTCTCGGCGGCATTGTCGATGCAGCCGCTGATGCGGGTGTGGATCTGGTCGCCGCCGAGATCCTCCTTGGTGATGTCGACCCCCAGCGCGGCCTTGACCACCGGCGGCCCGCCCGGAAAGAGCTGGGAGATGCCCTTCACCATGACGCTGAAATGGGAGAGCGGCGCCAGCACGGCGGGCAGCCCGGCCACCGAGCCGAGCACGGCCGAGACGACCGGCACGCTGTTCAGCAGCCTGACGTCGGTCGCGTTGAAGATGTTCCCGTCGGGAATGTAGGTGCGCCCCATGCTCTCGAAGGTCCTGACGCTGCCGCCGGAGGCATCCAGCAGCCGCAGCAGGGGCAGGCGCCACTGGAGCGCGCGCTCGCTGATCGTGGTCTCCGCCCCCAGCCCGTTGACGGGCATGCCGGACCCGCCGCGCACGGTGAAGTCGCTGGCGAACACGAAGGCCTTGCGGCCGTCGATGCGGATCGTGCCCTCGACCTGGGGCTTGGGGATGAAGTCCTTGAGGTGCAGGCCGTCATAGACGCCGGTGCCGACGAGGGCCATGGTCTCGGCGAAGCTGCCGGCGTCCGCCAGCGCCGCGATCCTCTCGCGCGCGGTCAGCTTCCCCCGCTCCTTGTGCTTGGCGATCCCCTCCGGGCCGCCCATGCGCTCGGCCAGATGGCGGCGCCGATCGAGCTCCCCGACTTCCTCAGCCCAAGACATACGCGTTCCTCTACCGATACCTGCCGGCTGCACGTTCAGGGCGGAGGCCGGGCTGATCGCCCCGGCCTTCACGCATGCTCCGCTGTCCGCCGGGCCCGCCCCGCGCTCCGGCCCGAAGGGGAGCGCCCCGCCCGGGAAACCGGCTTCATCCCGCCTTCTGCTGCGGGCGCGAGCTGGAGTTCACGTATCCGCGCGACGTCACGGCCTTGAACTCCTCGCTGACATGGGCGAGCTGGTGGATGTCGAAATGCGAGGCGAGCGCGTTGCGGAAGCCCTGGATGTCGAACGCCCGGTTGAGCGACCGCTTGGTGAGCTTGAGCGCGAAGGGGGGCACCGCGGCGATCTCGTTGGCGAGTGCCATGGTCCGCTGTTCGAGCTCCGCGTCCGGCACGACATGGTTGACCATCCCGAACTCGTAAGCCTCACGGGCGCCGAGGCGCCGGCCCGTGTAGAGGAACTCCTTGGCGCGGCGCAGGCCCATCACCCAGGGATGGACGAGCAGCTCCACCGCGGCGCAGGACAGCGTCCGGCAGACCGGATCGGAGAAGAAGGCGTTCTCCGACGCCACGACGAGGTCGCACATGTTGGCGACCATGAAGCCGCCGGCGATGCAGGCTCCCTGCACCTGCGCGATCGTCGGCTTCGGGCAGTCCCAGATGCGGAAGCCGTATTCGAAGAAATAGAGCTGCTCGTGCTCGAAGCGCTGCTCGACGGTGAAGTCGGCGAACTTCTCCTGGCCTTCCTTGAGGTCGTGCCCGGACGAGAAGTGCTTGCCCTTGCCGGCGATGACGATCACCCGCACGGCGTCGTCCTCCACCGCGAGCTTCAGCGCCTGGTCCATTTCGGTCAGCAGGCGCGACCCTTCCGCATTCCCGACTTCCGGCCGGTTGTGCGAGATGCGGGCCACGGGGCCGATCACTTCGTAGGCGATGTCCTGGAATTCCACGTCGTTTCTCCATCAATCTCGAAAGAGGCCGGAAATCTGCGCCGAGGAGGCAGCGGAAGCCCCGGGCGCATTGCGTGTGCGCCCGATGACGTCCCCGGCCCTCAATTGGCAGCCTGCGGATGCACCGTCCGTTCAGGACGGGCCGGATCTGCGTAGGAATGCGGTTGCAGCATCACGTTCGGCGGACAGGGGCGACGGCCGCGTTCGTGTAGGGGATGAGGAAGCGCGATCAGGTCCGGCAGAGAGGGAGCGGCACGCTTCGCCGCAACCGGGGATGCTTCCCCACGCGCGCGCCGGCCGACATGCTCCGAGCCCCTGAAACGCATACGCCTCCTCCACCGCTTCCCGCTGTTCTGATGCCCCGTGAAGGGCGTTTGCCGGGTAAGCGTTCTATTTAGTGAATGTAGCTTCATTCAATAAGCGATGTCAACGAATTCCGGTCGCCGCGAGGCCCTTTCACGCGCCTTGAGAGGCGCCGTTTCCGCGGGCTGGTCGGGTGGTGGAAAAGAGGTGGACAACATGCCGCATCGGATGCTCGCGGACGGCCGCCGACGGCCGTCCGCGAGCGCCCGGAAAGCGGGTCGCTACCACACGCTGACGAAGGGCTGCTTCTTGTCGGTGCGCGGCTGCACGGGCGGGACGGAAGCCAGGCCGCGCAGGATCCAGCGCCGCGTCTCGGCGGGGTCGATCACCGCATCGATCTGGAAATAGGAGGCCGCGTTGAAGGCCTTGCCGAGCTCGTATTCGGCGGCGAGCTGGCGGTCGAACCAGGCCTTCTGCTCGACCGGATCCTTGATCGCCTCCAGCTCCTTCTTGTAGGCGAGGCGCACCGCGCCTTCGAGGCCCATGCCGCCGAGCTCGCCGGTGGGCCACGAGATGGTCATCATCGGGACGTGGAAGCCGCCGCCGGCCATACCCAGCGCGCCGAGCCCGTAGGCCTTGCGCAGCACCACGGTGAAGATCGGCACGGAGCAGTTCGCGCCAACGACGAACATCTGCGACACGCGCCGCACCTGGGCCTGCTTCTCGATCTCGGGACCGACCATGAAGCCGGGCGTGTCGCAGAGGTTGAGGATGGGGATGTCGAAGGCGTTGCAGAGCTGCATGAAGCGCGACGCCTTGTCGGCCGCCTCGGCGTCGATCGCGCCGCCCAGATGCCTCGGATTGTTGGCGATCAGCCCGAGCGGCCTGCCCTCGATGCGGATCAGCGCGGTGACGATGCCGACGCCGAAGTCGCGCCGCAGCTCCAGGACGGAACCCTTGTCGGCCAGCGCGCTGATGACGGCGCGGATGTCGTAGGCGCGGAGCCGGTTCTCCGGGATGACGGAGCGCAGCGTCCGCTGGTCCGCGCACTCCCATTCCGCGATCGGTCCCTGGAAATAGGCGATGTACTTTCTGGCGACCTCGACCGCCTCCGCCTCGTCCTCCACGGCGATGTCGACGACGCCGTTCCGCGTCTGGACGTCGATGGGGCCGATGTCCTCGGGCCTGACGACGCCGAGCCCGCCGCCCTCGATCATGGCCGGTCCGCCCATACCGAGATTGGTGTCGCGGGTCGCGATGATGACGTCGCAGCAGCCGACCAGCGCGGCATTGCCGGCATAGCACCGGCCCGACACGATCGCGACCAGCGGCACGCGGCCGCTGAGGCGGGCCCAGCCGTGGAAGGTCGGACATTCGAGGCCGGTGGATTCCATGTCGACGTCGCCCGGGCGGCCGCCGCCGCCTTCGCCGAAGAGGATCAGCGGCAGGTTCCACTGCTCGCACAGATGGAGCAGCCGGTCCTTCTTCTTGTGGTTCATCAGGCCCTGCGTGCCCGCGAGCACGGTGTAGTCGTAGGACATCACCATGCAGCGGGCGCGCTGCTCGCCGAACCTGTCGGCGTTGACGGTCCCGATGCCGGTCACCAGCCCGTCCGCCGGCGTGTTGGCGATCAGGTCTTCCATGCCGCGGCGGCGGCGCTGCGCGGCGACGATCAGCGGCCCGTATTCGACGAACGAGCCGGGATCGACCAGATGCGCGATGTTCTCGCGCGCCGTGCGCTTGCCGATCTTGTGCCGCTTGGCGACGGCGGCCGGCCGGTTCTCGTCGAGCGTGAAGGCGTGCCGCGCATAGGTGGCGGCGAGATCCGGGCGGATTGTGTCGAGATCGACCGCCTCCTCGACCCCGATCTCCTCCTGTCCCTCCACCTCCGCCTCCTCGAGGAAGAACAGCGTCTCTCCTTCCAGAACGGCCGTACCGGGCGCCACCGCGATGCGCCGGACGTAGCCGCCTTTGTCGGCGGCGACGACATGCTCCATCTTCATCGCCTCCATGATGGCGATGGTCTGGCCGGGATGGACGAGGGCACCTTCGGCCACCTCGACGGAAAGCACGGTTCCCTGCAGCGGCGCGGGGAACGGCCTCGCATTCGCCGGCGCGCGCACGGTTCGCTCGGGCGCGCGCGCAGCCGCCGGCTGCTCGGTACCCGTAGCGACAGCCTGCCCCGCCACATCGAAATAGCGCTTGCGATGGTGGGCGGGATCGGCGGCGGAGAGATCCGCCGCATGCGTCTCGACGAAGCGCGTGGTGACGTCGTTACGGACGAATTCCGGCCGCTGCAACAGGTTCTGCAGTACCGGAATGTTGGTCGCCACGCCATCGATGCGGAACTCGCTCAGGGCGCGCTCGGCGCGCCTCACGGCGTCGGCGTAGTCCCTGCCCGGCGCATGCACGATCAGCTTGGCGAGCAGGGAATCGAACCGCGGCACCGTCGTATAACCGGCATAGCCGAACGTATCGACCCGGATGCCCGGCCCAGACGGCGGCTCGAAGACGTTGAGGGTGCCGCCCGCCGGCTTCGTGCTGCCGTCGGGGTTCAGCACTTCCATGTTGATGCGGAGCTGGATCGCGTAGCCGCGCGGCTGCCCGATCTCCGGCTGCGTCAGGCCGAGCTGCTTCAGCGTCATGCCGGCCGCGATCTGGAGCTGCGACTTCACCAGGTCGATGCCGGTGACCTCCTCGGTCACCGTGTGCTCCACCTGGACGCGCGGATTGGCCTCCATGAAGGCGAAGAACGGAGCCTCCTCCGGCGCGTCGGCGTCGACGAGGAACTCGAACGTGCCAAGGCTGCGGTAGCCGGCCTTCTTCGCCAGCGTCCGGGCGGCGCCGATGATCGCCGTCCGCAGGTTCGGCGCGAGCGTCGGGCTGGGCGCGATCTCGACGATCTTCTGGTTGCGGCGCTGCAATGTGCAGTCGCGCTCCCATGCATGCGACACCGCCTTGCCGTCGCCGATGATCTGCACCTCGATATGGCGGGCGCGGTCGATGAGCCTTTCGACATAGACGGCCGGATTGCCGAACGCGCTCTGCGCCTCGGACCGGCAGCGCTCATAGGCCTCCCCGACATCCTCCTGCCGGCGCACGGCGCGCATGCCCCGTCCGCCGCCGCCGGCCACGGCCTTGACCATCATCGCCCCGCCTTCGCCGAGCGAGGCGAAGAAGGCCTTCGCCTCGTCCAGCATGGTGTCGCCTCCGGTGCCGGGCAGAAGGGGCACGCCGTGCCTTTCCGCAAAGGCGCGCGCCTTGATCTTGTCGCCGAACAGCTCCAGCAGCTCCGGCGTCGGGCCGACGAAGACGATGCCTTCCTCGGCGCAACGGCGGGCGAACTCCGCGTTCTCGGCCAGGAAGCCGTAACCCGGATGCACGGCATCGCAGCCCGCCTCGCGGGCCACCCGCACGATCTGTTCGATGTCCAGATAGGCAGGCACGCCGTTGCCCGCGAGCGCGACCTGACTGTCGGCCGACTTCAGATGCAGGGATGCCGCATCGTCCTGCGAATGGATGGCCGTGGTGGCGATGCCAAGCTCGGACGCCGCCCGCGCGATGCGGATGGCGATTTCGCCGCGATTGGCGATGAGAAGATGCTCCAATGTCGGCTCCGTCATGAAACTGGTGGTGGGAAAACGCCTGGCCGGCGTGAAGCAAGGCCACGCGGATGCGCGGCGAAACGGATCAGCCTAAGTCACGGAAACATTCGGCCGTGACGGCGCATATCCACGAAGATCCCGGCCCAAGACGCCTCCTCCACCCGGCCCAGAAGACTGCACCATCAAAGCCCGGAATCGAACGGCCCAGTGAGCGTCCTATTTAGTGAATCTATCTTCATTTAATACACCGTGTCAACGCGACGGACATCGCGAAACCGGGCATCGACACGCCGTCGCCAAGGCCGTTTCCGGCTGCGAAATCCCGCGCGACACGGCCGTTGCGTCCGGTCGACTACGCGGTCTCGACTTCGGCCAGGCTCGGCCTGGCCTCGACCGCCAGCAGCATCAGCGCCAAGCCACGATCCACGAACTGCTCGATCGACAGCGGGCGCGGCAGGCGCCACGCCTCGAGCGGCCATGAATTGACGAACACGACAACCTGGTAGCTGAACATCTGCGCGTCGATCTGCCTGAACGCGCCGGCGGCGATGCACTCCTCGACGGCCTTGCTGATCAGGTTGTTGATCTCGACTTCCTTCTGCATGATCAGCTTGAGCCGATCGCGGCCGAGGGAGTGCGAGGCGCGGTTGCCGAGCAGTACCGTGCGCTTGCGCTTGTCGACGACCCTTGCATAGGCGTGCACCGAGGCCCGGAACTTCTCGATCGGCCCCTTCACCAGCGCAGCAGCCCTGGGAATCTCCGTCGAATAGTCCTCCAGCAGCTCGTTGAAGGCGTAGTAGAGGAGGTCTTCCTTGTCCTTGAAGTACTTGTAGATCAAGCCGGCGCTGACATTGGCGGCGTGCGCCACGGCCTCGATCGTGGTGCCGTGAAAGCCCTTCTCCACGAACAGCGGAATCGCCGCATCGCACACCTGCTGGCGGCGCGCGGCGATCAGTGCATCCGTGCGCTTGTGACGGCCGCGTCGTCTTGCAACCTCCGCCATGCTTCGACACCTCTCTCAAGATCGCTCGGCAAGAATGGTCAGCACGATTTCACACCATGGGTGCATGCCGTCTAACCTTTCTTGTCCTTTGTTTCGCGATTCACAAGTTCAATTTATGCCAGCGGCATAGGCGGAAATGCCGGCCAAGCCCCGGCGGGCCGGGGCAAATCGCCGGCTTTCGATGATGATCGATTCCCTATGCCGGGACCGAGATGCCGCCGTTGACGCTGAGGACCTGGCCGGTCATCCGGGAGGCCGCGGGGCTGGCCAGGAAGACGATCGCGGCGGCGACGTCCTGCGGCTCGACGACGCCGAGACTGGCGCGCGCCATGGCCTTCGCGAACAGCTTCGCGCTGAAGCCCTCCGCCATGACCCGGTCGAAGGTCCGGGTGTCCTTCACGATCGACGGCGTCACCGCATGCACGCGGATGCCCGAGCGCTTGGCCTCCAGCGCCAGCGTGCGCGAGAACATGACGATGGCCGCCATCGCCGCGCCGTTGAGGCAGGCGCCCGGCGTCGGGACCCGGCCCGCGTCGGACGCGACGTTGACGATGACGCCGCCCCGCGCCGCCATCATGTGGGGCAGGATGGCGCGGCAGACGTGCAGCGGGCCGAGAACGTAATGGTCGAGGATTCCCGCGACGCGCGCCAGCTCGATGTCGTGCAGCAGTTCGGGTGCGTGGTCGCCGCCGGCGCAGTTGACGACGATGTCGACGCCGCCCAGCTCTGACACGGTCCGCTCGCAGACCTCGCCCGCCCCTTCCGGCGTGGTGACGTCGGCGGGCAGGAAGACGACCTTCGCCGAAGCGCGCAAGCTCCTGAGATGTGCGGCCGCCGCCTCGCCGCGCTCGCGGTCCCGGCCGTTGACGACGATCCTCCCGACTCCGGCCGCTATGAGGCCCGCAGCCGCCGCGAGGCCGATGCCGGAGGTTCCGCCCGTGACCAGGGCCGCGGCGGCTTCGAACGGTTTCAGCCCGGCTGTCATCGTCGCTTCCCCGTCACCGGCGCGCCGGATGGATCTCGAACGCCACGCCGTGGCAGGCGGCGGGATCGGTCAGGAACGGCGCGCCTGCCCAGGCCGCGGCATGGACGCCGGCGCGGGCGCGCAGCGGCCAGAACGCCTCCGGGTTCCCGACGTCGAGGCAGACATGGTGAAGCCCCTGCCGGTTGCCGCTAAGCCGCGCCGAACCGATCCGTTCGGCCGCCCCGGAGATCAGCTCGAACCGGATGGCCCCGACGCGGGCATAGCGGGCGTGCCCGCCCAGCGCGGCGTTCCAGTGGCGGTCGGCAACGGTCGCGCCGAGGATGTTGGCGTAGCTGGAGGCGGCGGCATCGACGTCCTTGACGACGACGCCGAAGCCGCTCACGCGCCCCGCATCGGGCGCGGGCGCCGCCCCGCCCCAGCCATGCAGGTTCTCGACGAACTCGACCAGCAGCCCCGCCATGCAGCCCGGGTGGAGGAACGCGGCGCGCAGGCCGCCGAGCAGCACCGGCTCGTCCGACAGGATGGGCAGCCCGCGCGCGCGGCACAGCGCGATCGTCTCGCCGATGTCGGGCACCTGGAAGGCGATGTGGTGCAGCCCCTCCCCCCTCGCGGCGATGAAGCGGCTGACGACGCTGCCCGCGGCATAGGGCATCATCAGCTCGAAATCGACGTCGCCCAGCCGGCACATGCGGAAATCCATGGCGAACATCGGCGCGCGGATCGGGTCCGTCGCCCCGGTGCCGAGCAGCCGCACGAACGTCCGGGTCGCCGCGTCGAGGTCCGGGACCGCGACGCCCACCTCCAGGAGCCTGCCGATGTTCATCCGGCTTCCCGGAGGCTCGATGCCCCGCCTCGCGGGCACCTTCCGCATCCGAACGGCATGCCTCCGACAGACCCGACGCCGTTCCTCATTCGGACCTCAGATCCTTCTCGAACCGCGTGATCAGCTCGAGAAAGTGAAGACGCTCCAGAACGGTGAAGCCGCGCAGCGCGTTTTCGTGGAAAGGCCCGGCGATCTTCTGCAGCGATTTCCAGAGGACCCTGCCCTTGTCCGTCATCACCACGCGCCTGTGGCGCAAATCCGCGGGGTCCGGCACCCTTTCGGTCAGCCCCGACAGCTCGAGCCGCTGCAGGATCTTGGAAAGGTTCTGGCGGCTCATGCGCAGATGCGCGCTCAGATCGTTGACGGAGGCACCGCCCTGATCCGCAAAACGCGCCAGCGAGCCGAGCACCGACCATTGCTGGCTCGTCAGGTTCAGCGGCTCGACGAGCCGCGTCGCCGCATTGTGCATGACGTTCGCCACCTGAAGCAGGCGGAAGAACAGCCGGTTGTTCAGGTCGAGGACCTCCGCGTCGGCGGGAAGGCTCATCCTGGCGGCATTGTCCCCGGCGGCCGAATGCTCGGCCAGGGGCGTCTCGTCGCTGGGAGTTTGCTTGTCTCTTCGCATGGTCGGTGCGGATAGCTCCTATTTCCTGCCCGGAGTAGAGCCGGCGAGACGATCCCAGAGCCGGCCCGGCTCGGCCTCTGCCCGCCGCCTGAGCTTGTATTTCTCTATCTTTTCGGACGGCGTCTTAGGAAGCTCCGCGATGAAGGAGACGTAGCGGGGCACCATGAATTTCGCCATCCGTTCCTCGCAATAGGCGATCAGCTCCTGCTCGCCGACGGTCATGCCCTCGCGGTTGACGACGAAGGCGAGGACCTCGTCCTCCCCGAGCTCTGACGGATAGGGCACGACCGCCACTTCCAGCACCGCCGGGTGCTGGCTGATCGCCAGCTCGACCTCGTAGGAGGAGATGTTCTCGCCGCGGCGGCGGATGCTCTCCTTCTTGCGGTCGACGAAGTAGAAGAAGCCGTCCTCGTCCCGGTAGCCGCGGTCGCCCGTGTGGAACCAGCCGTTGCGCAGCGCGCCCAGCGTCTCGCCCGGCATATCGTAATAGCCCTGGAAGATGTACCAGGGCTCGCTGCACCGGATCAGCCACTCGCCGACCTCGCCGTGCGGCAGCTCGAAATCGTCGTCGTCGGCCACCCTGATCTCGAACGGGTGGACCAGCCGGCCGCAGCTCGGCCCCTTTTCCGGCGGCACGTCGACGGCGAAGAGCGGACAGCACGCCTCGGTGCTGCCGTAGAGCGAGGTGATCGCGATGCCGAAGCGCTGCGTGAACTGCGCGGCGATCTCGGCCGGGAAGGCGGGGACGACGTTGCAGAGCCGGACCTTGTGGTTCCTGTCGTCCAGCGACGGCGGCTGCCGCAGGATGATGTTGGCCATCGCGCCCAGCGCGTTGAACTGGGTGGCGCCGCTGGAGCGGATGTCGTCCCAGAACTGGCGGGCGGAGAAGCGCCGCGCCAGCGCCACGGTGCCGCCGGCCCACAGGGCGGCATTGACGGTGACGCGCAGGGCATTGGCGTGGAAGAGCGGCAGGCAGGTGTAGAGCACGTCGCTGTCGCGATAGCCCATGGCCTCGGTCATGAACAGGCCGCCGGTCTGCTCCATTCCGTGGGTGCATAGCACGCCCTTGGAAGGGCCGGTGGTGCCCGACGTGTACATGATGAGCTGCACGTCGCTGAAGGCGACCGGCTCCAGCGCCTCTCCCGCGTCTGCGACCGGCCGGATCAGCTCGGAGAAATCGATCGCGTCGGGGCCGTTCCCGTCGGCGGCCGGTGCGTCGCCGACGCGCACGATGACGCGCCGGAGGTCGGGGAGCGAGGGCAGGTGCGGGACGACGTTGGCCATCAGGTGGGCATCCGCCACGATCGCCGAGGAGCGCGACTGCCGCAGGAAATAGAGGAGCTGGTCGCCCTTCGCGGCCGTGTTCAGCGGCACCGCCACGGCGCCGAGCGTGCCGAGGCCGAAGAGGGTCCACAGCATGTGCGGGTGGTTCTCCATGAACACGGCGACGTGGTCGCCCTTGCGGACGCCGAGCCGGCGCAGGTTGAGCGCCACGCCGGTCGCGAGGCGGTCGGCCTCGGCATAGCTCGTCGAGCCGCCCTCGAAGAGCAGGAACGGCTTGTCCGGCTGCCGGGCCGACTGGTGGCGCAGGACCGCTCCCAGCGTACGGTCCTTCATGGGAAGCTCGAGCACTTTTCCTTCTTCTCCTCCGTTGTCGCGCGGCAATTCTACACCGCCAGCCGTTCCGCAAGGGGGCTCATGTCGGCGCGCGCGGCCTCGCCGCTCGTCCGGTACGTGACCTGTCCCTTGTTCATCACAAGAACCTGATCGGCCGTGGCAAGCGCAAAATGGAGATCCTGCGCGGCCAGCAGGCAGGTCTGGCCTTCGCGCCTGAGCGCCTGGACGAGGGAGCGCAGCGCCCCCACGATCACCGGCGCCAGCCCCTCGGTAGGCTCGTCCATCAGCAGCAGCCGCGGGTTGGTGGCGAGGCTGCGGGCGATCGCTAGCATCTGCTGCTGGCCGCCGCTGAGCAGCCCCGCCCGCCGCGCCCGCAACTCCGCCAGCGCGGGGAACTCCCTGTAGATGCGCTGCCGCGACCACGGGCCGGGCCGCTCCGCGACCTCGAGGTTCTCGTCGATGCTGAGGTCGGAGAAGACGCGCCGTTCCTCCGGCACGTAGCCGATGCCGATGCGCGCGATCCGGAACGGCTCCAGCCGGTGGATCGGCCGGCCCTCGAAATGGATCGTGCCGGAGCGCGCGGGAACCAGCCCCATGATCGTCTTCAGCGTCGTGCTCTTGCCGACGCCGTTGCGGCCGACCAGCGCGACGAGGCTTCCCTCCGGCACCTCGAACGACACGTCGAACAGGACGTGCGCGGGGCCGTAACGGGCGTTGACGTTCTCGCACCGCAGCATCATGCGGCCCCGACATAGGCGGCGCGAACCTGCTCGTTGCGCCTGATCTCGTCCGGATGCCCCTCCGCCAGCACGCGACCCTGGTGGAGGACGCTGATCCTGTGCGCCAGGCTGTTGACCATGTCGAGGTCGTGCTCGGTGAACAGGATCGTGACGCGCTTGTCACGGTTGAGCGAGGCGAGAAGGGCGACGACGATCTCGCGCTCGTTCGGCGCCATGCCGGCGGTCGGCTCGTCCAGCAGCAGCATCTTGGGTCTGGCCGCCAGCGTCATCGCGAATTCCAGTCGCTTGCGGTCGCCGGCGGCGAGCTCGCCCGCCTGCCGCCCCGCCCTGTCGGCGATGCCGACCGCCTCCAGCAATTCCAGCGTCTCGGCGCGCAGCAGCCGTTCGACCGAGCCGAAGAGCTGCCGCGTGCGCCGATGGTAGGCGAGCAGGGCGATCCGCACGTTCTGGAAGGCGGTGAAGTCGTTGAAGACGCTGGTGATCTGGAACGAGCGCGACAGGCCGAGCAGGACCAGCTCGGACGGGTCGCGCGCGGTCACGTCGTGCCCGTCATAGCTCACCGTGCCGGCGGACGGGCGCAGCAGGCCCGAGACGACGTTGAGCAGCGTGCTCTTGCCGGCGCCGTTGGCCCCGATGATCGCGCGGATCTCGCCGGGCTCGACCGCGAGGTCGACATCCGTCAGGGCGGCGAAGCCGGAGAACGTCTTCGATACGGATCCGAGGCGCAGCATCGTCACGTCTCCGACGCCCCCCGCACCAGGCGGACGCGGGAAAACAGGCTTGCGACGCCGCCGGGCAGGAACAGCACGATGAGCAGCATCACGACGCCGAAGACGAGCAGCGGGTACTCGAAGCTCGCGGTGACGAAGAAGTTCAGCACGACGAAGAGCGCGGCGCCGATGATCGGGCCGAAGAAGGTGGTCAGCCCGCCGGCGAGCGTCATCAGCAGCGGCTCGGCCGACTGGGTCCAGGTGAGCAGGGCCGGATAGGCCGCCTGCTGCTCGATGCCGCGCAGCCCGCCGGCGACGCCGGCGAGCATGCCGGCGATGACGAAGGCGGCGCGCTGGTAGGCCACCACGTTGATGCCGATGAAGCGGGCGCGCTCGGCGTTCTGGCGGATGGCGGCGAGCGCCTCGCCAAACGGCGAATGCAACACGCGCCACAGCCCCGCGAGGCACAGGACGCAGACGCACAGCGCGAGATAGTAGAGCGTCGTCACCGGGCTCAGCCAGTCCGGAACGGCGATCGGCAGCCCGTCGTCTCCGCCCGTCAGCCGGTACTGGCGCACCACGACCGTGTAGACGAGCTGGCCCAGCGCGAGCGTCAGCATCGCGAACTGGATGCCCTTGGTCCGCACCGAGATCCAGCCGATCGCGGCCGCCAGCACGCCCGCGCAGAGCGGCGCCAGCACCAGGCCCAGAAGCACCGGCAGTCCGAGCCGGGAGGCGGCGATGGCGACCGTGTAGGCGCCCGCGCCGTAGAACGTCGCATGGCAGAAGCTGAGCAGCCCGGTCATCCCGAAGACGAGATTGTAGCTCGATGCGAACAGCGCCATGACGAACAGGCCGACCAGCAGGTACAGGTAGGTGGCCGGCAGGATCAACGGCATCGCCGCCAGCAGCGCGACGCCGGCGATGCAGGCGAGGATCGGCGCATAGGGCCTCGTCATGCCATCACCCTGCCGCCGAAAAGTCCGTTGCGCCGGAAAAGCATGACGAGGGCGAGGATGATGTAGACGGAGGTGGCCGCAAATTCGGGGGCGAACAGGATGCCCAGCGCCTGCGCCAGGCCGACGATCAGCGAACCGGCGAGAGCGCCGACGATGCTGCCCACCCCGCCGATCAGCACGACCGCGAAGGATTCGATGATGACCGCATGGTCCATGCCGAGCGACACGGAGCTGGCCGGGGCCGAGAGCGCGCCGCCGAGCCCGGCCAGCATGCAGCCGAGGACGAACACCTTGCTCTGGAGCTGGCGCACGTCCGTCCCGAGCGCACCCAGCATCTCGCCGTCGAGCACGGAGGCGCGGACCAGCGTTCCGAACCGCGTGCGGTTGAAGACGACATGGATCGCCGCCAGCACGGCGAGCCCCACCGCGATCAGGAACAGGTTGTAGACGGGCACGACGATCGAGCCGAGGAAGACGGCGCCTTCGAGGAAGGACGGCCGCGGGACGGTGAGGTAGGCGACGCCCCAGATCATCTTCACGAGGTCGGCGATGATGAGCGCGACCGCGTAGGTCAGGATGATCTGGTAGTAATGCGACCGGTGGGCGATGCGCCGCAGCAGCCCCCGTTCGACGGCGAAGCCCAGCGCCCCCACCACGATCGGCGCGCCGACGAGGGCGGCGACGAACGCGGCCGTGCCGAAGCCGAGCTGGCTCGACACGCTGAAGGCCACGTAGGCCCCCAGCATGTAGATCGCCCCATGCGCGAAGTTGGCGATCCGCAGGGAGCCGAAGATCAGGGTCAGGCCCGTCGCGACGACGAACATGACCATTCCCCGGCTCAGCCCGCCGACGACCTGGCTCGCAACCGCTTCCAGCATCGCAGCCGGACCTCTGGCCTATGCGCGCCGGCTCGCCTCGACTTCCTCTATGGACGGCCAGATCTCCTCCGCCGGGATGCGGCTCATCGAGCCGAAGACCTTGAACGGATAGGCCGGGTCCGGGACGCTGGTGCCGATGAAGGAGGGCACGTTGGCCTGGTGGTCCTCCTTGCGGAACGAGATCTGGCCGCGCAGGCCGTCATACTGGATCGCCTCGATCGCACCCACGACCGGATCGCTGTCCACCGTGCCGGCCTTGGTGCTGGCGAGCGCGAAGATCTGCATCGCCTCGTAGGACATGATGGCCCAGTCCGCCGGATATTCGTTGAACTTCGCCCGGTAGTTCTTCGTGAACTCCTCCATCCTCGCGCCCTCGAGCGCGAAGAACGGCGCGCGCATCTGCCCGACGATGCCGTCGGGCATGTCAGCGCCGAGCGCCCTCAGGTCGTCGAAGAAGAACATGCTGGCGAATATCGTCCTGTCGAAGAAGCCGTAGGGCTTGGCCTGCTTGACGAAGCCGACGAGGTCGGCGCCCCACAGATAGGAGAAGACGACCTCCGGGCGCGCCGACATGAGCTGGGTGATGTAGCTGGTGTGGTCCGGCTCGCCCAGCTTCGGGAACGATTCGACGGTGACCTCGGCGCCGGGGTTCACCTTCTTGAGCCAGGGCTTGAAGTAAGCGAGCCCCTGGTGGGAGGCCTCGTAGTCGGCGCCGATGAAGCCGAAGCTGCGCGCCTTCTTGCCGATCGCCGCGGCGATCGCGCGCGATTCCATCAGCCCGCTCGGCACGACGCTGAAGAAATACGGGTGGAACAGCTCCATCGCCAGACGCGGCGTATTCGGCGCCGTCATGATGACCGGGACCTTGTTCTGCTTGGCGAGGTTGGAGATGCCGAGCGCCACGCCGCTGCTCACCGGCCCGATCAGCAGGCTGACCTTCTCCGACGTGATCAGGTCGCGTGCATGCGAGACGCCGAGATCCGGCTTGGCCTGGCTGTCGCGCACGACGAGCGCGACCTCGCGGCCCAGAAGCCCGCCGGCCGCATTTATTTCGTCAATAGCTTGACGCAAGCCGTTGATCTGCGAGTTCGCATAGGCGGCAGCGATGCCGGTGAGATCCGTCGCGATGCCGATCTTGATCGGGTCCTTGGACTGCGCCCATGCGCGCGAGGCAAGCGCAACCGCGCCCGCGCCACCCATAGCGAGGACCGTACGGCGCGACGGATTGAAACGGCTGGTCATTTCGAGCTCCTCCCGAGTTCGGATATCCGCCCTGCCGCGGCCACAGGCCTGCGCGCAGGATGGGGCACGCTATCATCGCGGCGCCAATTACGTCAAATAGTTTACTCAATATGACGGATGGGGGCGCGCGAAGGCCGTGAATCCAGCTCTAAACGGTACAATCGTCCAGCTCTGCGCTCGACACGAATGCCGCGTCCGCCTATGCTCGGTCCGCTCCATGCAGAGGGAACAGGCCAATGATCGTCGACCGCCGGGACCTGGATTTCGTCCTGTTCGAGCTGCTCGGCGTCGAGCGGCTCCTGGAGCGTCCGCGTTTCGCCGCCTACGACCGCGGCGCGATCCGGCAGATGCTCGACACCGCCCAGCAGATCGCCGAGGCGAAGTTCCTCCCCTGCGCGGCCGAGGTCGACGCCGACGAGCCGGCCTTCGTCGACGGCAAGGTGCGCATGCCGGCGGCGACCGGCGAGGCGCTGCGCGCCTTCGCGCAGGCCGGCTTCTTCGCCCTCCCCTTCCCCGAGGAAGCCGGCGGGCTGCAGGCGCCGTGGTTCCTGCACACCGCCGTCGGCGGCCTCTTCACCTGCGCCAACACGGCGATCAGCAACTATGCCTTCCTGACGGTGGCGGCGGCCAACCTGCTCAACGCCTTCGGCTCGGACGCGCTCAGGGAAACGTTCCTGCCGCCCATGCTCGAAGGCCGCTGGTTCGGCACGATGTGCCTGTCCGAGCCGCAGGCCGGCTCCTCGCTCGCCGACATCCGCACCACCGCGACCCCGGCGCAGGACGGGCTCTACCGCATCAGCGGCAGCAAGATGTGGATCTCCGGCGGCGAGCAGGAGATCTCGCAGAACATCGTCCACATGGTGCTGGCCAAGATCCCCGGCGGGCCGGCCGGCACCAAGGGCATCTCGCTGTTCCTCGTGCCCAAGCGCAGGGTCGGCCGGGACGGAACTCTCGGCGCGCCGAACAACATCGCGCTCGCCGGCCTCAACCACAAGATGGGCCAGCGCGGCACGACCAACTGCCTGCTCAATTTCGGCGAGGGCGGCGACTGCCTCGGCCACCTCATCGGCGAGCCGCACCGCGGCATCGAATACATGTTCCACATGATGAACGAGGCCCGCATCGGCGTCGGCCATGCCTCGATCATGGCCGCGCTGGGCGGCTATCTCTATTCGGCGCAGTATGCGCGCACGCGGCCGCAGGGCAGGCGGGCGGATCAGAGGGACCCGACGACGCCTCAGGTGCCGATCATCGAGCATGCCGACGTCCGGCGCATGCTGCTGGCGCAGAAGGCGGCGGTCGAGGGCGCGCAGGCGCTCAGCCTCTATTGCGCGACGCTTGTCGACGAACTCGCCACGCAGGACGACGCGCAGGAGCGGAGACGGCTCTCGGCGCTTCTCGGCCTGCTGACGCCGGTCGTGAAGTCATGGCCCTCGGAGCATTGCCTCGAGGCCAACAAATGGGCGATCCAGGTCCTCGGCGGCTACGGCTACACCCGCGACTACCCTGTCGAGCGGCTCTATCGCGACAACCGGCTGAACCACATCCACGAAGGCACGTTCGGCATCCAGGGCATGGACCTGCTCGGCCGCAAGGTCGCCGGCGACGGCGGCGAGACGCTGCGGGCCTTCGCCGCCACGATGCGCGAGGCGGTGGCGGCCGCCGCGCGACACCCGCGGCTCGGCGAGGATGCAAGCCGGCTCGCGGAGGCGATCGACGCGCTGCTGGAGACGGCCGCAGGCCTGCTCGCATGCGCCGACCCGGCGCGGCGGCTGGCGAATGCGACGGTCTTCCTCGACGCCTTCGGCCATGTCGTGATCGGCTGGATGTGGCTGCGCCAGGCGACCGTCGCCGCCGGCGCCCTCGCCGCGCAGGACCTGCCCGACGCGGAGCGGGCCTTCTACGAGGGCAAGATCGTCACCTGCCGCTATTTCAGCCGCCACGAGCTGCCGCTTGCGCAGGCGCGGCTGGCGCTCTGCGCCTCGCTCGACGCGACCTGCCTCGACGCACCGGTCGAAATCTTCGCCGGATAGCGTAGTCTGCGCCGCGGCGGCGAGCGCGGCCCGCCGGACAGGATCGGCCATCGGACACGGCATGGGCGGAGAAGGCAGGACAAGGCAGCGCGCGGCGCAGGACCGGACGCTGGTCACGCGCGGCAGGATCCTCGACGGCGCGACCCGCGTGCTGGCCGAGGCCGGCGTGCCCGGCCTGACCCACCGCGCGGTCGCCCGCGCCGCCGGCGTCAGCCTCGCGGCCACGACCTACCATTTCGACACCAAGGCGCAGATCGTCGAGGAGACCTCGCGCGCGCTGCTCGAGGCCTATCTCGCCGCCTTCCGGCGCATGGAGGCGCGCATCCGCACGGGCGGGGAGACCCGGCTCGCCAGCCTCGACGACCTCGTGCGGCGCGTCGTGCTCAACGCCGTGGGGCGCGACCGCACGCGCTCGCTGGCCTGGTGCGAACTGGTCCTGCATGGCGGCCGCAGCGCCGCCGGCCGGGCGATGGCGCAGCTCTGGTACGAGCAGCTCGATTCGATCTGGCACGACATCGCGCGGCTGTTCGATCCTTCCGCATCGAGAGATCGAGCGGCGGCCGCCGTCGACCTCGCGATCGGCCTCACCTTCATCCTGCATCCGCTCGGCCTCGACCAGGCGACGGCGGCCGACCTGCTCGCCGGTCGGCAGGATCTCGAGCCGGTGCTGCGGGCCGGTCTGCCGGCGAACCGCATCGAGCGCGGCGACGACACGGGGCCGGAGGCGCGCAGGAAGGTCCTGCAGGCGGCGATCGATATCATCGTCGAGGAGGGCGCGACCGGCCTCTCCTACGGCCGCGTCGCCAGCCTCGCCGGCATGGCGCGCAGCGGCCCGGGCTATTATTTCCCGGCGATCCGCGACCTGCTCGAAGCCGCCCAGATGGCCCTGTTCCGGCGGGCCAAGGCGCGCTACCGGGACGGCCTCGCGGCTGGCGACGCGGCCGGGATCGACGAGAACCGCCTGCTCGACCTGACGACGGCGATCTTCTTCCGCGAGGCGCTGGAATCCGGCCGCGAGAACATCGGCTACCATTCGGTCTGGATGAGCGCGGCGCAGGACCCGTCGCTGCGGCCCGCCGTCGCGTCCTCCCTGCTCGACCTCCAGCGGGCGTGGTCGCGGCGCATCGCGGCCGTCTACGGCGCCGCACCTAGCCCGACGGTCCCGCTGCGCATGCAGGCCATGTTCACCGGCAAGCTGGTCCGCGCGACGGCCGCCGCCGCCGGCCTCGCCGACCTCTCGCGGGTGCGCGGGGACTTCGCCGCCGTCCTGCGGGACGGGGCGGGCGGGAAGGCGCCATAAACAGTACATTCGTACAAATTCCGCTTGCCGCGCATTTCCGGCGAGCCTATGACGGCGCGCAGCGGCCCGCTCCCGGGCCGGATGCAGCGGAGGCTGGAATGCTGGATGCGTCGGGGCTGTTTTCGCTCGAGGGCCGCGTCGCCCTCGTCACCGGCGGCTCGCGCGGCATCGGCCGGATGATGGCGGAAGGTTTCCTCGCCCAGGGCGCCCGCGTCTACATCTCGGCGCGCAAGGCCGACCAGTGCAACGCCGCGGCGGAAGAGATGGGGCCGAACTGCTTCGCCCTGCCCGCCGACATCTCCACCGTCGAGGGCGCTCGCGCTTTGGCCGACGCGTTGCGGGCGAAGGAGCCGGCCCTGCACATCCTCGTCAACAATGCGGGCGCCGCCTGGGGCGCCCATTTCGAGGACTTCCCGGAGAGCGGCTGGGACAAGGTCTTCGACCTCAACGTGAAGACCCCCTTCTTCCTGACGCAGGCGCTGCTGCCGGCCCTCAAGGCTGGCGCCGGCCCCGACCGGCCCGCCAAGGTCATCAACATCGGCTCGGTCGACGGGCTGCGCATCAGCCCGTGGGAGACCTTCAGCTACCAGGCCTCCAAGGCCGCGCTGCACCACCTGACGCGCAGGATGGCCGCGCGGCTCATCTCCGACCACATCGTCGTGACGGCGATCGCGCCCGGCGCCTTCCCGTCGGACCTGAACCGCGCCGCGCGCGACAAGGGCGATGCCTATGTCGCGTCGATCCCGGCCGGCCGCGTCGGCAGGACCGAGGACATGGCCGCGGCGGCGATCTATCTCGCCAGCCGGGCGGGCGACTACGTGGTCGGCGAGGTGCTGACGGTCGACGGCGGCGCCGTCCACGCCTGCCCGCCGCAGATGGTCGAGCCCTGAGCGATCAGGAATAACGCCGAAGTCCCCATACGGCGGTCTGGACAGCCAGCCTGTGTCATGACGACGGTGCGGCGGCTTCCAGCGCGTGCAGCACGTCGAGGGCGATGGTGCGTTCTTCGTCGGCGGGGACGATCCATGCTTCGATCGCCGAGGGCTGGTCGTGGAGCGGGGGGGCGTTGCGGGCATTCGCTTGCGTGTCGACGCGCAGGCCAGTCCAGGCAAGGCCGTCCATGATGCCGGCACGGACCGGCGCGGCGTGCTCGCCGATGCCTCCGGTGAAGGCGAGCGCGTCGAGCCCGCCCATCGCGGCCATCATCGAGCCGGCATGGCGCACGGCCCAGTAGACGAAATGGCGGATGGCGAAGTCGGCCTGCGGCGTTCCGGCCGCGAGCAGCGCGCGCATGTCGGAGCTGCCGCCGAGGCCCCTGAGCCCGCTCTCGCGGTTCAGGATGCGCGCGGCGCCCTCGATGCCGTGCTCTGACGCCAGCCGCAGCACCGCATTGCCGTCGATGCCGCCGCTGCGGGTGCCCATCGTCAGCCCCTCCAGCGGCGAATAGCCCATCGTCGTCGCGACCGAGCGACCGTCGCGGATGGCGCAGAGGCTCACCCCGTTGCCGAGATGGAGCGCCAGCAGTCGGGCCGGCAGCGGCCGGCCGGCGAGCTCCGGCAACTGCCGCACGAGGCCGGAAAAGGAGATGCCGTGGAAGCCGTAGCGGCGGATGCCCTTGCGGTCCTCGGCCTCGGGGATCGCATAGCGGAGCGCGACGTCCGGGTTGGTCGCGTGGAAGGCCGTGTCGAAGCAGGCATATTGCGCAAGCTGCGGCGCGGCGGCCGCGACGGCGCGGATCAGCGTGAGGTTGTGCGGGTTGTGCAGCGGCGCCAGCGGCACGCAGGCTTCGATCGCTGCAATGGCTTCCGGCGTGAGCCGGCAGGGCGCGGTGAGCGTGCGGCCGCCATGGACGACGCGGTGGCCGGTGCCCCTCACCCCGTCGAGGCGGATGCCGCGGCCGGCGAGCGCGCCGAGGATGGCCTGCAACGCCGCCGCATGGTCGGCGAAGCGGGCCGCCTCCGACGTGTCGCCGATCCGCAGCCGCCCGCTGCCGCCGATCTCGTCGGCGAGGCCGGAGACCCCGCGCCGGAGATCGTCGTCGAAGAAGGCGAACTTGATCGACGAGGAGCCGGCATTGAAGACGAGGATGCCGGACCGGCTCGCCATCGGCTGGTGCTGCTCAGGCGCGCATGTCGGCGGGGTCGATGCCGGCGACGACGACCGGCTTCTTCATGGCGTCGCGGCGGAACGGCTCGCCCAGTTCCTGGTTGATCATCGCCTCGATCAGCGTCGTCTTGCCGCGCTTCATCTGGTCCTCGATCGCCTTGTCGAGGGCGGCGGTCAGCTCGTCCATGGTGCGCGCCTGCACGCCCTGCAGGCCGCAGGCCTTGGCGATGCCGGCATAGGAGACGTCGGTGTCGAGCTCGGTGCCGACGAAATTGTCGTCGTACCAGAGCGTCGAGTTCCGCTTCTCCGCGCCCCACTGGTAGTTGCGGAAGACGATCATGGTGATGGCCGGCCATTCGGGGCGGCCGATCGCGGTGAGTTCGGTCGCGGCGATGCCGAAAGCGCCGTCGCCGGCAAAGCCCACTACCGGCACGTCCGGGCAGGCGATCTTGGCGCCGACGATCGACGGCAGGCCGTAGCCGCAGGGGCCGAACAGGCCGGGCGCCAGATATTTGCGGCCTGCCTCGAAGGAGGGATAGGCGTTGCCGATCGCGCAGTTGTTGCCGATGTCGGAGGAGATGATCGCCTCGCGCGGCAGCGCGGCCTGGATGGCGCGCCATGCCATGCGCGGGCTCATCCAGTCGGGCTTGGCCGCGCGCGCGCGCTCGTTCCAGCTCGTGCCGGCGTCGTCTTCCTCGTGGTCCATCGAGGAGAGCTCCTGCGCCCAGGCCGACTTCGTCTGCGCGATAAGCGCCTTGCGGTCGGCGCGGCTTGCATCGCCCGCCTGCGGGGAAAGCCGCTCCAGGATCGCGCTCGCGACCTTGCCCGCGTCGCCGACGATGCCCACCGTCACCTTCTTGGTGAGGCCGATGCGATCCGGGTTGATGTCGACCTGGATGATGGCGGCGTTCTTCGGCCAGTAGTCGATGCCGTAGCCCGGCAGCGTCGAGAACGGGTTGAGGCGGGTACCGAGCGCCAGCACGACGTCGGCCCTGGCGATGAGCTGCATGGCCGCCTTGGAGCCGTTGTAGCCGAGCGGGCCGACGGAGAGCGGATGCGAGCCGGGGAAGGCGTCGTTGTGCTGGTAGCCGCAGCAGACCGGCGCGTCGAGCCGCTCGGCCAGCGCCTTCGTCGCGCCGATCGCGCCGGCGAGCACGACGCCGGCGCCGTTGAGGATTACCGGGAACTTCGCCGAGGAGAGCAGCGCGGCGGCCTTTTCGATCGCGTCCTCGCCTCCGGCCGGGCGCTCGAACTCAACCAGCGCGGGGAGGTCGATGTCGATCACCTGCGTCCAGAAATCGCGCGGCACGTTGATCTGCGCTGGCGCGGAGGCGCGCTGGGCACGCAGGATCACCCGGTTGAGCACCTCGGCGATGCGGGAGGCGTCGCGCACCTCCTCCTGATAGGCGACCATGTCCTTGAACAGCGCCATCTGCTCGACTTCCTGGAAGCCACCCTGGCCGAGCGTCTTGTTGGCGGCCTGCGGTGTGACCAGCAGCAGCGGCGTGTGGTTCCAGTAGGCGGTCTTCACGGCGGTGACGAAATTGGTGATGCCCGGCCCGTTCTGGGCGATCATCATCGACATCCTGCCGCAGGCGCGGGTGTAGCCGTCGGCCATCATGCCGCCCGAGCCTTCGTGGGCGCAGTCCCAGAAGGTGATGCCGGCCCTCGGGAACAGGTCGGAAATCGGCATGAAGGCCGAGCCGATGATGCCGAAGGCGTGGCGGATGCCATGCCGCTGCAGCACCTTCACGAAGGCTTCCTCGGTGGTCATCTTCATCGTTTCGATCTCCCGGCAGGACGCGGCGCAAAGGCTCCGAAAGCGGCGCCCGTCATGGTCATAGTGGTGCGGAGGGTCGCCTCAGGTAGCGCCAGTCCACGGATGCGATAACGCCAGTTTGTTTGCCGCCCGTCATGCCTTGCCGCCCCCGCTCCCGAGCTGGCCGGCGATCAGCCTGATGCCCTTTGCGATCTTCGTCTCGTCGATCGACGAATAGGCGAGGCGGTAGAAATCGCGCGGCGCGTCCTTCGCGCCGAAGAAGACGTGGCCCGGCTCGATCAGGACGCTGAGCGGGCGCAGCCGCTCGGCGAGCGCGCTCGTGTCGAAGCCATCGGGCGCATGCATCCAGAAGCTCGAGCCGCCCTCGGTCTCGGCGGCAAGCGGCAGGCCGCAGTCGCGGATCGCTTTGCGCATGGCGACCCGGCGGCGGGCGAAGGCCTGGCTCATGCGCGCCACCATGGCGTCGTAGTGGCCGAGCGACAGGAAGCTGGCGACGGTGCGCTGAATCTGGCCGGGCGGATGGCGCAGCACGGTCGCGCGCAGCGCCCGCAGCTCGCGGATCAGCGGCTCGGCCGCGATCACGTAGCCGAGGCGCAGGCCCGGAAACAGCGACTTCGAGAAGGAGCCGATATAGATCACGCGGCCGTCACGATCGAGCGACTTCAACGCCGGCACCGGCCGGCTGGCGAAGGAGATCTCGAACTCGTAGTCGTCCTCGACGATCATGAAGTCGCGCGCCGCGGCGAGGTCGAGCAGCGCGCGGCGGCGCTCCAGCGGCATCGTCACGTTGGTCGGGCAGTGGTGGCTCGGCGTGGTGAAGACCACGTCGAGCCCGTCGGGAAGCTCCTCGAAGCGCAGCCCTTCGCGGTCGACGGGGACGTGGACGAGGTTGCAGCGCGTGTGGTTCAAGATGGCGCGCAGGCCCGGATAGCCGGGCTCCTCCATGGCGGCGGTGCGGCGCTGGGTGAGCAGCACCTGCGCGGCCAGCCACAGCGCGTTCTGGGCGCCGAGAGTGACGAGGATCTCCTCCGGTCGGGCGAAGATGCCGCGGCGCGGCAGCGTGTGCATGGCGATGAACTTCACCAGGTCCGGATCGTCGCGCTCGAAGAAGTCGGCGGTGACGAAGGGGATCTCCCTGCGCCCGAGCGTCTGCAGCGAGCAGAGCCGCCAGTTGCGGTGGTCGAACAGCGTCTCGTCGGCCTGTCCGTAGATGAAGGGGTATTCGTAGCTGCGCCAGTCGGCCGGCTTCTCCGGCAGCACCTGGCCGGAATAGCGCTGGCCGATGGCGCGGCCCCAGTCGACGGGGCGCTCGCCGGGCCTGGCCGGCTGCTCGAACTTGGTGCGCTGCGGCGCGCTCTGCGACACGAAATAGCCGGAGCGCCCGCGCGCTACGATGTAGTCGTCGGCGAGCAGCTCGCCATAGGCGAGCGTCACCGTGATGCGGCTGACGCCGAGATGATGCGCCAGCCTGCGACTCGACGGCAGCTTCTCGCCCCGCCGCAGCCGGCCGGACAGGATGCCGTTGACGATCGTGTGCTGGATGCGCTGCTGCAGCGTCCCCTCGAAATCGGGGGCGAGGAACAGCGCTTCCGGCGGGATCGACATCGCGACATGGTCCTGCTTGCGGGACGGCAACGGCGCCATCCTAGCAGGATTCTGCCGCCGGTCGGCGGCAGTGAAAGCTTTTGGAACGATACGTCCCGCGCTCAGCCGAACACCTTGGTCAGCGCCCTGTCGATCGCCTCGGTGATGGCGTCGATGTCGGCCGGTCGGGAGATCAATGCAGGCGCGAGGCAGAGCGTGTTGTTGAAGCCGGGGAGCGAGCGGTTGGTCATGCCGATGAGCACGCCGTCGGCGTTGCAGGCGCCGACCACGGCCGCCACCTTCTTCTCGTCCGCCGGCTGCTTCGTGGCGCGGTCCTCGACCAGCTCGGCGCCGAAGAACAGGCCCTTGCCGCGCACGTCGCCGATCACCTCGTGCTTCTCCATCAGGGCGCGCAGGTTCCGCTCCAGCCGGACACCCATCGCCTTGGTGTTGTCGAGCAGCTTCTCGTCCTCGATGATGCGCAGGTTTTCCAGCGCCGCCGCCGGCCCGGCCGCGCAGCCGCCGAAAGTTGAGATGTCGCGGAAATAGGACATCGGGTCGTCGGGATTGTCCTTGAACAGCTCGAAGACGGCCTCGGTGGTCACCGTGCAGGAGATCGCCGCGTAGCCGGAGGCGACGCCCTTGGCCATGGTGACGAAGTCCGGCTTCACGCCGTAATTCTGGTAGCCGAACCACTCGCCGGTGCGGCCGACGCCGCACACCACCTCGTCGATGTGGAGCAGGACATTGTGGCGGCGGCAGATGTCCTGCACCTTCTCCCAGTAGCCGGCCGGCGGGGTGATGACGCCGCCGCCGGCGGTGATCGGCTCGAGGCAGATGGCGCCGACCGTGTCCGGCCCTTCGCGCAAAATCACCTTCTCGATCGCGTCGGCCGCCGCCTCGCCGTAGTTCTCGACCGCACCGTACTGGCTGCGGTACTCCAGGCAGTGCGGCACCTCGACGAAGCCGGGCGTCAGCGGCCCGTACTGCTCGGCCCGCTGCGGCTGGCCGCCGGCCGAGAGCGTGCCGATCGTGGTGCCGTGATAGTCGCGCTCGCGGTAGAGGATCTTGTACTTCCTGCCGCCATGGTGCCGGTGCGCGATCTGGCGCACCATCTTGAAGGCCTTCTCGTTGGCCTCCGAGCCGGAGTTCGAATAATAGACCCGGGTCATGCCCGGCATCTTCCCGATCAGCCGCTCGGCGAACAGCGCGCCGGGGATGGAGCCGGCCGAATTGGCGAAATAGTTCATCTTGACGAGCTGGTCGCGCACCGCGTCGGCGATGCTCTCGCGGCCGTAGCCGACATTGACCGTCCACACGCCGCCCGAGACGGCGTCGAGATATTCGCGGCCGGCGGCGTCCCACACCCGCATGCCGCGGCCTTCCACGATCACGCGCGGATCGACCGTCTCGAACGTCTTGTGCTGGATCAGGTGATGCCAGACGTGCTTGCGGTCGGCCTCCACGACCTCGCGGATGTCGTTGAGCTTCGGATTCATGTTCATGATGGGCGACCCCGTTCAAAAACGGCGGCACGATCCGCCGACAGCGTATGGTTCAGCCTGCTCTCGAACGGGGCGCGAACTATAGCGCCAAACGGATATAGATGTATGTCCAGCTTGGGCCGGCTGGACGGGCCGTGTCAGACCTTGCCCTTCCAGGGGATCATCACCCGCTCCATGTAGCGGACGACCAGGTCGAAGGCGAAGGCGAACAGGCCGATGACGATGATGCCCATGACCACGGCGGCGCTGTCGAGGAACTGCGCCGAGTTGAGCACCATGAAGCCCAAGCCGCGGTCGGCGGCGATCATCTCGGCCGCGACCAGCGTGGTCCAGCCGACGCCGATGCCGATGCGCATGCCGGTGAAGATTTCCGGCAGCGCCGCCTTGACGATGACGTGGCGGATGATCTGGCCGCGCGTGCCGCCCATCGCGTAAGCGGCGTGGATCTGCTCGATCGACACCGACTTGACGCCGGCGCGGGCCGCGATCGCCATCGGCGCGAAGATGGCGAGATAGATCAGGAATATCTTCGGGAATTCGCCGATGCCGAGCCAGATGATGACCAGCGGCAGGTAGGCGAGCGGCGGCAGCGGCCGGTAGAACTCGATGATCGGGTCGAACAGCCCGCGCGCTATCCGGCTCACCCCCATCATGATGCCGATGGGGATCGCGGTCACGCAGGCGAGCAGGAAGGCGCCGAAGACGCGCTTCAGGCTCGCCCAGGTGTGCTCCCACAGCGTCGAGTTGGCGACGCCGTCGGTCCAGGCGACGACGAACTTGTTGTAGACGGCGACCGGCGAGGGCAGGAAGAGCGGCTTCACCCAGCCGGCCTCCGTCACCAGGAACCACAAGCCGATCAGGATCAGCGCGGTGATCAGGCTGATATGGCCGGAATAGCCCTCGCCCGGCGCGCCGTAGACCCTGCCCGCACGCACGGGCCTCGCTCTAGGCATGGGCCAGCTCCTGCGAGACCTGCAGCTCGTCGCCGTAGATGATGCCGAGCACTGTCTCGCGCATCTGGATGAAGTCGGGGCTCGACTTGATGGCGCGGGCATTGCCCTCCGCGAGGAAGCGCCTGTTGAAGTCGAGCTCGTAGGTGTGGGTGATGCGGCCCGGCCGCGGCGACATGACGATCAGCCGCGAGCCGAGGAACAGCGCCTCCTCGACGCTGTGGGTGATGAAGAAGAACATCTTGTGCGTGTGTTCCCAGACGCGCAGCAGGAGCTCCTGGATGCTCTCGCGCGTCAGCGCGTCGAGCGCGGCCATCGGCTCGTCCATCAGCAGCATGGCCGGGTCGCAGGTGAGCGCCCGCGCCACGCCGACGCGCTGCTGCATGCCGCCCGAGAGATGGTAGATCATGTGGTTGTGGAAGTCCTGCAACCCGACGAGGGCGAGGTTGCGGACAGCGCGCTCGCGGCGCTGCGCCTTCGGCACGCCCTGCAGCTTCAGGCCGAACTCGGTGTTGTCGATGACGTTGAGCCAGGGCAGCAGCGCATGCTTCTGGAAGACGACGCCGCGGTCGGCGCCGGGTCCCTCGACGCGCTTGTCGCCCAGCGTGATCTCGCCCTCGGTGGGCGACATGAAGCCGGCGAGCAGGTTGAGCAGCGTGGTCTTGCCGCAGCCGGAAGCGCCGAGCGCCACGATGAATTCGCCGCTTTCGATGGTCAGATTGACGCCCCTCAGGGCGACCACAGCTTCGTTCGAGTGCAGGCCCGGATAGGTCAGGCTGACATTGCTGATCTTCAGTCTTTCCATCTGCGCCGTCACGGCGAACCCTTTCATCGGGGGATTTCAGCCGCCGCCGGCCGTGGGCCGGCGGCGTGACGGAGCATGGCCTACTTGGCGGCCTCTTCGGCAAACGTGCTGTTCACGAAGGGCGCGTAGTCGGACAGGGTGCTGTCGATCTGCTTCTGCGCCTTGAGGAAGTCGGCGCTGGCGGCGAAGGCGCGCACGGCCCCGCCATCGGCGCCGCCGCCGAGCCAGACGTTCGACGCCTGCTCCTCGGCGGTCGGGTACTCGAGCAGGGCGGCGGCGTCGAGGATGTCCTGCGGCTGGCCGCCGATCAGCTTGACGTTGGCCAGCACCTCGGGCGAATCCACCGTCCATTTGGCGCCGTTGGCCTTGAAGTCGGCATAGGACTTGGCCAGCACCTTGGTGAAGCCGGTCATGAACTTCGCATTGTCCTTGGCGAAGGTCCTGTCGACCATGATGGCATCGAAGGTCGGGACGCTCGACTTGCCGACCTCGCCGGAATTGGTGATCTCCTTGCCGGTCTTCTCGATCTTGGACAGCGCCGGCGGCCAGACATAGGCGGCGTCGATGTCGCCGCGCTCCCACGCGGCCACGATCTGCGGCGGCGTCATGTTGAGGATGGTCACGTCGCGCGGGTTGATGTTCCAGACCTTCTCGAGCGCCACGAGCAGATGGAAGTGCGAGGTGGACACGAACGGCACGCCGACCTTCTTGCCCTTGAGGTCCTCCGGCTTCTCGATGCCGGAGCCGTTGCGCGCGACCAGCGCTTCGGACTTGCCGATATTGTCGAGGAT
Source organism: Hyphomicrobiales bacterium (assembly GCA_017305835.1). Classification (GTDB taxonomy): domain Bacteria; phylum Pseudomonadota; class Alphaproteobacteria; order Rhizobiales; family Rhizobiaceae; genus RCIO01. Next base: position 77,952 of record JAFKJY010000040.1, read on the forward strand.
CCAGAAGAGCTGGGCATCGACGCCGCGCGTCACCGACGCGGTGGCGCCGGTCGAGCCGATGACGCCGATCGCCACGTTGCCGGAGGCGAGCGCCACCGAGATGTCGCCGGCCGACGCGAACTGGCGCCATTCGATCTTGTAGCCGTCGGCGGCGACGGCCTTGTCGAAGCTGCCGTCGGCGATGGCGCTGATGAAGGGGCCGACGATCTGCTGATAGCCGACGACCACATTGGTCTCGGCATGGACAATCCCGGCTCCGGCGAACGCGCCGAAGGTCAATGCGACGGCGACAGCCTTCGCCCTGATAGCGATATTCATGAGTGTTCTCCTCATTCGTGAACCTGTTCCCCGATCGTCGCTGCTCGCCGGCTTGACCGCCAGTCTTGTCGATTTCACGTGGAATGTCGAACCGGAAAAAATATTTCTAATATATCCAGACCTTTTTATCACTATGTCCAGATAGGTCCCGCGCGCCCGCGCCGCCTGCCGGGAACAGGCTCAAGCGAGCGGCGCGGAGGGTGGGCTGCGATCGCGGCGGAGGCGCCGACGGAGGCACCGCACAGCCCGTGCGGGTCTGCCTTCCCTCGCCTATCCGAGCGGGTAGTGGCAGGCGACCGCGCCGCCGGCGTCGGCGCGCAGCAGCGGCCGCTCCTCGCGGCAGCGCGGCTGGGTGTGCGGGCAGCGTGAGGCGAAGGCGCATCCATGGGGGATGTTCACCGGGCTCGGCGGATCGCCCCTGACGACCGCCTCGCGCACATAGCCGGCGCTCTTGCGGCGGGCGAGCGAGGGTGCCGCGGCGAGCAGCGCAGCCGTGTAGGGATGGCGCGGCCGCGAGAACAAGGCAGGCCGGTCGGCGTGCTCGACGATCTGGCCGAGATACATCACCGCGATGTCGTCGCAGATGAACTGCACCACGCCGAGGTCATGGCTGATGAAGAGGTAGGACAGCCCGTGGCTCTCCTGAAGCCGGCGCAGGAGGTTCAGGATCTGCGCCTGGATCGCCACGTCGAGCGCGGAGACCGGCTCGTCGCAGACGATCAGGCGCGGGCGTGTGGCAAGCGCACGGGCGATCGAGATGCGCTGCCGCTGGCCGCCCGAGAACTGGTGCGGGAACAGCGCCATCTGGTCGAGCCGCAGCCCGACCAGGCCGAACAGCTCGCGCACGCGATCGTCGCGCCGGGAGGCCGGCTCGTCGGCCACCATCAAGTCGAGTGGCTCGCGCACGATGGCGCCGACGCGCTGGCGCGGGTTGAGCGAGGAATAGGGATCCTGGAAGATCACCTGCAGATGGCGGCGGCGCTGGCGCATCTCCTCGGCATCGAGGCCGAGAAGGTCGATTCCCTCGAACAGCACGGCGCCGGCATGCGCCGGCTTCAGCCGGATCGCGGCCATCGCCGTCGTCGTCTTGCCCGAGCCGCTCTCGCCGACCAGCCCCAGCGTGCGGCCCGGCCGCAGCGAGAACGAGACGTCGCGCACGGCCTCGAGATGGAGGCGCTCGCCGAACGGCGACCGGCGCGGCATGGCGAAGCGCACCGACAGGCCCTGAACGTCGAGCAATGCGCCGTCCGTCATGCCGCCTCCATTTCCGCCGCGAAACAGGCGACGCGATGCGGTCTCCCTTCGAGGACGGGCCGCTCGGCTCGGCAACGGTCGAAGGCGAGCGGGCAGCGGTCGGCGAAGGCGCAGCCGCGGCCGAGCAGGTGCAGCGGCGGCACGATGCCGGGGATCTCGGCGAGCGGCGGCATGCGCCCTTCCAGCCCCGCCGCCTTGCCGAGCACGGGGATGCAGCCGATGAGGGCACGCGTGTAGGGATGGAGCGGGTCGTCGAGGATGGCGTCGGCGCTGCCCGTCTCGACGACGCGGCCGGCATACATGACGGCCACCTGGTCGGCCATCTCGGCGATCGCACCCATGTCGTGGCTGATCAGCATGATGGCGACGCCGAACTCCTGCTGGATGTCGCGCATCAGGTCGAAGATCTGCGCCTGCACGGTCACGTCGAGCGCGGTCGTCGGCTCGTCGGCGATCAGCACGCGCGGCCGGCACGAGATCGCCATGGCGATCATGACGCGCTGGCGCATGCCGCCCGACAGCTCGTGCGGATAGGAGCGCGCGCGCCGCTCCGGCTCGGGAATGCCGACCGTGCGCAGCAGCTCGACCGCCATGCGCCCGGCCTCGGCCCTGCCCGCCTTCTGGTGCAGCATGATCGCCTCGGCGATCTGGTCGCCCGCGGTGAAGACCGGGTTGAGCGAGGTCATCGGCTCCTGGAAGATCATCGAGATCTCGGTGCCGCGCAGGCTGCGCAGCCGGGCCGCGTCGGCATGGGTGATGTCCTCGCCGTCGAACAGGATGCTGCCGCCGGCGACCCGGCCGGGCGGATCGGGGATCAGGCCCATCGCGGCGAGAGCGGTGATCGACTTGCCGCAGCCGGACTCGCCGACGACGCCCAGCGTCTCGCCGGGCATCAGGTCGAGGCTGATGCCGTCGAGCGCGGTCACCGGGCCGTTGCGGGTCGCGAACTCGACCTTCAGGTCGCGGATCGAAAGCAGCGGCCCGGCCATGTCAGCGTTCGCGCAGCTTGGGGTTGAAGGCGTCGTTCAGCCCGTCGCCGACGAGGCTGACGGCGAACACGGTCAGGAAGATCGCGACGCCGGGCAGCGTCACCGGCCACCAGGCGTCGAGGACGTATTGCCGGTTGGTGCCGATCATCAGGCCCCACGACATGGTGTTGGGGTCGTCGAGGCCGAGGAAGGAGAGGCCGGCCTGGAACAGCACGGCGACGCCGACCGTCAGCGTCGCCGACACGATCAGCGGCGGCAGCGCGTTGGGCAGGATCACCCGCCACATGATGCGGCCGTTGCGCGCGCCGATGGAGCGGGCCGCAGTGACGTATTCGAGCTCGCGGATCTTGAGGAACTCGGCCCGCGTCAGGCGCGCCGTCTGCGGCCACAGCACGACGCCGATGGCGATGGCCGTGGTGATCGGCGACGGCGAGAACAGCGTGATGACGACCATCGCGAAGAGCAGCGCCGGCAGCACCTGGAAGAACTCGGTGACGCGCATCAGGAGGTCGTCCAGCCAGCCGCCGAAATAGCCGGCGATGCCGCCCAGCGAGACGCCGATCAGCAGCGTGATGATCGCCGCCGCGGCGCCGACCGACAGCGTCGGGCCGCCACCCTTGAGCAGCCCGCGCAGCATGTCGCGGCCGAGATAGTCGGTACCGAGCGGCACGCTCGCCTCCGTTCCCGGCGGCGTCTGCGGCGCCCAGACGATCTCGTAGGGATCGCCCGCATAGAGGAACGTCCCGTAGAGCACGAAGGCGACGATCACGGCGAGCAGCAGCGTGCCGAACATGGCCGGCCGGTTGCGACGGTAGACGATCCAGGCCTCGCGCAGCGGGCTGATCGCCTCGGGGGCGGCGGCGGGCTGGACGAGGCTCATCTCAGCGCCCTCCCGTGCGGATGCGCGGATCGGCGATCCGGTAGGAGAGGTCGGTGAGCAGGTTGGCGACCACCACCATCAGCGCGGCGAAGAACAGGATGCCGAGCAGCATCGGGTAGTCGCGCCGCAGCACCGAATCGAAGGCAAGCCGGCCCATGCCCGGCCAGTTGAAGACGGATTCGACCAGCAGCGCGCCGGAGATCAGGTTGCCGAACTGGATGCCGGCGACGGTGATGATGGGAAGCACGGCGTTGCGCAGCGCGTGCTTGAAGACGACCTTGCCCTCGCCCAGCCCCTTGGCGCGCGCGGTGCGCACGTAGTCGGCCCCGAGCACGTCGATCATCGAGGCGCGGGAGAGGCGCGAATACTGCGCCAGGAAGATGATGGCGAGCGTGAAGGCCGGCAGCGCGAGGTGATAGAGCACTTCGACGACATAGGCTGCGGAGCCGCCGGAAAACCGCGCGCCGGTCATTCCCGAGACGGGGAAGATCGGAATGATCGAGGCGAACAGGATGATCAGCAGGATGCCGGTCCAGAACACCGGCGCCGCATAGCCGATCGTCGAGACGACGGCGACGAAGCCCGACATCAGTCCCTGCGGCTTGCGCGCCGCGAGCACCCCCATCGCCACCCCCAGGGTGATCGCGATCAACTGCGCGGCGAGCACCAGGAGCACGGTGGGGCCGACGCGCGCGGCGATCAGCGAGATCACCGGCTGGTCGAAATAGTAGGACATGCCGAAATCGCCATGCGCGACGCGGCCGAGATAGATGGCGAGCTGGGTTAGCAGCGGCTTGTCGAGGCCGTAGGCGGCACGGATGTCGGCCATCATCTCGGCCGTCGCCCCGCCCATCGCGCCGGCGATCGTCTCGGCCGGATCGCCGGGCGCGGCATGGATGAGGAAGAAGTTGAGGACGAGCACCCCGATGAGAAGGATCACCCCGTAGACGAGCCGTCTGGCGATGTAGGCGATCGATCCCATTCGTCCCGGGCTCCGGTCGAGACTATGCCGGCCCCCGAGGATACACGGAGGGCCGGCTGCTGTCGGCCAGCTCTCAGGCCTTGTTCCAGTATGTGTCGGCCATCGACTGCATCGTGCCCCAGATCGATTCCGGGAACTCGGCGATCTCCTTGTCGTAAGCCGAGTGGTAGGGCAGCGCGTTGATCCAGTAGATCGGCAGGTCGTCGCCGACGATCATCTGGAACTCGTCGTAGAGGGCCTTGCGCTTGTCCGGGTCGTTCTCGACCGCGGCCTGGGTCAGCAACTCGTCCACCTTCGGGTTGCTGTACTGCTGGGTGTTCGACCAGATCACGCCCTTGCGGATGTTGGACGACAGATAGGTGCGGTGCACGCCGATCACCGGGTCGCCCCAGTTGTAGACGGCGTCCATCGTCATGTCGAAATCGAAGTTGGAGACGCGCTTGGCCCAGGTCGGGAAGTCCGGCGAGGCGCGCACCTCGACGTCGATGCCGGCCTTCTTGAGCTGCGACTTGAGATATTGCGCGACGCCTTCCTGCTGCTCCGGCGCGCCGGGGATGTAGTCGACCGTCAGCTTGAAGCGGATGCCGTCGGCGCCGGCCTTGTGTCCGGCCTCGTCGAGCATCTTGTTCGCCTTGTCGAGGTCGTGGTCGTAGAAGGGCATCTTCGGGTTGAAGAACGGGCTCGACTCGATGATCGGCGAGCGCTGGGCCCTGGCCACGCCGCGCATCAGCGCGTTGGTGATGAAATTGCGGTCGATGGCGTAGCCGATCGCCTGGCGCACGGCCTTGTCGTCGAGCGGTGCCTTGCCGGTGTTGAAGGCTAGCCAGTTGATCGCGCCGATGCCCTCGAAGCCCTTGTCGGTGACGTGCAGCCGGTCGACCTTCTCCAGCCGCTTGATGTCCTGGCTGGCGGTGGCGAAGGGGTAGCAGTCGGCCTCGCCGTTCTCGACCGCGAGCAGGATGGCGTTCGGGTCGTTGCTGATGGTGACGATGATCCTGTCGAGCAGCGGCCGGTCCTTGAGGAAGAAGTCCGGGTTCCTCACCAGCGTGATCTTCTGGCCCGGCGTGAACTCCTCCAGTTTGTAGGGGCCCGAGCCGACCGGATTCGCGTTGGCGGGATGGGTCTTGATGTCCTGCCCGTCGCCGAAGACGTGCTTGGGGATGATCGGGCACAGCGCGCCCGACAGGCACAGCAGCAGCGCCGGGTGCGGATGCGCGAGGCGGATGACCGCCGTGTGCTCGTCCGGTGTCTCGATCGCGCTCACCGGCTCGTACATGGTCGTGAACGGGTGGTTGGCCTTGATCGTCTCGATGGAGAACTTCACGTCCTCCGAGGTGATCGGCTTGCCGTCGTGGAACTTCGCGTCCCTGACGAGGTGGAGCGTCACCGACAGCGCGTCGTCGGCCACCTCCCAGCTCTCGGCGAGATAGGGATGCGGCTTCCAGTCGGCATCGTACAGCAGCGGCGAGGCGAAGATCTGCGCGCCGGGCACGGCCGTCGCGGCGCCCGACTGGACGGCCGGGTTGAGATGGCGGGGCGACTGCGTCGACACCATCACCACGCTGCCGCCGGGCTTGCCGTCCGCGGCAACCGCAAACGAAAACGCACTGCCGGCGAAGGCCAGCGCCGCCGACGATTGCAGGAGAAGTCTGCGCGTAATGTCCATTTCGTTCACCCTCTGGTTCTTGCTCTCTTCGTGCTCCCTGGGTGAAGCGTAGGCCAGATGCAAAACGACAAAAAACAGTTTTATTGATGCCGTTACCGCCAAAAAATCGTGGAACTCAGGGCCGCACCACGATCTCGTCGAAGACGCGCTGCGCGGCGAGCTCGCGGCAATGGGCAAGGAAGGCCTCGACGATGCGCGGCTGGCGCGCATCCGCCATCGACGCCATGCCGAACACCGGGAAGAAGCGCTGGTCGGAGATCGGCCGCATGACGAAGTCCTGCCGCGTGCCGTCCTGCTCGGCGTAGCGGATGTTGAGGATGGTGAAGCCGAACCCGCCGGCCACCAGCGCCCGGGCGATCTCGGCCGAGCGGGCCGAGTGCACGACCCTCGGCGTCAGGCCGTGATGGGCGAACAGCTCCATGAAATATTCGCGCGCCCGCGGCAGGTCGAGCAGCACCATCGGGCGCTGCGCCAGCTCGGCCGGGCTCACGCTCTCCTGTTCGGCCAGCGGATCGTCGGACGGCAGCACCGCATGGGCGGGCGCCTCGAAAAGCGGCTCGAAGCGCTGGTGGTCGGACCGCGTGAGGTCGTAGGTCAGCGCGATGTCGACCTCGCCGTTCTCGAGGAACTCGGTGACGGAGCGCAGGTCGCCCTCGAAGATCTGGATCGAGATCGCCGGATAGTCGCGGATGAATCCCTTGAGCAGGCGCGGCAGCACCTGCGGCGCCGAGGTGGCGTAGCAGCCGAGTCGCAGCGTGCCGGTCGTCTTGCCGCCGACCGAGCGCATGTCGCTTTCAAGGTGGCGCGCGCCGTCGATGAAGCCGCGGATCAGCTTCATCGCCTCCTCGCCGGACGGGGTCGTGGAGATGCCCTTGGCCGGCACCCGGATGAACAGGGCGTAGCCCAGATCCTCCTCGAACTTGTCGATCGCGGCGGTGATGGAGGATTGCGAGATGTTGAGCTCGCCCGCCGCGCTGGCGATCGAGCCGGTGCGGGCGGCCGCCTCGATGTAGCGGAGCTGCTTGAGCGTGAAGCCGAACATGGCGGACCTCCCTTCCATCAAAAAACCGAGCTTAATGGCCAGCTAAAACCATTTTCCCATTGAATTGAAGCCGCCTAGTTTGCCGGCCGCGTCAGGGGAGAGAATGAATGAGCAGGACGACGGTCTACGCGGCCCGGAAGATCATCACCATGGACCCGACGCTGCCCGAGGCCACGCATGTGGCAGTACGCGACGGGCGGATCCTCGCCGTCGGCGGGGCCGGCTGCGCCGCGCCGTGGGGCGAGTTCGACCGCGACGACCGCTACCGCGACGCGGTGCTGATGCCAGGCTTCGTCGAGGGCCACGCCCACATGATGGCGGGCGCGATGTGGAACTACACCTATGCCGGCTACCAGGACCGCATCGACCCCGACGGCCGCAGGTGGGAAGGGCTGACCGACATCGCCGGCGTGATGGCCGGGCTGAAGCGCGCGCTGGCCGGGCTGCCGGCCGGCAAGCCGCTGATCGCGTGGGGCTTCGACCCGATCTTCCTGCCGTCCGAACGACTGAACCGGCGCCATCTCGACGAGGTGGCGACCGACCGGCCGGTCGTCGTGCTGCATTCCAATTTCCACCTGATGACGGCCAATTCGGCCGCCCTCACCGTCGCGGGCTACAACCGCGACACCAATGCCGTCGGCGTCGCCCGCTTCGAGGACGGCGAGCCGAACGGCGAATTGCAGGAAATGGCGGCGATGTTCCCGCTGATGCGCCGGCTCGGCATGGACCTGCGCGGCATGGCGCGGACGGAAGGCGCGATGCGCAGCTTCGCCAGGACGGCGATGCGCGTCGGCGTGACGACCAGCACGGACCTGATGAGCGAGCTGCCCGACGAGGACATCGCCGGGCTGACCGCCGCGACCGGGCGCGACGATTTCCCGCTGCGCCTGGTGCCGGCGCTGGCCGGCGTCGCGCGCTCTCCCGAGGCGGTGGCCGCGCGTGTCGCGGAGCTGCGCGGACGCTCCACCGACAAGCTGCGGCTCGGCGCGGTCAAGCTGATGGCCGACGGCTCGATCCAGGGCTATACGGGCCGCCTGAAATGGCCGGGCTACGTGACCGGCCACCCGAACGGCATCTGGAACACGGCGCCCGACCAGTTGCGGGAGCAGATCGTGCATCTCCACCGCGAGGGCGTGCAGATGCACATCCACGTCAATGGCGACGAGGCCTCGGAAGCCGCGCTCGACGCGCTGGAGGAGGCGCAGGCGCGCCACCCGCGCCTCGACCACCGCCACACGCTCCAGCACTGCCAGATGGCCGACGAGGCGCAGTTCCGCCGCATGGCCGCGCTCGGCGCCTGCGTGAACCTGTTCGCCAACCACATCTGGTATTTCGGCGACCAGCACTACGAGCGCACGGTCGGCCCGGAGCGGGCGATGCGGCTCAACGCATGCGCCTCGGCGCTGCGCCATGGCGTGCCGCTCGCCATCCATTCCGACGCGCCGGTGACGCCGATGGGGCCGTTGCACGTCGCCTGGTGCGCGGCGAACCGGCTGACGCCGTCCGGCCGGGTGCTCGGCGAGGCGCAGCGGATTCCGGTTGCCGCGGCGCTGCATGCGATCACGCTCGGCGCGGCCTACACGCTGAAGCTCGACGGTGAGATCGGCTCGGTCGAGGTCGGCAAGAAGGCGGATTTCGCCGTGCTGGGCGAGGACCCGGTGTCCGTCCCGGCCGCCCAGCTCAGGGATGTTCCAGTGCTGGGAACGATCGTCGGCGGCCATCACTTCCCGGTCTGAGGCAGGATGACCGTCCAGCCAACCCCAACCCCCCTGCCGCCGCTGCCGGTGACGGTGATCAGCGGCTATCTCGGGGCCGGCAAGACGACGCTCGTCAACGCGATGCTGGCCGGCCGGCACGGCCTGCGGATCGCCGTGCTGGTCAACGATTTCGGCAGCATCGCGATCGACGAGACGCTGATCTCGGGACGCGACGCCGACGTCATAGCGCTCGCCAACGGCTGCATGTGCTGCCAGGTCGGCGGCGTCCTCTACGACGCCATCGACCGTATCCTGACGCTGCGAGGGCGCTTCGACCATCTGGTGATCGAGACGAGCGGCGTGGCCGATCCGGGCAAGATCGCGCAGATCGCGGTGGCCGAGCCCGACCTCGACCTGTCGCGGACGGTCGTGCTGGTCGATGCGGCGAACTTCACCGCCTGCCTGCGCGACCCGCGGCTCGAAGACACGCTGCTGCGGCAGGTGCGCGCCGCCGACCTCATCTTCCTCACCCGCACCGAACGGGTGGCGGCGGAGGCGCTCGCCGAGTTGCAGATGCTGCTTGCCGCGCAGGCGGCCGACGCCGCGATGGCGCCGCTCGAAAAGGGCTGGGCGGATGCCTGGCGGATCCTCGCGGCTGGGCCGAGGTCGGAGCGCGGCCCTGCCGTCGGCCCGCTCGGCTTCCACTTCCTGCCGTTCGAGAGCTGGAGCTGGCGCGGCAGGAACCCGGTCGACCGGGACCGCCTCATCGGCTTCGCCCGCGACGCATCGCTTCATGCCTACCGGCTCAAGGGCCGCCTCAACTTGACCGACGGCGGGTCGATCGTCCTGCACAAGGTCGGCCCGGAGCTGGCCGTCGAGGAGACAGGCAAGGCGTTCGACCTGTCGGAGCTTGTCGCGATCGGCGCGCGGCCGGAATTCGACCCGGCGCTGCTGAATGCGGCGTGGGCGCGGGTGGCCGGCACGGGGCAGCGCCAGCCCGCCCGGCCCCGCCCTTCCCGGACCTAGTGGACGGCCGCGTGCAGGATCTTGGTCGCGCTCGCCTCCGCGCGGGAGAACTCGGCGACGATCGTGCCGCTCTTGGCGACGAGGATGCGGTCCGACATCTCCAGGATCTCGGGCAGGTATGACGAGATCAGCATGACGCCCGCGCCGCTGTCGGCGATGCCGCGGATGATCTGGCGGATCTCGGCGATGGCGCCGACGTCGACGCCGCGCGTCGGCTCGTCGAAGATGACGAGGCGCGGCTGCTGCACCAGCGACTTGGCGATGACCACCTTCTGCTGGTTGCCGCCCGAGAGATGCAGCACCGGCTGGCTGGAGCCGATGCCGCGGATCGCCAGCCGCTCCTCCCATTCGCGCGCGATGGCGCGCATGCGGCCGAGCGGCGCGAGCAGCGTGCGGCGGCCGAACTTCGCCAGCCAGCCCAACCCGACATTGTCCGCCACGCCGAGCGTCTCGAAGAAGCCGTCGAGCTTGCGGTCCTCGCTGACATAGGCGATGCCGTCGGCGACCGCGCCGGCGGGGATCGCGTAGCGCACCTCGCGCCCGTCGAGCCAGATGCGGCCGCCGCCGAAGTTGCGCTTGGTGTGGCCCATGATCACCTTGGCCACCTCGCTGCGGCCGGAGCCGATCAGCCCGGCGATGCCGGTGATCTCGCCCGGGAAGATCGAAAACGACATGTTGTTGACCATCGAGCCCATGCGGATGTTCTCCACCCGCAGCACCGGCAGGGCCGAGCGCGGCGCGCGCGCCGCGGCCGGAGCTGCCTGCTCGTCCAGCTCCTCGCCGATCATGTGGCGGATCAGCCGCGCGCGGTCGAATTCGGCGGCCGGGCCGGTCACCATCATCTTCCCGTTGCGCAGTACGGAGATACGGTCGGCATGGGTCAGCGCCTCCTCCAGCGCGTGGCTGATGAAGATCATCGCCACGCCGCTGCGCTGGAGCGACCTCATCAGGTCGAAGAGATGGTCGGTCTCCTCCGGCGTCAGCGCCGCGGTCGGCTCGTCGAGGATGATGACGCGCGCCTCGTTGAGGACGGCGCGCGCGATCTCCACCATCTGCCGCTTGGCGGCCGAGAGCGAGCCGGCGAGCTGCGAGGGGTCGACCTTGAAGTTCAGCCGCTGCAGCACCTGGCGGGCGACGTTGCGCACCTTGCGCACCGAGTTGAAGGCGCGCTCGCGCCCGAGCACGAGGTTCTGCGCCACTGTGAGCTGCGGCACCAGGCTGGTCTCCTGGTAGACCATCGAGATGCCGCGCAGGCTGGCGTCCTTGGGTGCGGCGAAGGAGACCGCCTCGCCGTCGACGCGCAGCACGCCCTCGCTCGGCGCGGTGACGCCGGCGATCAGCTTGCACAGCGTCGACTTGCCCGCGCCGTTCTCGCCCACGAGCGCATGGATCTCGCCGGGATAGAGCTCGAAGCTGGCATTCGCCAGCGCGGCGATGCCCCCATAGGTCTTGGTGGCGTTCTCGAGGCTGACGATCGGCGTTGCTGTCGTCCCGGTCATGCCGCGGCTCCGAGGTTGAGGATCTCGCCGCTCGCCCTGCTGACCGCGATCAGCTCGCCGTTCCAGTCGGCTACGTCGCAGATCGCGTGACGCCGCCCGTTCGCCCGCGACTGCGCCGAGCCGACCGGCATCAGGCTCGCGTCCAGCTCGATCAGCAGCCCGTAGGAGAAGGACGGCGCCCAGGGCTTCACCTCGCCGAACAGGCGGGTGGCGCCGAGCTCGATGGGAAAGTCGTGGCTGAACTCGGGGTTGGCGCGCGGCGCGATCCAGTGGCGCGGCTCGATCTTGGCCTTCATCTCGGCGACGAAGGCATGCTCTGTCTTCAGGAACTCGATCAGCGGGTCGCGCCGCGACAGGCAGGCGAGCACGTAGCCGTTCGCGGTCTTCCGCAGCCGGCCGAGGTAACCCGGATAGCCGCCCTGGCGGACGCGTCCCGAGGCATCGGCGATGCCCGCGCGCTCCAGCAGCGGCACCAGCATCCCGCCCTGCCCGTCGAGACTGACGCCCATCGGGCAATGCAGGCCGGAGGCGACGAAGCGCGTCTGCCCGGACCGGCCGAGCGCCACGAGCTGGCCGCGCGCCTCGTCGTCCCAGGCAGCGCGCGCGAGCAGGTCGTCGCCGGAGCCATAGCCGCAATCGACAAGCAGCAGCTCCTCGCCGGACAGGAAGGCGCAGTCGACCACCGAGGCGACACTGCCGGCCGGCAGCGCCCAGCCGTCCTCGGGCCGTCCCGACGCGTCGAGGACAGCGGCACGGCCGCCGGCCAGCCCGATCGCGAGGCGGCCATCGGGTCCGGCGCAGAGCGCGGTCACGGGCGCGTCGAACGTCGCCACCGGGCGCGGCTCCCCGCCCCATGCGTCGAGCGCCATCAGGCGCGCGCCGGAGCTGAACAGCAGGTGCCGGTCCGCCGCCACACAGACGGCGTCGGGCGCATCGACCTTCATGCCGCGCGCTTCGTCGAGCCGGCCGTTGGGACCGAGCACGCCTTCCAGCGTCATCGCCGGCGGCTCGCGGCGCCTGCCGCGGAGGAACGGCATCATCGCGCCCTCCCCCAGTAGCTTTCCGGGCCGCGCCATGCTGGGTCGGCGCCATCGAGCCTCAGGCGGCCGATCTTGTCGTTGGTGACGCCGCCGAGATAGAGCGCGCCCTCGTGCTCGCGCATCGAGGTGATCATGTAGAGCGGGCCGTCGGGCGCGTCCCACAGCGCGTCGACCACCTTGCCGCTGCCGTCGATCTTAAGCACGCCGCCGATGTTGAGGTTGCCGAACAGCCAGTTGGTCGGCGGCACGCGCCGCGTCATGCGCCGGCGCAGGCCGGGGTGCCGCATCGCCTGGTCGAAGACCGGGTTGCGCATGCCGGCCAGCGCCACCCAGTAGCCGCCGTCGGAGGCGCGGTTGACGTTGTCGGGATAGCCCGGCAGTCCGCTCGCGAAGACCCGGGGGCCGTCGGAAAGCCGCGCCAGGTCGAAGATCAGGATCGAGCATTCCCACGTGCTCGCCACCAGCAGATGCTTGCCGTCATGGGTGAGGCACACGCCGTTGGGGAAACGGAGGTTGTCGCAGACGGTGCGCGTGCGCCGCGTCGCCGGATCGTAGGAGAGCAACCGGCCGTTCGGCCTCCCCTCCAGCAGGTCGAGGCCCCAGTTCTCGATGTCGTAGCGCTTGGTCGCGTCGGTGAAGTAGATCGTCCCGTCCGGCGCGATGTCGAGATCGTCGGCCATGCGGATCGTGGTGTCGTCCTGGACGCTGAACAGGCTGCGCTCGGTCTGATCGGTCAGGAGCTCGACCTTGCCGTCCATGCCGACCCGCACCAGCCCCATGCCGGCCACGCAGGTGACGATGCGGCCCTCGCGGTCCAGCGCCAGCCCGAGCGGCCGGCCGCCGATCTTGGCCAGCACCTCGGCCTTTGCGTGGTCCGGCGCGGCGATCCGGAACAGGTAGCCGTCGCGGCTGCCGCAATAGATGTTGCCGGCGGCGTCGAGCAGCACGTCCTCCGGCCCGTCCACCTGGCCCGCGGCGAGGATCTCGGCCGCCTTCAGCTTCGGCGCGGTTTCGTGCGGCATCAGCCCGCGCATGCCCTCGACCGCGTCGGTCTCGAAGGCGACCGGATCGAGATAGGTCGAAGCCAGCAGCCGGTGCCGGTTCTTGCGGAACTTCACGTCGATGGCGAGGATCAGGATGATGATCGCGCCCATCGAGAGCTGGACGAAGTCGCCGCGGAAGCCGGCGTTGATCATCGCGTTGTTCAGTATGTAGATCGTCGCGAAGCCGATCAGCACCGACACCACCGCGCCGCGGCCCGGCACGAAACCGCCGAGGCCGACGACGAGCGCCGTCAGCGCGAAGAACTCCATGCCGATGCCGGTGTCGGAGCCGACGCTGTTCTGCCGCGCGGCGAACAGGAAACCGGCGATGCCGACGACAAGCCCGGCCAGCACGTAGGCGACGAAGATCGTCGAGCGGACGCGGATGCCGCCGTGGCGCGCGGCCTTGCGGTTGCCGCCGACGGCTAGCACGTGCCAGCCGAAGCGGGTCTGGCGGAACATCACGAAGACAAGCGCGGCGACCACGACCAGCACCCAGAAGCCGACCGGCAGCGTGAAAAGCTTCTCGAAGCCGATCCAGTCCCAGACGTCGTCCATGCGCGCCGAGGTCGAGATCTGCACGAGCTGCGCCTGCGAGGCGAGCGTGTAGAGGCCGCGCGTGGTGATCATGGTGCCGAGCGTGGTCAGCAGCGCGCCGCAGCCGAGCAGGCCAGCGATGACGCCGTTGACCGCGCCGATCGCGGCCCCCGTCGCCAGCGTGGCGACAAGCACCGCCGGCACCGGCAGTTGCAGGATGTGGAAGCAGAACAGCGCCACGAAGGCCGACATGGCGAAGTTGGAGCCGACCGACAGGTCGATGCCGCCCACCGCCACCACGATCAGCAGCGCCAGCACCACCAGCCCGCCGTCGGCCGCATATTGCGCGAGGTTGCGCAGGTTCGACGCGGTGAAATAGCCGTCGGTCGAGATGAGCACGCCGGCCACGACGCAGACGAGCGCGACGAAGGGGATCAGGCTCTCCACCCAGCCCTTCGACAGCACGTCGGCGACGATGCGGCGCGGCGACAGCACGAGGCGCGGCACGTGCTGCTTCGGCAGACTGGCGAAATCGATGTCGGCGGCCATCAGCCCATCCCACCCCGGCGACGAAGCGGGGCTCCATGGAGCCCCGCGCTGAGACTTCCCGCGAAGTCGCGACGGAACCTGTCCGTCACATCTTCCAGCAGAGCGACGCGTCGTAGCCGTCGCCGGCCTTGATGATCTTCAGCGGCGATTCGGCGACCAGCATCGAGCCGTCTGCGGCGGCCGCGCCCTGCAGCAGCAGGTCGATCATGGTGCCGGCGTCGCGGCCCTGGCCGTCGGCGTCGTAACTCCACACGCGGTCGAGAATCTTGTCCTCGATCGCCTTGCAGGCCACGCTGTCGCCGCCGCCGGTGGCGTAGACAAGCACGTCGTCAGCCTTGCCGGCGTCCTTGACGGCGTTGCCGGCGCCCATCGTGTGGACGTCCCAGTGGCCGAAGATGGCGCACAGGTCCGGGTGCTGCTGGAGCACCGTCGCGGTGATCTGGCGCGCCTTCTCCGGCTCCCAGTCGGAGGCCTGGTTGGAGACGACCTGGATCTCCTTGTGCTGCTCGAACACCTTGAAGGCGGCGTCGTTCATCATCACGCTGTCGGCCGCGGTGAGCTGGCCGGGAATGATCGCGACCTTGCCGGACTTGCCGGTGCCCGCGCCGCATTCCTTGACGATGTCCTCGGCGATCTCGCGGCCGATCTGCGACCAGTTGGCACCGACGAAGGCGGAGGACGGCTGGTTGGACTGCAGGTTGATCTGCAGCACCTTGATGCCCTCCGACTCGGCCTGCTTGATCTGGCGCGCCAGCAGCTGGACGGTCGGATTGTGGACCACCAGCACGTCCGGCTTGTCGCTGATGGCCTTGGCCAGCAGCTCCGACATGACGCCGGTGTTGAAGGCCGCGTCGCGCACCTCGAACGAATAGCCGTGGGTGGCCGCGTGCTCGCGCATGCGGCGCGCCCAGCCTTCGGTCAGCGAGATGCCCATCGAGATCGGCACGAAGATCACCTTCTTGCCGGCGATGTTGGTGTCGGCCTGGGCGCCGAGGCTGGTGCCGACGAGGGCGCAGGCCCCCATCAGCGCGCCCGCCGCCGCCTTCCTGAACATGCTTCCGAACCCGTATGACATGCTTTCCTCCCTTGTTGACACGACATCGTCAGAGATCGCCAACGGTGTCCGTTTCGGCGTCCCTGGGATTCAGGTAGTTGTCGACGACGATCGCGGTCAGCAGGACGAGCCCCTTGAGCATGTCCTGCGTCTGCGTCGTGAAATCCATCAGCGTCATGCCGTTGCGCAGGATCGCGATCAGCGCGACCCCGACGACGACGTTGCGCACGCCGCCGCGCCCGCCGCGCAGCGGGATGCCGCCCAGCACCACCACGAGGATGACGTCGAAGAGCAGCGTCCCGTTGGTCACGGTGCGGAAGTCGACGGCGCCGTTGGCCGCCGCCATGATGAGGCCCGCGACCAGCGCGGTGAGGCCGGCGAAGACGTAGACGACGATGGCCGTGCGGCGCACCGGCAGGCCGGTCAACCGCGCCGCCTGGAAATTGTCGCCCATCGCATAGATGACGCGGCCCGGCGTCGAGCGCCGGAGCAGGAACCAGGTCGCGACCAGCGTCGCCGCCATCAGCACGACCGGCACCGAGAGGCCCGGCAGCAGGTCGCCGGCGAGGAACGCCACCGTCGGGTCCGACTTCGGCAGGAGCAGCAGAAACTCGCCGCGCAGGATGGCGAAGCGGAGCATGCCGACCATGAACATCGAGGAGGCGAGCGTCGCCAGCATGGCCGGGATCTCGACATAGGCGATCAGCCAGGCGTTGAGGAAGCCGATGATCACCATGGCGACGACGGCCACCAGCAGCGCCACAGGGGCGGCCACGCCGTTGCTGATGAGGATGCCGAAGATGGTGGCGCCGGCAATCATCTGCGCGATCAGCGACAGGTCCAGCCCGCGCGTGATGATGACCACCGCCATGCCGCAGCTCAGCACCGCCAGCGAGGCCGAGTTCGACAGGATGACCCGCAGGTTGCCCAGCGTGGCGAAGCCGTCGATGGTCAGGGAAAAGACGACGGCCAGCACGAGCGCGGCCACCGCGACCACGCGCTCCAGCATGTTCTTCCTGCCGGAGCTTCTCGAAGCCGCCGGCGCCGCCTGTCCCGTCCGCGCTGCACTGGTCGTTGTCATTGTCCGGCGGCCCTCACGCTTCATGCCGCCGGCGGCGCATGGCGTCGCGCGCCATCAGCCGGCCGGCGTCCCTGGAAGACGATCCGTCCGTGTCCGTCACCGCGCGAGCGCGGTCGCTCCGAGCAGCCTGCCCATGATCGTTCTCCTCCCTTGCCGTGGGAACCGGACGAGCCGGTCCCCGCCTCCGCGCGGTCCGCGATTGCCGCGGTTCCCGCGCCTCCTCCTCGTCCCGGCCCTCCTCGCGGAAGGCCTCCTCGTCCGGCCGGCGGCGTCCTCCGATGCCGCTGGCCGACCGTCAGCCGTTGGCGGCCTTCGCCTTGACGGCGGCGGCCGGCCCGCTGGCCAGCTCGCGCTCCATCTGCGCGAAGCCGTGCTCCGGCACGATCTCGCCCGTCCGGTCGCTGATCTCGCTCCATCCGGCCACCACGCGGTCGGCCGCGCCGGCGCCGCCGCCGACATAGGCGCCGTGCGTGAGCGTGACGTTGGACCGCGCGAAATGGCCCGCGCCGGCGCACAGGATCGCCCGCGTCGGCGCGTCCTCGCCCACCAGCGCGAGCAGGCCGGGGCTGACGAATTCCGGCGCCAGTCGCTCAGCCGTTTCGGCCGGGATCAGGCCGTCCAGCATCGCGGTCGCGGCCGTCGGCGCGAGGCAGTTGACCCTGATGCCGTACTTCTCGCCCTCGAGCGCCAGCGTCTGCATGAGGCCGACCAGCGCCATCTTGGCTGCGCCGTAGTTGGCCTGCCCGAAATTGCCGAACAGGCCGGAGGACGAGGTGGTCATCACCACGCGCCCGTAGCGCTGCGCGCGCATGGTCTCCCACACGGCCTTGGTGCAGATCGCCGCGCCGATCAGATGGACGTCGATCACCTCGCGGAACTCGGCCATCGTCATCTTGGCGAAGCTGCGGTCGCGCAGGATGCCGGCATTGTTGACGAGGATGTCGACGCGGCCCCAGGCGTCCATCGCGACCGTGGCCATCTCGCCGACCCGCGCCTCGTCGGTCACCGAGCCGGCGAAGCCGATCGCCTCGCCGCCGGCGTCCGTCACCTCGCGCGCCACCTTGGCGGCAGCCTCGGCATTCATGTCGTTGACGACGACCCTGGCGCCCAGCCGGGAGAGCAGCAGCGCGTGCGACCGGCCCAACCCGCCGCCTGCGCCGGTCACGATCGCGACACGCCCTGCCAGCCTCATTTCGACCCCTTCGGATGCGTCATTCATTCCATTCACTCACTAGATAATTAACTAATGTAACGCAAGTGGCTGCCGGCCCGTCACGGCGTCGTCAACAGCCTCGCGAACGCACGCCTCGCATTCTTTCTCATCCCTGAAAGCCTTTATCTTTCAGGCATATGGAGCGAAATCCCGCGGCCATGAAGCTCGCCATGCGCTCCTTGACTGCGGCATAGTCGTCGGAGCGGCAGAGGCCGCCCGAGAGCCTGTCGATGCGCCCGGTGCGCGCCAGCGTCAGCATCAGCGCGCCGGTGACGAAGTGGTAGCCCCAGAAGATGTCCTCGTCGGCGCAATCCGGCAGCGCCCGCTTCAGCAGACCGACGAGGCGCAGCACGACGGGGTCGAAATGCTCGTCCATCATCGCCGCGCCCCATTCGGGCGTGTTGGCGACCTGCGAGGCGAGCGCACCGTAGTTGCGCCAGCCCTCCCCGCCCTCAATGTAGAGGTCGAGGTCGGTGTCGAGAAAGGCGCGCAGCGCGCCCTCCACCGTGGGCTTGCCGCCGCAGGCCTCGTCATACTCGTCCAGCATGCGCATGCGCCGCTCGCTGGTGACGACGGCGCGGCGCGAGAACACGGTCTGGAACAGCGCCTTCTTGTCGGCGAAGTAGTAGTTCATCAGCGTGTGGTGCACGCCGACATGCTTGGCGACGTCCTTGAGGGTGACGCCGTAGAGCCCGTGCCGGGAGAACAGGAACTCGGCGGCGTCGAGGATCTGCTTGATCATCTCCTCGCGCTGCTCCGCCTTGGTGGAGCGCCTGGGCCGCGGCGTCGCTCCCTCGGTCGTCATCTGCTCGCTCAACTTCCTGCGCCTCCGCGATCCCGCTTCCTGGTGCCGCCCGCCCGGGCGGCTTCGCCGTATTGCGGCGGCGGCCGCGTCTTGTCCACCTCGCCCTCAGGCTCCGGGTCCCGGGAGCGGCGCCGCCACGCCAACATTCCAGTTCCACGGCACGTCGCCGGCTGCGCGCCGGCGCCGCACCACCTCGTCGGTCAGCTCGAACATGCCGGGAAGGATGCCTTCCGACACGCGCGGGGCGCCGCGGAAATGCATCGCCGCGCCGGCGGCTGCATGGTCGGGCCAGCCCGGCGCACCTTCGGCGCGCGGCGCGCCGTTCCGCGCGAAGGAGATCCAGTAGTCGCCGATCGCGCGCGACAGCGCCGCCTCCGCTTCCGTCGCGGGAATCGCCGGCCAGAGCGGCGGCGTGGCGTCGGCGGTGCCGAACAGGTAGGGCAGCTCGGCGGCATGGAAGCCGTCGAGGCCGGCCGCATGGGCGGCCGGATAGGTGTGGTCGAAATAGTAGACGAAGGCCGGCTGGCCGGCTGCCTTCTGCGCTTGGGCCGTCTTCAGCACCGTCCAGCCGTAGAGCGCGTCGCGGATGCAGGCGAGCGTGCTTTCCTCGACGTCGCCGGACGGGTATTGCGCGAGGAACCGGCCGGCCAGATCGCCGTAGCGGCGGCGAATCTCCGCCTCGTAGGCCGCCGCCGTCTCCGGCAGCGGCGGCATGAGGAAGCGCAGCGAACGCACCTCGCCGCTGTTGAAGCCGGCGAGCAGCGGCACCTTCGCCTGCCCGCCGCGCTCGAAGATTTCGACGAGCTGGCCCGGCAGGACGCGGCCGTCCACCGTGCCGGCCGGCGCGAAGCCGGCCCGCAGCGCACCCTCGGCGAGCGCCGGTGCATCCATCGCGCGCAGGTCCGCCATGCCGCGCGCGCCGAGCTTTTCGACGAGGCGCGCGCCTGCGGCTTCGGCCGGCTCGTGCCCGTGCCGCGCCTCGTTCAGCGCCGGCGTCGAGCCCATATAGGCGCTCTGCGCGATCGCCTTGCCGAACAGTCCCCGCGCCGCCGGCGACGCCATCAGGTAGAGCACGCTGAGGGCGCCGGCGGATTCGCCCGCGACCGTCACGTTGCCGGGATCGCCGCCGAATGCGGCGACGTTGTCCCTCACCCATTCAAGCGCCGCGATCTGGTCGAGCAGGCCGTAATTGCCCGAAACCCCGTCCGGCGATTCCGCGCTGAGCTCGGGGTGGGCGAGCCAGCCGAAGACGCCGAGGCGGTAGTTGATCGAGATGACGACGGCGCCACGCCGGGCGAGGGCCGCCCCGTCGCAGAGCGCCTCGCTGCCGGCGCCCCAGATCAGCGAGCCGCCATGGATCCAGACGACGACCGGAAGGTCGCGCGCACCTTCGGGCACCCAGACGTTCAGGCAGAGGCAGTCCTCGCCGATCGGCGCGATCTCGCTGGCGTAGATGCTGCCGGCGCGGCGCGACGGCTGCGGGCAGGCCTCGCCGGGGTTGGTCGCATCGCGCACGCCCTGCCATCGCGGCACCGGCGCTGGCGGCCGCCAGCGCCGCTCGCCCGCCGGCGGCAGGGCGTAGGGAATGCCCTTGTAGATGCGGAGCCCGTCGGACAGCGTCCCCCGCACGTCCCCGGCGGGAAGATGGGCGATGCAGGCGCCGGAGGCGTCCCTCGTCATCGCGCGCCTGTGGCGGAGCGCAAGCCGGTCGAACGGGACATGCCCAGGTCCTCCCTCATGCATCGTTCCTCCCGCAAGGGCAGCAATGATCCCGCAGACGGGGCCTGTCAATACTAACTATCGTGCGGGTGAATGAGTCTTAACCAATCGAAAGCCGTGGCGGAGCTCCCCGAAAATACTGCCGTCTTGACGGCTTTCTAAGTGGGCCGCTGATATGCCAAGCTGCGCAAGCGAGTGTGATGGGAGGCATCACCATGGAGTCCGGCAACACACGCAGGTCTTCGCCGAGCGTCAAGCGCAAGGAGCTCGTCAGCAAGCTCAACCAGACCTGCATGCTCGCCTTCAGGGCGGCTGCGGACGCCGCCAAGCTGCGCGGCAACCCCTATGTCGAGCTCGTCCACTTCATCCAGCAGCTCGTGCTCTCCGACCGTTCGGACGTGCAGATGATGCTGGCCGACGCGGGCATCGACGGCAGCCGCATCGCAGCCGACCTGACCCGCGCGCTCGACAAGCTGCCGCGCGGCGCCACCTCGATCGAGGAATTCTCCGACCACATATTCCACGCCATCCAGGAGGCGTGGAACCTGGCGACGCTGGAGTTCGGCACCGAGACCGTGCGCAGCGGGCACATCCTGCTCGCCTGCCTCAGGACGCCTGCGCTCGAGGGACTGCTGTCCAAGATCAGCCCGGAATTCGACAGGATCGACGCCGACGGCGTGATGGCCCGGATCGACGCGGTGCTCGACGGCTCGCTCGAAGGCAGCACCGCGACGGAAGACACCGCGCCCGAGGCGCCGAAGCGCGGCCCCGGCGGCGATTCCGCGCTGGCGAAATATGCCACCGACCTGACGCAGCGCGCGCGCGACGGCAAGATCGACCCGGTCGTCGGCCGCGACCCGGAGATCCGCCAGATCATCGACATCCTGATGCGCCGGCGGCAGAACAATCCGATCCTCACCGGCGAGGCCGGCGTCGGCAAGACCGCGGTGGTCGAGGGCTTCGCGATGCGCATCGCGCAGGGCGACGTGCCGCCGGCGATGAAGAACATCAGCGTGCGCGCGCTCGACATCGGCCTGATGCAGGCCGGCGCCAGCGTCAAGGGCGAGTTCGAGAAGCGCCTGAAGGCGGTGATCGACGAGGTGCAGTCGTCCGAGGTGCCGATCATCCTGTTCATCGACGAGGCGCATACGCTGATCGGCGCGGGCGGAGCGGCCGGCACCGGCGACGCGGCCAACCTCCTGAAGCCGGCTCTGGCGCGCGGCGAGTTGCGGACGATCGCGGCGACCACCTGGGCCGAATACAAGCAGCACATCGAGAACGACCCGGCGCTCACCCGCCGCTTCCAGGTGGTCAAGGTCGACGAGCCGTCGGAAGCCACCGCGATCCTGATGCTGCGCGGCGTCGTCTCGATCCTGGAGAAGCACCATCAGGTGCAGGTGATGGACGAGGCGCTGGAGGCGGCCGTCGGTCTGTCGCACCGCTACATCCCGGCCCGGCAGCTCCCCGACAAGGCCGTCAGCCTGCTCGACACCGCCTGCGCCCGCGTGGCGGTGTCGCAGCACGCGACGCCGGCGGAGGTCGAGGACATTTTGCGGCGCCAGCAGGCGCTGGAGGTCGAGCGCGGCATCATCGACCGCGAAGGCGCGATCGGCGTCGACGTGGCCGACCGGCTCGCCAGGGTCGAGGCCGGACTGGCCGAGACGGCGGGCGCGCTGACCGCCGCGCAGGATCGGTGGGAGAAGGAAAAGGCGCTGGTCACCGAGATCCTCGACCTGCGCGCCAGGCTGCGCGGCGAAGGGGTCAGGCTGCCGCCGGAGGACGCCGACCAGCAGGACGAGGCCGCACCCGAGGCAGAACCGGCCGAGGCGGCCTCGGAAGCCGCACCAGCGGCGGCTGATGCGGGAGCCGAACCGGCAGACAAGGAAGCGGATCTCGCCCGTCTGCGGGAACTGATGGCGGAACTGGCGAACGCACAGGGCGAGGCGCCGCTGATCCTGCCGTCGGTCGACCGCAACGCGGTCGCGGCCGTGGTGCAGGACTGGACCGGCATCCCCATGGGCCGCATGCTTTCCTCGCAGACCGAGAAGGCGCTGAAGCTGGCCGAGACGCTGTCGGCGCGCGTGGTCGGCCAGGAACATGCGATGGAGATGATCGCGCGGCGGGTGCAGACCAGCCGCGCCGGCCTCGGCGCGCCGGAGAAGCCGGTCGGCGTCTTCCTGCTGTGCGGCCCTTCCGGCGTCGGCAAGACCGAGACCGCGCTGGCGCTCGCCGAGACCCTCTACGGCGGCGAGCAGAACCTGATCTCGATCAACATGTCGGAGTTCCAGGAGGCCCACACGGTCTCGACGCTCAAGGGCGCGCCGCCCGGATATGTCGGCTACGGCAAGGGCGGCATCCTGACCGAGGCGGTTCGGCGCAAGCCCTATTCCGTCATCCTCCTCGACGAGGTGGAGAAGGCGCATCCGGACGTCCACGAGATCTTCTTCCAGGTGTTCGACAAGGGCATGATGGACGACAGCGAGGGGCGCAGGATCGACTTCAAGAACGCGCTGATCCTGCTGACCTCCAACGTCGGCTCCGAAATCATCATGCAGAAGACCGACAGCGGCCGCGCCCGGTCCGGCATCGAGGACCTCGACGCGGCGCTGCGCGGGCCGCTGCTGAAGGTGTTCCCGGCGGCCTTCCTCGGGCGCGTCGTGACCATCCCCTACTATCCGCTGTCCGACCACATGATCGAGGCGATCACCCGCCACCAGTTCTCCAAGATCGCCGGGCGCCTGCGCGCCAACAACGACGCCGAGCTGGTGATCGGCGACGGCGTGCTCGACCTGATCAAGGCGCGCTGCACCGAGATCGAGTCGGGCGGCCGCATGATCGACGCGATCCTGACCAACACGCTGCTCCCGGACCTGAGCCGGGGCGTGCTCAACCGGGCGCTGGAGGGCAAGCCTTTCGACAAGGTCACCGTCGGCGCGTCCGAGAGCGGGTTCACCTACACTTTCGAATGAGCGCGGTTACATAGTCCGGCGAGAAGTTGTCGACCGCGCTCAATTCCTTATTCATCACGTAGACAGTTTTCCCGAAAACCGCGTATCTTGTGCCCTTGGGGTAGTCCCTCACATGCCCTTGCGTGATATGGATGGATCGTTCCTCCTCACGCTCTCGGTCTGGGGCTCTCCTGCTGGAGGCTGGTGGTGATCGATCTCGCTCCGTGGCTTCGACCGCTCGACGGTGAAAATCCGTCCGGAGAGGATTTGCGCAACGATACCCGGTTCCACGATCTGCTGAGGCTGATCGAGCCCCAGGTGAGCGTCGTCTACGACGACCGCAACCGCCCGGTCTCGCAGGCCACCACGCCCCCGGACTGGGAGGCGGTGCTCACCAAGGCGGAGGAGCTGCGCGAGCAGGGACGCGACCTGCGGCTGCTTTTGATCGTCACCCGCGCCCTTTCGAGCCAGGACGGGCTTGCCGGCCTCGCCCAGGGGCTCGAGCTCATCGCCAGGTCGCTCGACGAGTTCTGGGACAACCTGCATCCGGCCCTGCGCGGCGGCGCGCCGCGCGAGGCGGCGCTGCGCCGGATCAACGCGCTGCTCGACCTGCAGAACGCGCAGACGGGCGTGCTCGCCGACCTGAGGCAGATGGCCTTCTTCAACTCGCCCGGCCTCGGCCCGGTCACCGGGCGCGAGCTGGAGCAGGGCTCGCTCGACGACAGGACGATGCTGCAGGAGGCGGCGTCGGGGCTCAGCAACGCGGAACGCGCGGCGCTGTCGAAGTCGCACGAGCAGTTGATCAACAAGATCCGGGCGGCGATCGCCGCGCTGGCGGACCGCTCCGCCGACCAGTTCGCGGCGCTGGTCCAGGGTGCCAGGCAGGCGCGCTCGGCGCTGGCCGGGCTCGACACCGTCATCAACACGAAGATCGGCACCGTCGGCCCGAGCGTGCCGGAGCTGACGCGTTTCATCGACCGCGTGATCGGCTCGCTCGAACGGAGCAAGGGGGCGCCCGGCGAAAAGCCGGCGGAGGTCGCGGCCCAGCCGGCCGCGGCCGCCCAGGCCAACGGGTATACGGCGCAGGGCAACGGCCATGCGGAACCAGCCGCGGCCGGCATGTCGACCGCCGGGCTGCCGGACCGGATCTCGTCGCGCGACGAGGTGGTGAAATGCCTCGACCTCGTCATCTCCTTCTACGACCGCACCGAGCCGTCGAGCCCCATTCCGCATCTGGCGCGGCGGGTGCGGCGCATGGTGCACATGGATTTCCTGGAGCTCATGGAGGACCTCGCGCCGTCGGGATTGAAGGAGTTCCGGCTGCTGGCCGGGGTTGCGGACAAGGACAAGAAGTCGGCTCAGAGAGAGCAAAAGGACCAGAAGGACGAGAGGTAACTTCACATGGCCGAGAGCAAAGCAAAGGTCATCGAGCGAAACCGGGCACCGCGCGTGCAGATCGCTTATGACGTGGAACATTACGGCAGCCCGACGACGATCGAGCTGCCCTTCGTCATGGGCGTGATGGCCGACCTGGCGGGCAAGTCGGAGACGAGGGAAGCGCAGAAGACGCTGCAGGAGCGCGGCTTCGTCGAGACGGACGCCGGCCGCTTCCCGAAGTTCATGGAAGCGCTCGGGCCGCGGGTGAAGGCGCGGGTGAAGAACGTGCTGCCGCAGGCCGAGGGCCAGGAGCAGGACGAGGAGCTGGCCGTCGACCTGACGTTCAACAACATGGGCGACTTCGCCCCCGACCGCATCGCCGAGCAGGTGCCGCAGCTCGCCGAGCTCCTGAAGATGCGCCGCCAGCTCGAGGAGCTGCTCGGCTTCATGGACGGGCGCGTCGATGCCGAAAAGCGCATCGCGCAGCTCCTGAACAACGAGCCGCTGCTGGCTCAGATCGCCTCGCAGGCGACCGACGACAAGGCGGGAGAGTAAGCGATGGCCGAAAAGCAGACAGCCGCCGCCGGCGCCGCACAGGCCGAAGCCGTCGACCTCGACGAGTTCAGCGGGCTCCTCGAAAAGGATTTCAAGGTCAAGAAGGACGACAGCGACCGGCTGAAGCAGCTCGTGCGCAACCTCGCGCTGGCGGCCCAGTCGCGTTCCGAGACGACCGCGATCTCGTCCAACGCGATCCGCTCGATCAAGTCGTTGATCTCCGGCATCGACAAGCTCCTGTCGGCGCAGATGAACGAGGTGCTGCACTGTCCCGAGGTGCGGGAGATGGAGGGTACCTGGCGCGGCCTCTGGTATCTGGTCAACAACACCGAGACAGACCAGAAGCTGAAGATCCGGGTGATGAACATCTCCAAGGAGCAGCTTGCCGACACGCTCGAGGATTTCGAAGGCCAGATGTGGGACCAGAGCCCCATCTTCAAGAAGACCTACACCGACGAATACTCGATGTTCGGCGGCGAGCCGTTCGGGGTGATGATCGGCGCCTACGAGTTCTCCAACCATCCGCGCGACGTCGGGCTCCTGCGCAACCTGTCGGGTATCTGCGCCTCGGCGCACATGCCGTTCATCGCCGCGGCCTCGCCGCGCCTGTTCCGCATGGACACCTGGCAGGAGCTGCCCAACCCGCAGGACCTGCAGCAGATCGTGTCCAACCCCGCTTACGCGTCGTGGCAGTCGCTGCGCGAGAGCGAGGACGCCCGCTACATCGGCCTGACCATGCCGCGGGTGCTGGCGCGCCTGCCCTACGGTGCCGACACGGTGCCGGTGAAGGGCTTCGCCTTCGAGGAGGAGGTGAAGGGCGACCACAACAAGTATGTGTGGATGAACGCCGCCTTCCCGATGGGCGTCAACATCAACCGCAGCCACAAGCTCTACGGCTGGGGCACGCAGATCCGCGGCGTCGAGAACGGCGGCACGGTAATGAACCTGCCGGTCCATGCTTTCCCGACCGACGACGGCTCGGTCGCCATGAAGTGCCCGACGGAGGTCGCGATCGACGACCGCCGCGAGGCGGAGCTGGCCAAGCTCGGCCTGATGCCGATCCTGCACCGCAAGAATACGGACCTCGCGGCCTTCATCGGGGCGCATTCGCTGCAGGACGACGAGACCCGCGCCGGCCGGCTGGTCGACCCGGACGCGCAGGCCAACGAGCGGCTGAGCGCCAACCTGCCCTACCTGTTCCCGGTCTCGCGCTTCGCCCACTACCTGAAGGCGATCGCGCGCGACAAGGTCGGCTCGTTCAAGGAACGCTCGGACATGCAGGTCTGGCTGACCGAGTGGATCAACCGCTACGTGCTGGCCAATCCCGCCTTCGCCGACGACAAGGCCCGCGCCAAGCGGCCGCTGGCGGCGGCGGAGGTGCAGGTCGACAGCGTCGAGGGGCGCCCGGGCTACTACAATGCCCGCTTCTACCTGCGGCCGCACTACCAGCTCGAGGGCATCAACGCATCGCTGCGCCTCGTTTCCGAATTGCCTTCCGTGAAGCAGTAAGTTCGTCTTTAGCGAGGAGAGGAAGTCACCATGGCTGAACTGAGAACGCGGATAGACGGGTTTCTGAAAGTCCCCGACATTCCGGGGCCGAGCGAGCGCGACGGCCACGAGGAAGAGATCGAGGTCTACGGCGTAGACTTCAAGATGACGGCGCCGCACGACCCCAATTCGCTGTCGCGCCGCGGCCGCGTCTCGCTCGGGATGCTGACGCTGACGAAGCACTACGACATGTCGTCGCCCTATCTGGCGAAGGCGCTCTACGACAACACCAAGCTCGACGAGGTGGTGTTCACCTGCCGGCGCACCATCGACGGCGAGACGAGCGACTATCTGGTCGTGACGCTGACGGATGCGTCCATCATCAACTACGACATGCATGCCAGCTCGGACGAGCCGGACGTCATCGAGGACGTGATCGCCTTCGCCTACAAGACGATCAAGTTCACCTACGACGACGATCACGAAGTCGAAATGAATGTCGCGACCGCGGCCTGACGCGACAGGACCAAGGCCCGACAGGGGCCTCACGCAGGCGGCGCCCGGCGCCGCCAAGCGTGAGGCCCTTCAGCCTTCCCTGTGGGACAGGCTGATCGACGACCTCCCGAGCCTCGAGACCGAGATCGGGGCGATGCGGGACGCCGCCAGCGCCGACATCGGGGCGGAGAAGGTCGACGCGCTGCTCAACGGCAGCGCCCGCCAGATCGACGCCGACCCGGAGCTGACGCAGGACCAGAAGAAACGGCTTCATCAACTGGCCTTCCACAACCGCCGCCGGGCCGAGCTGCAGCATCTCGGCATCGTCGTGTCGAGCAGCGTGCTGCGCGAGGCGGTGCGCCGCGATATCGAGGCGCTGTTCAACACGGAGCGCTACGAATCGACCCCGATGATGGCCGACTGGGAGGCCGAGAGCTTCGTCGACAACGTGCAGGACCTCACGGACTTTCCGGAGGTGCGGCGCAGCGTGGTCAATTACGGCGTCCCGTCGTTTTCCGGCCGGTCGTCGCGCGACTTCGACCGCGAGGCGCTGGCCAAGGAAATCCGCGCCGTGCTGGCCACCTTCGAGCCGCGGCTGAAGGACGGGGCCACCAAGGTCGACGTCACGCTCAGCGACAAGAGCGGCGGGCTGAAGATCGAGATCGACGCCGTCCTCGTCACCAACCCCACGCCCGAACGCCTGCGCCTGCGCACCACGATCAATCTGGACAACGGCAAGGCCCAGACCGAAGTCAGGGACATCTAGGGCGGATGGACCGGGTCTTCCTTGAGTATTACGAGGATGAGCTGACGCATATCCGGCAGCTCGCCGCCGAATTCGCCGACATGCATCCCACCGTCGCGCGCAACCTGTCGCTCGACACCGTCCCCTGCCCCGACCCCTATGTCGAACGGCTGCTCGACGGCGTCGCCTTCCTGGCCGCCCGCACGCGGCTCAAGGTCGACGGCGAGCGCTCCCGCTTCGCGCGCAGCGTGCTCGACGTGCTCTATCCCGACCTCGTCTCGCCGGCGCCAGCGACGGGCATGGCGGTACTGAAACCGGGCCAGCAGCTTCAGACGATGAACGAGGGCCATGTCGTGACGCGCGGCGCGCGGCTGCTGTCCGGCCTGCTGCCGGGACTGTCGACGCGGGCGACCTACGTCACGGCGCAGGACGTCCACCTCTGGCCGCTCGAAGTCGCTGCCGTGCGCTATTTCCAGGACCGCAGCGCGATCGCCAGCGCCGGACTCCAGGCACCGGGCGGCGCGACCGCGGAATCCGCGCTCAGCCTGTCGCTGGCGCGGGTGGGCAAGGGCAACCTCAACGAGCTGACGGTCGACGC
Source organism: Hyphomicrobiales bacterium (assembly GCA_017305835.1). Taxonomy (GTDB): domain Bacteria; phylum Pseudomonadota; class Alphaproteobacteria; order Rhizobiales; family Rhizobiaceae; genus RCIO01. The sequence goes on from JAFKJY010000040.1 coordinate 106,552, forward strand.
GCTGGACCTGTGCTTCGCCGGGCGGGCCAAGTCGACGCAACTGTTCGACGCACTGTTCGGCGCGTGCGTCGCGGCCGGCGCGCGGCCCGAAGGTGCGGCGGGCGCGGTCCGCCAACTGGCGCTGCCGGACATGGTCGGCATCTCCGACGCCGAGGCCCTGATGCCGCGCACCCGGCCGACCTTCGAGGGATACCGGCTGCTGCGCGAATATTTCATGATGCCGGAGCGGTTCCACTACGCCCGCATCCGCGGGCTGCAGCCCGTGGTCCGCGCCTGCGCAAACCGCCTCGAGATCGTTTTCTTCTTCCGCCGGCACGCGTCCGAGCTCGCCGACGTCGCGGCGGCGGATTTCGAGCTTTTCGCGGCGCCGATCATCAATCTGTTCGAGCGGGAGTGCAACGTCATCGAGCTCGACGAGCGGCGCACGCGTCAGCCGGTATATGCCGACCGGACGCGGCCGCGCGACTTCGAGATCTTCCGCGTGCTGCGAGTCGAGGACGCCGACCGCGACGGGCCGGAGGCGGCGATCCCCGAGCTGTTCGGGCTCGGGCAGAACCGCGGCAGCGGCTGGGTCTACTCGACCGAGCGCCGGCCGCGGCGCGCGACCGAGGACGAGCGGCGCCAGGGCGTCACGCGGGCCTCCTACATGGGCGACGACGTCTTCATCGCCATCTCGCGGCCGCCCGGCAAGGTGCCGAGCTTCCCGCTGAAGCGGATCGACATCGTCGCGCTCTGCACGAACCGCGACCTGCCGATCCTCGACGACACGCCGACGCTGACACTCGACGGAGGCGACCCGATCGAGGCGATCCGGCTGATCGGCGCCATCCGGCCGCCGCAGAGGTCGATCGCGCCGGCCCTGCCGTCGAGCGCGGAGGGCGAATCGCGGGCCGACGAGCTCGCCTGGCGCGTCATCTCGCAACTTTCGCTCAACTTCCTCAGCCTCGCGGCGGAAGGACGCGGCGCCGACCCGCTGCACGCCATGCTCGACCTCTATGCCGACCGCGGCGATCCGGGGCTTGCGCGGCATGTCCGCTCGGTGTCGCGGGTGACGTCGCGGCCGGTGGTCGAGCGGCTGCCGATCGACGGCCCGATGTGCTTCGGCCGCGGCATCGAGGTGACGCTGGACATCGACCAGTCGGTCCTGACGGGCCACAGCGCGCTGCTCCTGTCGGCCCTGCTGTCCAAGCTCTTCGCGCGGCATGCGGGCATCAACGGCTTCGTGCGCACGCGTTCGCGGCTGCTCCAGAAGCAGGAGGAGGTGTCATGGCCGATGACGCTCGGCAACCGCCACCTGATCTGAAGCCGGCCGGCCCGCGCGGGCACGGCGGGGTGAACGCCTCCTTCGACTTCTTCGAGCTGCTGCGGCAACTGGAGAGCGGCGACAAGCGCTTCGGGCAGAAGGGCGGCCCCGAGCGCGAGCCGGCGCGGCTCGGCCAGCAGATCCGGCTCGGCTTCGCGACGCAGGACGTGGCCGAGTACGAGGAGGCGTCCGGCGGGCGGGCGCCGCAGGTGACGATCGCCAATCTCGGCCTGCTAGGCCCCGAAGGCCCGATGCCGATCCACATCACGCGCTGGGTGCTCGACCGGCTGTCGCAGCGCTGGTTCGCCGGGGCCGAGGCGCGCCAGACGGCCGACACAACCTTCGTCGACTTCGTCAACATGCTGCAGCACCGCATGATGGCGCTCTACTATCGCGCCTGGGCGGACCACAGCCCGGCGGTGCAGGTGGAGCGTCCGGTCAGCGGGCGCGTGCGCGCCATGCTGGAAGCCATGGCAGGCATCGGCCTGCCCGGCACGCACAATGGCGAGGACCCCTCGCTCGACATGGTCAAGCTGAAGCAGGCCGCCGCGCTCGCAAGCCAGGTCGACGGGCCCGAGCGCCTCACCCTGTTCATCTCCGAGGCCTTCGACGTGCCCGTGGCGATCAAGGAATTCGTCGCCGCGTGGGTGCCGATCCCGCGCGGCCTGCAAAGCCGGCTCGGGCAGGCCTACGCCGTGCTCGGCGGCGGCGCGACGGTCGGAAGCCGGACCTTTTCCCGGCAGAGCCGGGTCGAGCTGGTGATCGGCCCCGTGGGCATCAGGGACTACCTGTCCTTCCTGCCCGACGGGGACCGACATCCGGCCCTGAAGCGCGCCATCCGCGACCTCGTCGGCGAGCAGATCGACGTCGACGTGCGCGTCGTCCTCAGGCAAGCGGAGGTGCCCAAGCCGAACCTCGGCAGCGTCCGGCTGGGGCGGACGAGCTGGCTTGCGCGCCCGGATGAAAAGGGGGATGCTGACGAGATGCGACTGCGGGCAGTCGTCGGTTGGCGGCCCGAAAACCCAGGGGCAGGCGCATGAGCTTGGTGCTCACACTGCAGCAGGGCCCCCGCGCTCAGGCGGTCCGCGAAGTCGAGCTGGATACCGGTGAGTTGGTGATCGGCCGCAGCGCCGAAGCCGACTGGCAGATCGACGACCCCGACATGTTCGTCTCACGCGCCCACTGCCGCATCACCGGCGGCAGCGGCAGCTATACCGTCACCGACATCTCCAGCAGCGGCCTGTTCATCGACGACGCCGTGAAGCCGCTGGGCGCGGGGAACTCGACCGAGCTGCGCCCCGGCATGCGGCTCAGGATGGGCGACTACGTGCTGCGCGTGAACCTGCAGGGCGCTGCCGCCGCCGCCGAGCCACGGCCCGGCGTGTCGCGGCGGGCCGTCGACCTCGGCGGCGACGACTTCTTCGCCCGCCGCGAGCCGGAACCGGCGAAGCAGCCGCGGCCGGCGGACCTGCCGAGGCCTTTCGACCAGCCGAGCGAGGCCGTCGCCAAGCCGTTCGAGCGACAGGGCAGCGACGGCCGGTCCCAGGCTTTCGACGACCCGTTCAGCCTCGACCCCGTGGCGAGCAGGCCGGCGGACCGCGAGGACGAGCGGCCGCGCACCTTCCTCGATCCTTTCGGCTTCGATCCCGAACCGGCGCAGCCGAAGGCCGCCCCGAAGGCGGCGGAAGCCGCGCCCTTCGACGATTTCGGCTTCGGCGGGGCAGCGGCGGAACCGGCGCCAGCGGCCCCGCCGCCCGGGAACGACGCGCCGTCGCAGCGGGCGCCGTGGGAGATGCCGCCGCGCGAGGCCGCGCCGTCGAAAGCCGCGGAACCGGCGCCAGCCCCGCGTCCCGAGCCGCGGCAGGAGCCCCGGCGCGAGCCGGCGGCCGCTCGCCCGGCAACCGAGGACGGCGACGACCTGCGCGCAGCATTCCTGCGCGGTCTAGGGCTTTCGTCCGCCGACATCCCGGCGCGCGACGCGGTCGCGGAGATGGAGAAGTTCGGCAGCGAATACCGGCTGATGATGGACGGCATCATGCAGCTCCTGCGCAAGCGCGCCGAGGAGAAGAGCAATGCCCGCGTCGCGCACACCATCGTAGGCTCCTCGCAGGTGAACCCGCTGAAGTTCCTGCCGACCGTGGACGACGCGCTCGCCACGATCCTGGCGGAGCGCAGCCCCGGCTTCCTCGGCGGCCGGGCGGCGATCGCCGACGCCATCCGCGACCTCGCGCAGCATCATGTGCGGGCCTGGCGCGGCATCCAGTCGGCGCTGCGGCAGATGATCGACCGCTTCGATCCGGCGGCGATCGAGGAGGAATTGAAGGCCGGTTCCGGCGTCAGCGCGCTGCTTCCGGTCAACCGCGCCTCAAAACTGTGGCAATTGTACCAGAAACGTCATCGCGAGATCGCCCAGAGCGCGGAGAATCGCTTCCTGGGCGAGATAGGCGCGGACTTCCGAGACGCCTATGAGGAGGAGTGAGATGCTGAGACGCCTGGCCGTCTTCGTCGCCCTTGCCGCTTCCCTCGTGTTCGCGACCGGCGGCCTGTTCGACCCGAAACCCTCGAAGCTGACCGTCAACCTGATCGGCGGCGCCGGCATGAACCCCGGTCCCAATGGCGGCGACCGCCCCGTCGTGGTGATGATCTACAGGCTGAAGAGCACCGGCGCGTTCCAGCAGGCGGACTATTTCGCGCTCGAAGGCAACGCGGCCGGGACGCTGGGCGGCGACCTGCTCGGCATGGATTCGGTCGCGGTCGGGCCGGGCCGGCGCGCCTCGCAGAACATCACGGTCGAGGTCGAGGCGGCGGCGCTGGGCTTCGTCGCCTTCGTGCGCGAGCCCGCGAGCCGGCGGTGGAAATCGACGCTCCCGATCTCGCCGGGATCCAACCTGACGATCAATGTCGGCCTGGGCAAGGGCGGCATCTCGATAAGCAGCCGCAAGAACGGCATCTTCTCGTCCTCGGAGGGCGGCCAGTAAATGACCGATGCGAACAGAGTGCTGTGGTCCGAGGGCCTGTTTCTCCGGACGCAGCATTTCCAGCAGCAGGACCGTTTCATCGAGGCGAGCGCGCGCGGGGTGCTGCAGGCCGCGCGGCTTCAATCCTTCGGCTTCCGTGAGCTGACGCTCGACCAGGCGCTGCTCAAGGCGGGGCAGGTCTCGATCGTGGCGGCCCGCGGCATCTTTCCCGACGGCACGCCGTTCTCGATTCCCGAGACGATGGACGCGCCGCGTCCGCTCGCGGTGACGGCCGACACGGCGGCCGGCGCCGTGCTGATCGCGCTGCCGCTGGAGCCGGTCGGCGGCGTCGCCTTCGATCCGGCGCATGCGAACGCGAGCGGCGCGCGCTATCGCGGCAAGATCCTGACGGTGAACGACGCCGTGCAGGGCGGCGCCGACGCCGAGGAGATCGAGATCGCCCGCCCGCAGGCGGTGCTTTTGCCGCCCGGCAAGTCGGTCGGCGGCTATACCGCGCTCCCCGTCGCCGAGATGCGCGGCCTGCGCGCCGACGGCAGCGTCGCGCTGGTCGACACGTTCCTGCCGCCGACGCTGGTCACCTCGGCGGTGCCCTGGTACGCGCAGTTGCTGCAGGAGATCATCACCGGGCTGGACCACATCGCCGACGCCCACGGCGCCGTCGTGCTGGGCGGGCCGGGGCGCAGCGTCGAGGACCTGCTGATGCTCAACCTCGCCAACGCGGCCCGGCCGCGGCTGGCGCACATGCTGGCGCAGGAGGTGTTCCACCCGGCCGAGCTCTTCCTGGAGCTCGCGGGCCTCGCCGGCTCGATGGCGACCTACGGGTCGAGCTCGCGCAGGCTGGCGGAGCTGCAGGCCTATGACCACATGTTCCCCGGCGTGCCGTTCAACGCGCTCGCCGACATATTGCGGTCTCTGATCCTGAGCATGCGCTATGTCGAGCCGAAGTCGCGCGCGCTGCCGGTGATGCGCCACTCGACCAACGTCTGGAAGGTGCGCATCGACAACCCGAAGATCCTGACGTCGAGCCGGATCGTGGTGCGGGTCGGATCGGAGCTTTCCGAGGACGCGCTGCGCAAGATCTTCGTCAACCAGGCGACGGTGGGCTCCTCGGACGAGTTCGAGGGACTGTGGAAGTCGCGCCTGCCGGGAATACCGCTGAAGCCATTGCACTCGCAGCCGCGCGAGATCCCCTATGACGGCGACCGCCTCTGCCTGGAGCTCGACCAACGCAGCGAGCACTGGGCCTCGCTGCTCGACGCGCCCGGCTTCGTCATCGGCGTGTCGGGCGTGCTGCCGAGCGAACCGCAGGTCGACTGTTTTTCGGTGAACAGGTGACGCCATGAGCAGGGACGATCCCTTCGGCCTGTCGGAGGATCGCGAGAAAACCCGCATCCGCCTCGTCGACGCCTCCTCGTCGCCGAGGGCGGCACAGCCGCAACCGCAGGCGCCCCGGCAGCCGCCGCAACGCGAGCAGCCGTCCTATCCGACGCAGCCGCTTGCCGCCGGGCCGGTGCGGCAGACGCGGGCGCACCCCAACAAGCTCGTCTCGGCCTTCGCGCCGCTACTGGAGTTTGCGCCGGAACTCGAAAACGCCATCCCGCCCGAGAATCCCGAAGGCCTGCGCACGCGGCTCCTCGACGCGCTGGTGCGAGCGCGCGACACGGCGGTGTCGACGGGCTCGTCGCTGGAGCGCGCAGACCAGGCGGCATGGGTGGTCGCCGCACTTCTCGACGACCTGGCGCTGAACACGCCGTGGGGCGGGGCCAGCGCCTGGCCGCGGCAGCCGCTGGTGGTCATGCTGCGCGGCGACGTCGACGCCGGAACGCAGTTCTTCCAGCGCCTCGAACAGCTCGAGCGCAACCCGAACCGCGACCCGGAGATGCTGGAGCTGCAGTATCACTGCATGGCGCTCGGCTTCCGCGGCAAGTACCGCGTGCCGGGTCGCGCCGGCGACCGCTCGCTCAACGCGGTGCGCGTCGCGGCGGCGCGCTTCCTGCGCAATGCCGACGTCGAGGACGCGCCGCTCTCGCCCAACTGGCGCGGCGTCGTCGCATCGGACGAGCCGCCGCGCTTCATCGTGCCGATCTGGGTGGTGGCGCTGCTGGCGGTCTTCGTCGCAACGGCGACCTATGTCGGCCTTTCGGTGGGCCTTTCGAGCCACGCCACCACGCTCGCCACGCTGGTGCGGGCGCTGCCGCCGGCAGACCGCACCGGCATCACCCGCATCGCGCCGAAGCCCGAGCCGGTGGCGCCGGAGGCCCCGCCCGCGCCGCCGCCGCCCGCGCCGCAGGTCGTCGAGTTCGACCTGCTGCCGGAGTTCACGGCAGCGGCTCCGGCGCCGCTCCGCCCTGCATTGAAGGGCAACGAGAGCATCTCGCTCGCCCGGCTGGTCATCCAGGCCACAGATCCCGAACTGTTCCAGTCGTCGCGCGCCAAGCTTTCCGCGGGCTTCGAGCCGCTGATCGCCTCGATCGCCGGCGTCATCGTCGAGAACCAGGAGCTGATCGGCAACATCACCGTGGTCGGGCACACCGACAACGTGCCGGCGCGGCGCTCCAACCCGCTGAGCACGAACCAGCGGCTGTCGGAAGCGCGCGCGGCGACCATCATGGACCTGCTGGTCGAGGCCGGGGTGCCAAAGGAGAGGATCAAGTCCGAGGGGAAGGCCGAGACGGAGCCGATCGCCGACAATTCGACGCGTGAGGGACGCGCCTCGAACCGCAGGGTCGAGGTCCTGATCGAGAAGAGACTGTAGCGATGTTCGTCCTGCGATTCCTGTGGTCCGTCCTGACCTCGCCGATCCTGTGGACGCTGATCGGCCTGACGCTGCTGTCGGTCGTGGTGTGGATCTTCGGGCCGATCGTCGCCATCGGCCCCTACCAGCCGCTCGAACCCGAGACCGTGCGCATCGCGGTTATCGCGGTCTTCTTCATCCTGTGGCTCATCCGCCTCGTCATCGTCAGCCGGCGCGCCATGCAGGCGAACCGGATGTTCGTGCAGGAGATCGCCGCGCCGGCCGAGGAAAAGCTGGCGGACCCGGGCGCGGAAAGCGTCGCCGCCGTCGGCGCGAAGTTCCAGGAAGTGCTCACCGAGCTGCGCCGGCGCAAGCTCGGCAACCGGCGTTTCCTGCGCGAGATGCCGTGGTACGTCATCGTCGGACCGCCCGGCACCGGCAAGACCACGGCTCTGCGCCAGTCCGGCCTCAACTTCCCGATCGACTTGACAGGCGACCTGCACGGCATCGGCGGAACGCGCAACTGCGACTGGTTCTTCACCGAGAACGCGGTGCTGATCGACACCGCCGGCCGCTACACGCAGCAGGAAAGCCAGCCCGACGTCGACGCCACCGAATGGCTCGGCTTCCTCGACCTCCTGAAGAAGCATCGCGGGGCGCGCGCGCTCAACGGCGTGATCGTGACGATCTCCGTCGACGTGCTGTCGGAAGGCGACGAGGCGATCCGCTCGCACGGCCGCAAGATCAGGCGGCGCCTGGCGGAGCTCAACGAGCGCCTGGAGATCAAGCTGCCGGTCTACCTGATGCTGACCAAGGCCGATCTCATCAAGGGCTTCGAGCAGTTCTTCGGCAAGCTTTCGACGGCGGCGCGCGAGCAGGTCTGGGGCACCACCTTCCCGGTCGACGCGCGGATCACGCGCGAGAACGTCGGCAAGGAGATCTCGACGCTGGCGCGCGAACTCGAAGTGCGCATGGTGCCGCGCCTCGAGGACGAGGAACGGCTCAGCGACCGCGCCGAGGTGTTCCGCTTCCCGGCGCAGGTGGAAAGCCTCTCGGAGCCGATCCAGCTCCTGGTCGACACCATGGTCGGCGAGAGCAAATACGAGGAAAGCGCCTGGCTGCGCGGCATCTACTTCACCTCGGCCACGCAGGAGGGCGCGCCAATCGACCGGCTGGCCGCCCAGCTTTCCTCCTCCTTCGGCCTGCCGCCGCGCCGCAGCATGCTGGCGCAGCGCGTCGAGCGCCGCAGCTTCTTCCTCAAGCACCTGCTCACCGAGGTGATCTTCCGGGAGGCCGGGCTCGGGACGTTCGATCCGCTCGCGCTGAAGCGGCGCGCCTGGATCTGGCGCGGCGCCGTCGCGGCATCCGTGCTCGTCGTGCTGGCGGCCGCAACGGCCTTCACACTCTCCTACCTCGACAACCGGCAGGCGGTGGACGCGCAGGCCGATGAGCTCGTGGCCCTGCAGCGGCCGCTGGCAGCGGCGGCCGCCGAGCCGACGCTCGTCCAGTCGCCGACGCTCGAAAGCGCGCTCACCGCGATGGACGGGGTCGTCGCCTCGCGCGCCGCGATCCCCTCCGGGATCCCCGATCTCACCGGCCCGTCGGCGAGCGCCGAGCTGCGGCAGGCGCAGACGGCAGCCTACAACCACGCGCTTCGCAACGTGCTGGAGCCGCGCATGGTCGCGCTTCTGGAAGCGACCATGTGGCGGCAGATCCGCGAGCCGGAATTCATGCTCGGCGCGCTCAAGACCTACCGGATGATGACCGGCCTGTCGCAGATGGACCCGGACTTTGCGCAGGGCTGGTGGCTGAACGAGATGCCGGACAACGCGCCGGTCGCGCCGTTCCCGACCCAGAACGCGGAGGAGCACGAGCTCGCCGCCATCCGGCGCATGGCCGTCGACGATTCCTACGTCCAGCCCGACAACGCGCTGGTCGCGGAGGCGCTGAAGACGGTCTGCACGATCTCGCTTCCCGTGCGCGCCTACAAGCAGTTGCTGGCGGACGACGCGGTTGCCAGCCTGCCCGAGTGGATCCCGGCGAACTTCGCCGGTCCGAACGGCGCCAAGGTGCTTGCCCGCCGCTCCGAGAAGACGCTGCGCAACGGCATATCGGGCGCCTACACCTATGCCGGCTTCCACGACGCGATCCTCGACCGGGTCGAGGACGTCGCCGCGCAGGCCGCGCTCGACCGCGCCGTGTTCGCCGGCGGCTGCTCGGAGAACTCCGAGACCTCGGTGCCGGCGCTCGCGGAAGACGTGCTCAAGCTCTACTACGAGGACTACATCGCCCAGTGGGATAGCTTCCTGCGCGACGTGCGCGTGGCGCCGCTGACCGACCTTTCGGTGGCCAGCGAGAATTTGAAGGACCTGTCGAGCGCCGACTCCTCGCTGAAGCGCCTGCTGACCGCGGTCGTGCGCGAAACCGAGCTCACCCGCTCGGACGACGAGCCGGCGGATGCGGCCGGCGGCGACAACAAGGCGGCCAAGAAGGGCGCGTCCAAGATCCTCGGCAAGCTCGGCAAGGTCGGAAAGCTGGTCAAGAAGGGCGCCAAGCTGCTGCCGAAGGGCGGTTCCGAGGCGCAGGTCGACCAGACCGGCACGCTGGTCGCCGAGCACTTCAAGCCGCTGAAGGGGGTGATCGCCGAGGTCGACGGGCAGCCGCCCGCGCTCGATGCCGCGATCGTCGCGCTGACCAATTTGTCGAACATGCTGCAGACGGTCAACGCCACGCCCGACCCGAACGAGACCATCAAGAAGCAGGGCGGCCTCGCCGAACTGACGGGAGCGGTCGCGCGCCAGGCGCAGATCCTGCCCGACCCGGTCGACGACTGGCTGGGCGGCATCGCCGGCGACGCGAGTGGGCTGACGCAGCGCGCCGTCACCTCCGAGCTCAACGCCATCTGGCGCGCCGATGTGCTGCCCTTCTGCCAGTCGGCGCTCAACAACCGTTATCCGTTCGACGCCGAGAGCGCCGTCGACGTCAACGTGCGCGACTTCGCGCGGCTGTTCGGCCCCGGCGGCATGATCGACGCCTTCATCAACGACCATTTGCTGACCTATATCGACACGACCAGCTCGCCGTGGAAATGGCGTGCCGATTTCGGCCTGAACGGCGGCTCGCTGGCGGCGTTCGAGCAGGCGCGGCGCATCCGCGACGACCTGTTCGCCGGCGGCCAGGGGCCGGTGATGAACTTCACGCTGGAGGCGGTCGACCTCTCTCCGCGGGTGACCCGCGTCACGCTCAACCTCGATGGCCAGAACCTCGTCTACTACAACAACGCGACGCGGCCGCAGCCGATGACCTGGCCCGGCAAGGACGGGACCGGCGCGATCTCGCTCGCCTTCCAGCCGATCGACGGATCGCCTGAGGTGCGTCTCAGCGAGACGGGAAGCTGGGCCTGGCTGCGCATGCTGCGGGCCGGCCGCTTCACGCCGACCTCGCTCACCGACGTCTACGACCTGCGGCTCGGCACCGGCGGCGTCTTCGCCGATTTCAAGCTGAAGGCAGCGAGCGTCGAGAACCCGTACAATCTGCAGATGTTCAAGAAGTTCAGTTGCCCGGCCCAGCTATGACGACGGGGTTCTTCGGCAAGATTCCGGCGACGGGCGACTTTGTCGGCTGGAACCTGCCGCGCATCTTCACCGACCGGTGGGATCGCTGGATGTCGATGGAATTGCGCGACCGGCCCGAGACCGGCGACCTCGACCGGCGGAGCTGGCGCTTCGCCATAAAGGGCGGGATCTTCGGCGACCAGCCCTGCGCGGGGGCGTGGCGCATGAGCAGGGACCGCGTCGGCCGCCGCTACCCGTTCGCGATCGTCAGGCTGGGCGAGGTCCCGGACGCCAATGACGGCTGGTACGACGCGATCGCCGACTGCCTGAAAGGCGCCGTCGAAGGCGGCTGGACGACCGACGAGATCACCCGGCAACTCGCCTCCGTGCCCCCGCCTTCCACCCGCAGCGCGCCGGAGCGCATCGCCTTCTGGTGCGACGACTGGGAGGTGCAGGAGCTCGCCTTCGCCGACATCCACGAGCTCGCCGAGAAGGGCCTGCCCGCGATGCGGGCCGCGTCGACGGTCGAGGCGCCCTGACCATGGGCAATTCGGTCTACGCCAACAAGATGGGCTTCTTCCACAAGGGAAGCGGTGGAACCGGCATCGCCCAGCTCGACGTCTGCCTCAGCCCGCCGCCGCCGCCAGCCGGGCCCGTCCCGATCCCCTATGTGAACATCGTCAAGGCGAGCGACCTGATCAAGGGCAGCAAGACGGTCAAGATCCAGGGCAACCCGACGGCGCTGGAGAACGTCTCCGAGATCGCGATGAGCACCGGCAACGAGGCGGCGACGCCGGGGCTCGGGGCCGGCGTCATCACCCACAGGATCAAGGGCAAGGGCGTCTTCACGCTGTGGTCGTTCGACGTGAAGGTGGAGGGCAAGGGCGTCTGCCGGCACGGCGACCCGATGGGCCAGAACGAGGCCAGCGAGCCGCCGAACTGCGTCGACGTGCAGGCGCTGGTCGACTTCATGATGGCGCTCATGGCGGCAGGCAATTTCAGGCCGTGCGACACCCATTATTCCTCGGACCGGTGCCGGCCCGCGCGGACGGACGCGCAGGCCGAGGCCGTCAACGGCAAGCCGTGCTGGGAATGCCAGCGCGACACCGACGGGCCGGTGGCGCCGAGCTACCGGGGCGCCGGCGGCGCAGCCAAGCCGGTGACCAACGCCGCGGGCGAGACCAAGGAATACATGACGCACGACCACCAGCCGCCGCTGAACATGGCGTGGGAGCTCGGCGGCTGCTGGATGGAGAAGAGTCCGGAGGCCTTCAAGCAGCACTTCGCCAAGCCGGAGACGGTGAAGCCGCATTGCCGGGCGCATGCCTGCAGCCAGGGCGGCACGATGGGCCACTATGTCCGCAACAACATGCAACACCCCGCGACCTTCTAGGATCGGATGAGCCATGGCTTCCGCGCGCGAGCTGCAGTCCGGTTACATCGCGGAGCTTCGCGCCGTCGCGCCCGCGATCGACGGATGGTGGGAGGAGCTGAACAACGGGCCTCGGGCGAAGTTCGCACAATATCGCTGGCCGACCGGCCCGGCGGGCCATCCCCGCGTGCTCGCCATCTTCCGCAAGTATTTCCTGCTGATCGAGCAGGAGAACGAGGAGCTTCGCCGCAAGCCGCTGGCCGCTTGGCCGGAGGATACCGAGGAAATGTGGGGCAAGGCGAGCATGGGGGACGAACGGCAGATCGAGAACCCCGCCGACCTGCTGATCCACGACATCCCGACGCTGGCGCCGGACGTCGGGCATCTGGCGCTCGGCATCGTCTTCGTGCCGATCGGGCTCGACGAGGAGGAGGAGTTCGTCTGATGACGCCGACGACCCTCTTCGAGCCGGAGAGCGGGATGCGCCGGCTGCTGTCGGCGCCGTCCGACATCGAGCCGCGCGACTATCCGGTGCTGCGCAGAGAGGCCGCGCCGCAGGCCTTCCAGGCGCTCTACGACGAGTATCGCGAGCGGCTGTGGCGCGCCCATCTGGTTGCGGTTCCGTGGTGGGAGGACACGATCAGGGCGCAGGAACGTCTCGGCAGGAGCCGGGCGGAGGCGGTCGACGTCTCCTTCGACAAGCGCATTGCGGGCGCGGCGGCACATCCGGCGGTCGTCCACGTGCTGAGGGAGTGCTGGCTGCGCTGCGTGGAGCTGTGCGAAGCCTATCCCGGCCGCGAGGTGGCGCCCGAGACGCTGCTGCTGCAATGGCTGGCCGATGCCGGCGAGACCGATCTGGTGGCGGTCGTCACCTGCATGCCGTACTGGCCGATCGGCATGGACGCGGACGGCAACTGGGTCTGACCGATGATCTTCGCCATCCCGCTGGACAACCGCACGCCGTTTTCCGCGCTGACGAACGTGCAGCTCGACGCAGACGGCCAAGAGGTCCTGATCGCCATGTTCTCGGCGAGCTTCCAGCTATCCGAGGCGACCGGCGCGCTGGAGCCGGCGGCCGATCCGCTGCCGGTGACCTTGGGCGACATTCCGGCGGGCGCGCCGGGCCGCTCCTCGATCCGCTACGATTCCGATGCCTGCGCCACCAAGCCAGGCGTCGACGTGGTGGTCAACGGCACAGCCTACGCGCCGAAGGGCAAGCCGGTGCGCGAGATGCAGGTCGGGCTGCAGGTCGGGCCCATCCGCAAGGTGCTGCACGTCATGGGCGACCGGCTCTACGACGCCGGCGGATACAGCGCGCCGCATCCGTTCACCAAGATGCCGATCGTCTACGAGCGGGCCTATGGCGGGACGACTGAGGACGGACGGGTCGATCCGCGCAACCCGGTCGGCATCGGCTACCGCCACGCACCGTCGTCCGATCCCGCCGTCCGGTCGCAGGCGCCGAACATCACCTATCCCGAAGAGCCGCATATAAGCCCCTCGGACCGGCCGCGACCGGCCGGCTTCGGGGTGGTCAGTCGCGCGTGGCAGCCGCGGGTCGGGCTGGCGGGCACCTACGACCAGGCCTGGCGCGACACCCAGTGGCCGCTGCCGGCGAAGGATTTCGACGATCGCCACAACCTGTCCGCGCCGACCGACCAGCAGATGCAGCGGCTGGCCGGCGGCGAGACCGTGACGCTGGTCGGCATGACGCCGTCGGGACGGCTGGAGTTCCGTGTTCCCACCGTGACGGCGCCGATCCGGCTCGTCTTCGACGACCGCGTCGAGGAGCAGGCGTTCAAGCCGGATTCCCTCATCATCGAGCCCGACCTTTCGCGCGTCACGCTCAAGGCGCGGCTTTCAATGGTGCCGAAGCGCAACGGCCCAGGGCTGCGCAGCATCCTGTTCGGCCACGCGACCCCCGCCCTCGTGCTCGCCCATCGCAAGCGGAAGCCCTATTTCACGAGCCTCGGCGGCGACGGCACCGTTCAGGGCATCAGCGCGTGGCGGGCATGAAGCGGCCCCTCTATCTTTCCGGGGGTGGCGCGGTGACGCCCGGAGGGCTGGACCTGCGCCAGACGCTCGCGGCGATCCGCGCCGGGCTCTCGGCCTTCGAGGAGGAATTCCTGGTCGAGCCTTTCGCCGACACCCAGCTCATTGCGCGGGTTCCCACCCACTATCAGTTGCGGCGGACGCAGGGGACCTGGCTGCTCAACCTCGCCGAAAGGGCAATTTCGGAAGCGCTCCGCAGCGGCAGCGCGAGCGCGCAGGAGACCGCCCTGCTGATCGCGACGCCGGAGAGCTTCCGCAAGCATCCCGCCTTCGACGACGTCCCGTTGGCCGGCTTCCTGCCGGCATTGACGCGGCAGATGGGCGTCACCTTCCACGCCGCCTCGCGCGTGGTGGACGGCGGCGCGGCGGCCAATGTCGGGCTGATCGAGCGCGCCGCCGAAATCCTCGAAGCGCAGGGCGCGCGGCAGGTCCTGCTCGGCGGCGTCGACAGCTTCCTCAACGACGGCGACCTCGCCCGGCTGCGCGACGCCAAGCGCCTCGCCGGCGGCGAGAATGCGCAAGGCCTCGTCCCCGGCGAGGCGGCGGCGTTTGCCCGCATCACGCTTGCGCCCGAGGCGGCGGGCGCGGTCGTGCCGGCGATCCGCGGACTGGGCGTCGCGCAGGAAGCGGACAGCGTGCTCTCCGACCGGACCAGCCAGGGCCGAGGCCTGCTCGCGGCGCTGCGCGCTGCGACGGCGAGCCCCGGCCCGGGAGAGCCCGACATCTCCTTCGTCGTCAGCAACTCCAACGGCGAGCGGTTCAGCGGGCTGGAGCAACTGATCGCGCGGGCGCGCTTCTACCAGACGCGGCGCGAATTGCTGGCGACGTGCTATCCGGCGATGACCGTCGGCGACGTCGGTGCCGCGAGCGGCGCGCTCGCTTTGCTGGTCGCGGCCGACAGCATCGCCAGGGACTATGCCCCCGGCCCGGTCGCCATGTGCGAGGTGGCGTCGGAGGCCGGTACGCGGGCCGCCGCTGCCGTCTTCGGCATGCGCCGCGCGGCCTGATCCTTCACATCCACGCCGGGTACTGATGCGTGCGGCGCCAGTTCGCCAGCAGCAGCTCCGGCTCCCGCAAGGCCGCGCGGTAGGCATCCAGCCGCTGTCGCCGCATCGACTGGTAGGGTGCGCCGGGCTGCGAGGCGGCCCGCTCCTTCCACCACGCCGCCACCTGGTCGGCCGCCGGCAGCTCGGTCTCCTCGCGGTCGGCGAAGGCCGGGCCGAGCGAGGCCGGATCGGAGGTGAAGGCGTCCGTGTCGTCGAAATCGACGGCGAACAGGTCGCGCAGCGCCTCTCCCGCGGCAACCGCCAGTTCGGGATCGCGCATCTTCTCGATCAGCCACGGCATGATCGCCGTATCGCCGAGCAGGCCGATCGAGGCCACCGCGTCGACACGCGACAGCGGCTGCTCGAGGCGGGTCTGGAGCCAGCGCTTGGCTTCGGCGGCAGGAGTCGTCAGCAGCCGCATCTCCATGGCCCTGCGGGCAAGCCCGGGCACGGTGAGCACAAGCCGGTCGAGCACGGGGCGGCCGGCCTTCGGGTCGCCCAGCAGGCAGGAAGCGACGGCCGCCTCGAGCCTCTCGCCCGCATCCTCCCGGCCGAGGGCCGCCTGCACGGCCGGCATGTGCTGCCGCTGCTTCAGCCGACCCGCGAGCTTCAGGGCGCGGATGCGGACGCTCGCGTCCGGGTCGTCGAGGCACTCGCCGAGCTTCGGCCCGGCATCCACGCGATGGTGCCACAGCGACGCCAGCCCCAGCGACCTCAGCATCGGCTTGCGGGAGTTGATCCAGTCGGCGACGAAGGGGCGGAGGTTTTCGCGCGGCGTCCGGGCTATCGCCCCCGACAGTGCGGCCACGCCGCCTTCGCCCAGCGGCCCGGCCAGCTCCAGCGCCTCGGCGACGGCCTCGGGCGATCCCGAGCGCAGCGCCAGCACGCCGACGACGAAGGTCTCGCCCGGCTCCGCATAGTCCGCGAAACGCTCCTTCGCGAGGGTCCAGCCGGCGAGCCCGGCCGCCTCAAGCCCCTCGATATTGGCTTCCAGGCGCTGGTCGATGCGGCCGATGCCCGTCTCGTCGAGCAGGTGCCCGTCGATCGCGTTGCGACGGCGCAGCCACAGGAACGCGGCCTCCTCGGCGTGCTGCGCCGTGATGCCGGCAATGGTGGCGACGCGCAGCATCCGCGCCCTCAGTTCAAGTGGACCGACCCGCCGCGCACGCGATTGGGTCCGCTCGCCTGGCTGCTGACCTGCACGCCGCGGATGCTGATGCGGCCATCCTTTTCGAGGATGATCGAGGCCAGCCCGCAGCGCAGCTCGATCCGCTTGTCGGCGGTGATGACGACGCGCTCGTCGTCGCGCCTGACCTCGGCCACGGCGCCGGCCTTGAGCGGGGCCACCACCCTGCCGACGACCAGCGGCCGCCGCGGATCGCCGTCCTCGAACAGCAGCGCCACCTCGCTGCCCACGGCGGAGGCATCGAGCGCCGTCAGGCTCCGCGCCGGAACGGCAACCTCCTCGGCATTGCCCATGAAGACCACGAGCGGCTGGCCGGCATCGAAGCCGATCACCAGGCCGATGACGACGCCGTCGATCCGTTCGCGCGCAGCCGCCTGCTTCCTCCTAGTTGTCATGGATCTTGCTCCCTTTCAGGACGATGTCGCCGCTCGCCTTGGCGTTGATCTTGCCGCTGGCGGTGATCAGGATGTCCTTGCCCTTGATGGCGATCGTCCCGTCCTTCTTCATCGAGATCGTGGCGTCGCCGCATTTGAGGGTGATCGAATCCTTGGCCTCCAGCACGTAGTTCTTGCCGACGGTCAGGCTGGCGTCCTCGCCGACATTGGTCGCGCTCGCCTTGCCCACCTTCATGGCGTGCGCGCCGCCGATGGCGGTCGCGTCGTCCTTGGCGATCTCGGCATTGCGCGCGCCGCCGACCGAGAGCGAATGGTTCGCGCCGACGCTGGTGGTCTGGTCCTTCCCGACCGAGACCGTGTCGCTTGCGCCGACCGTATGCGACTGGCTGCCGCCCACCGTCACCGTCCGGGATGCGCCCACCGTCACGGCCTGCGAGGCACCCGTCGTCAGCACCTCGCCGGCCGCGACCGACAGCGATCGCGCCCCGCCGATGGTGATGCTCTGCACGGCGCCGATCGACTGGGTATGGTTGATGCCGATCGTCTCGGTCGAGTTCATCTGGACGGTGATCGTCTCGTTCTTCGCGACGGTGAGGGTGCGGTTCCCGAGCACCGTTTCGGTGTCGTTGTTGCCGATCGTCCCGGTCCGGTCGTGGCCGACCTTCAGCGTCTTGTCGTGGCCGACGTCCTCGGCGAGGTCGACGCCGACCGAATGCTTGGCGTTGTTGTCGATCCGGTCCGACTGGTCGTGCTGCACGTGCTTCTTGCGGTCGTGCTTGATGAGCAGCGTGTGGTCCTTCTGCGCCTGGAAGTAGACCTCCTCCGAACCCGCCTTGTCCTCGAAGCGCAGTTCGTTCCAGCCGCCGCCGCCGAGCGAGGAGTTGGACTTCCAGCCCGACTGCGTCGCATTGCCGGGAAGCGAATAGGGCGGCATCTGCGAGGCATTGTAGACGCGGCCGGTGATGATCGGCCGGTCGGGGTCGCCCTCGACGAAGTCGACGATCACCTCCTGGCCGATGCGCGGGATCTGGATGAACCCCCAGCCGCTGCCGGCCCAGGTCTGCGACACACGCACGAAGCAGGAGCTGTTCTGGTCGCGCTTGCCCTCGCGGTCCCAGTGGAACTGCACCTTCACGCGCGCATATTCGTCGGTGAAGATTTCCTGGCCGGACGGTCCGACGACCGTCGCCGTCTGCGGCCCGCGCATGATCGGCCGCGGCGTGATGCGCGGCGGGCGGTAGGTGATCGAGGTCGGCGCGACGCCGAGAAGCACGGTGTAGGACTCGCCCTCGGCGTCGATGCCGGCGGCGAAGTTGGGGTCGAACAGCCGGTATTCGGCGCTCACCACCATGTATTCCTGGTTCTGGTCCTCGCGCGGGAAGCCGTCGAGCTTGAAGGTGCAGCCCGGAGCCAGGCCGCGCGCATTGGCGACGGCGGCGATGCGCTTGTGGGGGGCCTGCAACTCCTCGCGCCGGATCGCCGCGATCGTGTCGCCGCGGCCGGTGTCGAGATGGGCGCCCGGCTGGTGATACTGCTCGCCGCCCGCCTCCTTGTGGCCGAAAGGTTGCGTCGATTGCGACATCAGGTCGGCGGCGGGCTTCTTGAAGTCGAAATCGGTGTGGACGTAGGCGCCGGAACGGACCGACACCAGATAGGCCCACTCGGTGATGTATTCCTTGTCGCGCCGGTTATCGATCGCGCCGAAATTGAACTCGACGATCTCGTAGCCGGGCACCGGCTTCAGCTTGCTCATCGAGTCGGTGAGGATCAGCGTGTGCGCGCTGTCGTCGTGCTCGAAGAAGTACATGATGCCTTCGTGCTCGAGCAGGCGCTGCACGAAGCTCAGGTCGCTCTCGTCGTACTGGACGCAATATTCCCGCTGCGGATAGGACGACTGCAGGCGCTTCTCGAACTTGGCCTCGGGATATTTGGAGAAGATCGCCTCGACGATCTCGACCACGGTCTTCTTCTGGAAGATCCGGCAGTCCGTGGTGTTGCCCAGGAACCAGAGCCAGGGCCGGACGATCGCCTCGTAGCGGGCAAGCCCCTCCTCCACGCGCGTCAGCCTGAAATCCGAGCATTGGCCGCTGAACCAGCGCTTCGGCTCGTCCTCCGCCTCGATCGAGATCGCCTGGCCGAGCATCGACATCGGGTCGATATCGATGTCCTTGCTGACGAAGGAGATCGTGTAGGCGTAGCAGGCGCTGACCTCGTCGTGCCCTTCGAGGCGCGTGAAGATCAGCGAGTCTCCGGCCGGTGTCCTCGCAATGGCGGCGCGGTTCTCTGCCATGATGACCCCTCCAAGGCCATGCCGCATTCCACGGTGCCGAACACTAGCATAGGAATCGCCCCGGCCAGCAAGCTTCGACGTGCGATCGCGAAATGCGTTGTCGACCGGTTAAGGCTGGCGGTAGCATCATATCGTGCCCTGAACCGCGCGGTGGCGTATCCTCCATGGAAATCGTTCTGACCGTCGAGAACGCTGAAAACCTGCCGGACGGAGCGCAGGCCGCATTCCGCGCGCGGGACCGCGGCTTCGGCGTCGGCCGCGCGGATGCGGACTGGACGCTGCCGGACCCGGAGATGATCGTTTCCGGCCGGCATTGCGAGATACGGTTCGATCCGGCGTCCGGGTTCTGGCTGGAGGACGTTTCCCGCAACGGCACGTATCTCAACGGCTCGCGGCAGCGGCTGGCCGAACCATATCTCCTGAAATCCGGCGACCGGCTGCGCATCGGGCGCTACATCGTCCAGGTCGCCGTCGATGCCGTGGAACTGCCGGTGGCCGCCGCGCCGGCAGCGGCGCCCGGCAACGACTTCATGGCGCCCGTCGACACGGGCCCGGCCTATCCGCCGTCCGAGCTGCCGCCACAGCAGGCCGATATCCCCGCCCCCTCCGGGCGGCGCATACTGTCGCCCGGAGGGCCCCCGCCGGGCCAGGCCGACATCCTGCGGGAGATCGCGGCCGGCGCCGGCATCTCCCCCGAGGTGTTCCAGAGCCGCGACGCCCGCGAGGTCGCCGCCGAGATCGGCGTCGTGCTGCGGATCGTGGTCGAGGAGCTTTCGGCGATGCTGAAGGCGCGCGCCGCCGCCAAGATGATGACCAAGAGCGGCCACCAGACGATGATCAGCAGCGCCGGCAACAATCCGCTCAAGTTCGTCCCCGGCGCCGAGGAGATGCTGGAGAAGATGTTCTCGCGCCGGTCGGCCGGCTATCTCGACGCCAAGGGCAGCCTGGAGGACGCGTTCCGGGACCTGAAGACGCACGAGATCGCCACCTATGCGGCGATGCAGGCGGCGCTGTCGCGGCTGATGGAGGAACTGTCCCCCGAAACCATCGAGAAGCGCGTGGCGCCCTCGTCCTTCGGCTCGAAACGCGGCCGGTCGTGGGACGCATTCGTGAAGGCGTGGGAAGCGCGCGAACAGGCGCACGAGAACGGGATGCTGGACGTGTTCCTCGCCTATTTCAGCGAAAGCTACGCGTCCGCCTCGAAGTCGCGGAAATAGCGGCAGGCCGCGCCGACGCCATCAATTCGCTCGCTTCGTCGCCATCACGTGACGGAAGCGTCGCGGAGATCGCGGCAGGCCCGATACCCGAGCAGTCGGCGATTTCGCCGATCGCGAACATGCTCTAGGGTCGGCATTCCCGGTGCCCCGGCGGGAGGCGGGTGCGATGACCACGTCGAAAGACGATCCATTCGGCGCAGACGACAAGGCTGACGCGGCCCGCGCGAACCGGGCGCCGTCCGAGGCCCGCAGCGGTCCATCGACGGTGGTCAAGCCCGCTCGCCCGGACGCCACCGTGTTCGACCCGGACTTTTCCGCACGGCGCGTGAAAGGGTGGACCGCCGAGCGGACGATGATCGCCGGCGGGCCGAAGGCGGCGCGGCAGCCGTCCGCGCCCGCCCGGCAGGCGCCGGCTCTCACGCAGGTGCTCGATGCCGCGCGGACGGCGCATCACCCGACCGCGAACCCGTTCATCGCCGCGGCGGCGCCGGTCTTCATCCTGCTCGGGCATCTCCAGCTCGTGCCGGTCGACCTCGATGCGGCAACGGCGGCCGGCGATCTCGCCGGCATGGTCGAAGCCTTCGACAGGGACATCGGCCTCGCCGGCGTCGACGAGGCGGACATGCGCATCGCCAGCTACGCCCTGTGCGAGACGATCGACGACATCATGGCCGCCTTGCCGGGATTCAGCCGCGAATTCTGGCTGCCGCAGGGCATGCTGTCGCGCTTCTTCGACACCGGCTCGGCCGGTGGCGGCTTCTTCGCCGCGCTCAACAAGGTGCTCGCCGAGCCGGCCGGGCATGGCGACCTGCTGGAGTTCATGCACGCCTGCATCGCGCTCGGCTACAAGGGCCAGTATCGCGCGCAAGGCGCGGCGGAGCTGGAGCAGGTCCGGCGGGACGTCTACGAGACGCTCCGCTATTTCAGGCCGAGGCCTCCCGCCGAGCTGTCGCCGCAATGGCAGGGCCAGGACATCAGGGCGGCCGGTCCCCGCAAGCGCGTCCCGCTCTGGGCGATCGCGGCCGCGGCTGTCGCGATCGTCGCCGGCGCGTTCTTCGAGCTCCGCTCGCTCGTCACCGACGACGGAGAAGCAGTTGCCGCTGAATTGACCTCGCTCGGCCGCTTCGAGCCGGCCCGCATCTCGCATGTCGCGTTCACCGTGGCCGTCAAGGAGCCGGAGCCCGAACCGGCGCCCATTGCTCAGCCGGAACCACCGCCGCCGCCGCGCGACGTCCAGATGGAACGGCTCAACGCCGCGCTGGCGAGCGAGATCTCCGCCGGCGCGGTGAGCCTTGGCGAGAAAGGTGAATTCCTCGTCATCGCCATCGCCAATGATGAGATGTTCGGGCCGGGGCAGGCCAAGCTCAAGCCACAGTTCCAGCCGCTGGCTGCCGCGATCGGCAAGGCGCTCGATGCCGAGGCCGGGCCGATCATGGTGGTCGGCCACACCGACAGCGACAAGCCCGGGCGGCGCAGCGCCTTCAAGTCGAACTTCGACCTGTCGGTCGCCCGGGCGGAAGCCGTGAAGGAAGCGATCGCGCCGGCAATCGCCCAGCCGGACCGCATCACGGTCGAGGGCAAGGGAGAGGACGAGCCGGTCGCCGACAATGCGACGCCGGAGGGACGCGCGAAGAACCGCCGAGTCGAGCTGCTGATCGCGCGCGAGGCCCCGCAATGACCGAGCGATCGCGTCGCGCATGATCTGGCTGCTTCGTCTTTTCGGGCTGGTCGCGCTCGCGGGCTTCGCCGCCGCGGTGTGGTATGCGGGGCCGCTGATCAGCTTCAACAACAGGCCGGTGCTGGAGTCGGAGTGGAGCCGGCTGGCGGTCATCGCGGTGGCCGCCGGGCTGGTGCTCGCCTACTACGGAACGCAGCTGCTGCGGGCCCGCGCCGCGCAGAAGCGGCTCGAGCTCGCCCTGGCGCAGGGCAGTGCGGAGGAGAGCGACGCGGGCGTGCTGGAAGCCCGCATGGCGGAGGCGGTCGAGAGGCTGAAAAGCGCGACCGGAAAGCGAACCTTCCTCTACGAGCTGCCCTGGTACGTGATCATCGGCCCGCCGGGCGCCGGCAAGACCACGGCGCTCGTCAATTCGGGCCTGAATTTCCCCCTCGCCGGCTCGGGCGTCGCGCAGCCGGTGGCCGGCGTCGGCGGCACGCGATATTGCGACTGGTGGTTCACCGACGAGGCGGTGCTGGTCGACACCGCCGGGCGGTACACGACGCAGGATTCGGACGCACGGCGCGATGGCAAGAGCTGGCTCGCCTTCCTCGCGGGGCTGAAACGCTCCCGCCCGACGCAGCCGCTCAACGGCGTCATCCTGGCCTTCAGCATACAGGACCTGATCACGCTCAACGGCCAGGAGCTGGGCGCGCATGTCAGCGAGATCCGCAACCGGCTGCGCGAGATCCACGAGACGCTGCGGATCGGCTTCCCGGTCTACGTGTTGTTCACCAAGGCGGACCTCGCCAAGGGGTTTTCCGAGTTCTTCGACGATCTCGACGAAACGGCCCGCCGCCAGGCCTGGGGCGCCACGTTCCGGCCCGGCGAGACAGCGGCGGACGCCCCTGCCCTGTTCGACGGACTGTCGGCGCGGCTGTCGCAGGAGACGACCGACCGGCTGGCCGAAGCCGGCGACCTGCCGGGCCGCAACGCCATCTTCGGCTTCGCCTCCCAGTTCGAGGCGCTGAAGGAGCCGATCCTCAACTTCCTGAACGGGGTGTTCGAGCCGGCACGGCCGCCGGTGCCGGCGACGTTGCGAGGCTTCTACTTCTCGTCGGGAACCCAGGAAGGGACGCCGATCGACCGCTTCCTCGGCACGGTCGGCCGTGCGTTCGGCGGCAGCGGCGAGGCGAGGCTCTCGGGGACCGGCAAGAGCTTCTTCCTGCACGACGTGCTCGGCAAGGTCATCTTCGGTGAATCCGGCCTGGTCTCCTCCGACGCCGCGCTGGAGCGGCGCGCGGCCTATCTGCGATATGGCGGAATGGCGGCGGTCGCGCTCGCCGCCCTCGCCCTGCTCGGCATCATCGGGTCGAGCTTCCTGGCCAACCGGCAGCTCGTCGCCGCCACCGGCGAGGCCGTCGGCCAGTACAATGCCGCCGCGCAGCCGCTGCTCGCCGCGCCGGCCGTGGCCGACACGGATTTCGAGACGGTGATCGGCGCGCTCGACGAGGTCCGCAGCCTGCCGGCCGGCTACGACAACCGGACCCCGGCCTCGACGCTCGAACAGGGCCTCGGGCTGGGCCAGCGCGACCGGCTGGTGTCGGCCTCCGAGCATACCTACCGGGCCGCGCTGGAGCAGATGTTCCGGCCGCGCCTGCTGCTCTACCTGGAACGCGCGATAGACAAGGAAAAGGCGAACGCAGTCGCTCTGTACGAACCGCTCAAGGTCTATCTGACGCTCGGCGGCAAGGCGCCGCGCAGCAATGACGACCTCGTCATCTCCTGGTTCGCGCGCGAATGGCAGACCCTCTATCCCGGCCCGCAGAACCGCACCGGCCGCGAGCAGCTCGTACGGCACCTTCGCGCCATGCTGTCGCTCGACGACGCGTTCAATCCGAACTACGACCTCAACCAGCCGCTGATCGAGGGCGCGCAGCGGTCGCTCGGCCAGCTCACGCTGGCGCAGCGCGCAGCGGCGATCATGGGATCGGTGCGTCGCACGGCGGAACCCTATGACCTCTCCCTCGGGCAGCGCGCCGGCGGCGAAGCGCCGGTGGTGTTCGAGACCCTCTCGGGCGAGAGCATCAACGCCCTGCGCGTGCCCGGGCTGTATACCTACACCGGCTTCAGGAACGTCTTCCTGAAACAGCTTTCGCAGGTCGCCCAGCGGCTCGTCGACGAGCGCTGGGTCATCGGCTCCGGCGGCGAGCAGATCGACCTCGGCGCGGAGCTGCCGCAGCTCGGTCCCGAGCTGGTCGACGGCTACGGCAAGGAGTTCGTGGCCGCCTGGAACAAGGAACTCGCCAAGCTCAAGTTCAAGCCGATGGCGGAGGACAAGCCGGACTACATCCGGCTTTCGGCCGCGGCGAATGCCGATTCGCCGATCGTGCGCCTCGTCGAGGCGGTCGCGGCCGAGACCGCGCTGACGCGCGACCTCGCCGCCCTCGGGGAAGGAGACGCCGGCGCGGCGCTGGCGGAAGGGCTGCGCAAGATCGGGATCGTCCTGCCCGGCGGGAAATCGCAGAACCGCGCGGGCTCGACCGACGTCTCCGTCGGCCGCAATCCCGGCGCCGCGATCGAGGCGCAGTTCCGCCCCTGGCAGGAGATCGTCGGCGGTCCGCCGGGACGCCGCCCGATCGACTCGCTGACGCGCAATCTGCGCGACATCTACCAGAGCCTGCTGGTGTCGGCCTCGCTGCCGGCGCGGGCGGAGGGGATCGATTCCAACCTCCAGCTCCAGATCTCGAACCTGCGCGCCAATGCCTCGCGCCTGCCGCGCACGCTGGGCCACATGGTCGCGGCAATCGCCGACGAGATGGAGGGCGACGCCGCCGAAACCTCGATCCAGCAGCTCACCAAGAAGCTGAACGAGACGGTGACGGCGGCCTGCGAGGCGGCGATCGCGAACCGCTATCCCTTCGTCCCGACGAGCAGCGAGGACGTCCCGCTCGCCGATTTCTCCAGCCTGTTCGCTCCGGGCGGCACGCTCGACCGCTTCTTTGCCCAGAACCTCTCGGTCCTGGCCGACACCAGCGGCTCCGCCTGGCAATGGCGGCAGGACACCCGCCTCGGGCGGGAATTGTCCCCGGAGACGCTGCGCAACTTCCAGCGCGCCGCCGAGATCCGCGACGCCTTCTTCTCGGGCTCGCAGCCCAATCCCGCCGTCACGCTGACCATCACCCCCTTCTCGCTCCACCGCGACGCCGACGTCGCGACGCTGGATGCCGAGGGACAGGTGATCCAAAGCTACCAGACCGGCAACAGCCCGAGCCAGTTGCTGTGGCCGGGCGCGGGCAGCGGCAGGGTGCGGCTCAGCCTGTCGCCGGAGCTTCCCGGCCGCGATTCGGCGATCAGGTTCGAGGGCCCGTGGGCATTGAAGCGGCTGCTCGACCAGGCGACCTTCAAGAGCGAGGGCGACAGGCTGGAGATGCGTTTCCTGATCGGCGGCCGCGACGTCGCCTACACGGTCGCGACGGACCGCGGCGGGCAGCCGCTCGGCGGCCCCGCCCTTTCGGCGTTCAAGTGCCCGCAGAACCTGTGAAGGCCGCGGGCGCCGGCCGCGTCCGGGAGGCAGCCGGAAAACGAGGTTGCAAAACCTATACTCTCCGGCGCAAGGCTGTGGCAGACTGTCGCGCCAACCAACGGGATCACGCGTCGCGGAGGAGCAGATGAGCGCATCGCAGGCTGCCAGCGACCTCAGCGTGCCGTTCGAGAGCTACGGCGTCAGCCATCCCGGCTGCGTCCGCGAGGTCAACGAGGACAGCTACCTGATCGAGCCCGGCAGCGGGCTGTGGGTGGTGGCCGACGGCATGGGCGGCCACGAGGGCGGGCAGTTCGCCTCGAGCACCATCGTGCGCCACCTCGCCACGATCGGCGCCGCCCGGTCCGCGCCGGAGCTGCGCGCCCATTTCGAGGACCGCCTGATCAGGGCGCATGACGAGATCCGGGCGCGCGCCCGCACGCGCGGCACGACGATCGGTTCGACGGTGGCGGCGCTGCTGGCGATCGACGGGCGCTTCGCCTGCCTGTGGTCTGGCGACAGCCGCGTCTACCTTGTCCGCGACGGGGCGATCTCGCAGCTCTCGCGCGACCATACGGAGGTACAGGAGCTGCTCGATCGCGGCATGATCACGCAAGCCGAGGCCGCCACCTGGGCGCGGCGGCACGTCATCACCCGCGCGGTCGGCGTCGGCGAGGAGATCGTCGTGGACTTCCAGCAGGGCGAGCTTCGCCCGGGCGACGTGTTCGTGCTGAGCTCCGACGGCCTGACCGCGCATGTGAACGAGGCCGAGATCGAGGATGCGGTCAGGGCCGGCGGGCCGCAGGCCGTGTGCGAAAGACTGCTTTCCATGGTGCTGAAGCGCGGCGGCACCGATAATGTGACAGTCGTGGTCATGCGTGTTCTGGGCGGCGGAACGAGCGGACTGCGGGACGGCTGGGGTTCCGCAGGAGACAACTGAGTTTCATGGCAATGGAAGAAGACGACAAGACAAGAATCACCCCGGAGCCCGCGGCCACCGCCGCAGGCATCCAGCTCAGCGGCATCTACGAGCTGGACGAGCGCATCGCCTCGGGCGGCATGGGCGAGGTCTTCCGCGGCCACAACATCCAGACCGGCGACAAGGTCGCGATCAAGATCGTGCTGCCCGAATTCGCGCGCGACCAGACGATCCTGGCGCTGTTCCGCAAGGAAGCCTCGATCCTCAACCACCTCTCGCACGACGCTGTCGTGCGCTACCACGTCTTCACCATCGACCCGGGCATCCAGC
>JAFKJY010000040.1:133183-150104 GCA_017305835.1 Hyphomicrobiales bacterium
CGCTGTTCGACATCATCCGGCGCGGATCGATGGCGCCCGAGGAGGTCCGGCGGCTGCTCCACCGCTTGGCGCTGGGCCTGGCTTCCGTGCACGAGGCAGGCGCCGTGCATCGCGACCTGTCGCCCGACAACATCATCCTGCCCGGCGGCCGCGTCGACCGCGCCAAGATCATCGATTTCGGCATCGCGCGCTCCTCCCATGTCGGCGGCGAGACGCTGATCGGCGGCAAGTTCGCGGGCAAGTACAACTACGTCTCGCCCGAGCAGCTCGGCCTCAACGGCGGCGAGGTCAGCGACAAGTCCGACATCTACAGCCTCGGCCTGGTCATCGCCGCCGCCCTGCTTGGCAAGCCGCTGGAGATGAGCGGCTCGCAGCTCGACATCGTCGAGAAGCGGCGCGCCGTGCCGGACCTCAGCGAGATCGACGAGGAATTCCGGCCGATCATCGAGGCGATGCTGCAGCCGGATCCGCGCGACCGCCCGACCAGCGCCGAGCTCGCCGACATGACCAGCCCAGCCGCGTTCGGCGTCGAGGCTGCGCAGGCGCCGCGGACGGTGACGGGGGAGTTGGGGCGGGCGGAACGACCCACTTCCTTCGTCGCCCACCGGCGGCCCGAGCTCGGGCGGCCGGAGTCGGTCCCGCCGGCGCGCCAGCCCGGCTCCGCCGCATCCGCCGTCGCTTCCGGGCCGCTGGCGATGCTTGGCGGAACGCGCAACCTCGCCATCGCCGGAGGTGGCGCCCTGCTGGTGGTGCTGGCGCTCGTCGCCTACCTGACCGGCATCCTGTCGTTCAGGGACCCGAAAGCCGCTCCCCAGCCGGAGGCGGCGGCCACCCTGACGCCGGCCGAGCAGCCGGCACCGCAGGAGGCCGCCGGCGCAGCGCCGGCGACCGTCGCCGAAGCTCCCAAGCCGGCAGAGCCTGCTGCGCCCGAGGCGGCGCAGCCCGCACCCGCGCCTGCGCCCGCCGAGACCGCTGCGGCGCAACCGCCGGCCGCCGCCGCCGAAGCGGCCCAGCCACAGCCCGCCGAAGCGACGCCGGCGCCGGAAGCGGCACCGGCGGAAGCGAAACCCGAGGAGACGACCGAAGTGGCGGCGGCGGTGCCCGCCGCCAAGCCTGCGCTGCCTCCGACCGTCGACCCGGCGAAGGTGGCGGACTGGGTCAAGGCCCAAGACGGCGGCGCGTGCACCTATGCGGCCGCGGCCGCCACCCCCACCTCGATCACCCTCAGCGGGTTCGGTTCCTCGGCCGCCGCATTCGACCAGATGGCCGGCGCCGTCCAGTCGGAGTTCGGGCTACAGCCGCAGCTCGCCGTGCAGACCATCGAGCCGGCGCAATGCGCCGTGCCCGCCTTCCTGCGCACCGTCGCGGGCGCCGGCGAGGCGCCGCAGCTGACGCTGCAACAGAGCGCGGTGCGCGACGGCACACCGGTCTCCGGAACCCTGACGACCGCCGGGAACGGCGACACCAGCGTGTTCCTGGTCGACCACAAGGGCAGGGTGTTCAACCTCACCGAGCGCTTCGACCTGCGCAAGCCGCAAGTCGATTTCAGCATCCCGATCGGCCTGTCCGCCGCGGACAAGACGGCAGGGCGCGCGCTGCCGCAGATGATCGTGGCGGTGTCCGGCACCAGGGGCATCGACGCGGCGAACTTCACGCGGCCCGTCGCTGCCGACCAGCTTTTCCCGGCGATCGCCGAGGAGCTCAAGGCGCAGGGGCGCACGGCCACGGCTGCCGTTCAGGTTTTCCAGCTCGGCGGCTAGAATGCGCGGGTCCAGCGTTCGCCGGCCTCGGCTGCCGGGTCCCGATCGTCGCGGCGGGCCCGTCAGGGCCTATCTGACGGCGTCCGCATTCCTCGCCTGCCTGTGGGCAAGCCCCGCGCGCGCCGAATTCACGGTCTGCAACCAGACCCTCGACGTCGTCAACCTCGCCGTCGGCCAGGAGGTCGACCAAGCGTTCCAGACCGACGGCTGGTGGACGATCGGCGCCAACCAGTGCGTCGACGTCATCCGCGAGGAGCTGTCGAACCGCTACGTCTACCTCTACGCCACCGACGTGTTCGGCAACGTCATGCTCGACGGCTCGACGGAGATGTGCATCGACAAGCGCCGCTTCACCATTCGCGGCATCGACCGCTGCTGGCAGCGCGGCCACATCCTCGCGCGGTTCGTCGAGGTCGATACGCTGGAACAGCTCCGCTGGACCTTCTTCCTGACCGGGCAGAACCGGTGACCCACCAGATCGACGCCAGCTTCCGGCAGCGCAAGCAATCGCTTGCCGCCTGGCGCCGGCGCAAGCGCCTGAGGCGGATCGGCGCCGGCGCGGGCCTTGTCGCCGTGCTCGCGCTGGCGGCCGGCGCCTACTTCCTGTCCGACCTGTGGGCGCCGGAGGACGATCTCGACGAGGAACTGCAGGCGACAGAGCTGTCGGAACCGCCCGAGGACGCTCCGGCCTACGTCCCGGCCATCGTCGACCTTGCCGGCGATCCGATGTGGATCACGCTCGACCGCGACCCCACGGCCGAATCCAAGGTCCAGCTCGTCGACCGGCCGGCAGATGCCGACGCGACGCTGCCGGCGAAGCTGGAGGTGCTTTCCGACGAGATGCTCAGCTCGAGCGAGCGCTTCATGACCGCCATTCCGTCGAGCCAGGAGGATTTCGCGTTCTTCCAGGCGCAGCGGGCGGGAGGCGCCGGCATGACGCCGCCGGATGGAGCGACCTCGGAGCCTGCGGAACCTGCCGACGACGATGCCGACGGACAGCCCTCCGACGCGGCCGGGGCACCCGCGGGAGCGCAGGCCGGCGAAACGGTCGACGACGTCGGGGCCGGATGGGAGGAGCTTCCCGAGATCGAAGAGACCGCGCCGACGCAGTTCAGGAAGACTAAGGTCGAAAACACGACCACGGTCGCGACCGTCATCGCGGAGGCGGACCGCTTCGAGCCGACCGAGGACAGCTTCGTGCGCATTCTCAATATGCGCAGCCTGGAGAGCGTGGTGCTGGAGGCGGGCTTCGATCCCGCCGACGCCAAGCTCGCCAACGACGCGCTGGCGTCCGTCTTCAAGCAGACCCAGCTCGAGGAGGGTTTCGTGGTGGCGATGCGCGGCTACCGCAGCGCGCGCACGGTGAAGACGCCCTCGCTCATGCAGGTTTCGGTCTATGCCAAGAGCACCTATGTCGGCACGCTGGTGCGCAACGAGGCGGGCGGGCTGGAGGCCGGCGTCGACCCGTGGGTGGCCAACGACCTCTTCAACTATTCCGGGCTGGCGGCGGCGACCGGCGAGCGCCAGTACCGCCTGCTCGACGCGATCTATTCGACGGGCGTGCGCAACAACGTGCCCGCCAGCGTGGTCGGAGAGGCGATCGTCCATCTGTCGCGCACCAACGACCTGAACCTCTTCGCGGCGAAGAACGACCGCCTGGTGCTCATCTACTCGCAGGAGGCGCGCGGCACCAGAGAGTCGGCCGGCCGCGTCCTCTACGTCGCCGTGCAGGGCCCCGACCGCAACCTTGAATGCTATGTGTTCCGCCAGCCCGACGGGAGCTTCAGTTGCACGGGCGAGGCCGCGGGCGTGGCGGCAGCGGGCGGCGGCATGGTCACGCCGGTCAACGGCGTGCTGACCTCGACCTTCGGGCCACGCAAGCACCCGATCCTCAAGACCGTGCGCCTCCACAAGGGCGTCGACTGGAAGGCGCCGGTGGGCTCGCCCATCGTCGCCGCCTTCGACGGCCAGATCGTCTACGAGGGCGACGGGCAGGGCTATGGGAACCTCGTCAGGATCGCCCATTCCGGCGGCCGCGAAACGCGCTACGCGCACATGCAGCGCTTCTCCGACGGCATCAAGGTGGGCATGCAGGTGAAGGCCGGAACGACGATCGGCTTCGTCGGCACGACCGGGCTTTCGACGGGGCCGCACCTGCATTTCGAGGTGTATCTCGACGGCCAGCCGGTCGACCCCCTGAGCAGCCAGGCAACCATGGTGGCTTCCGCCGGCCCAGGCCCTGCCGCTCCGGAAGGGCCGCCCGCGCTCGCGGTGGCGATGAATTCCGACGAGGAGGCGATCGAGATCCTGACCAACCGCATCGTCCATGTCGAAAGCGGCGGCTCCGCCACCGCCAAGAACCCCCTTTCATCGGCGACCGGCCTGGGACAGTTCATCACCAAGACCTGGCTGCGCATGATGCGGACATACCGGCCGGATCTCGCCCGTTCGATGTCGGAAAAGGAGCTTCTGGCGCTGCGCTTCGACGCCACGATATCGAAAGAGATGGTCAAGAACCTCGCGCGCGAGGGCGAGGCCTATCTGCGGCAGCGCGGCCACTCGATCACCGCCGGCCGGCTCTACCTCTGCCATTTCCTCGGAATGGAAGGCGCCCACGTCGTCCTGGCCGCAAACCGCTCGGACATGCTCGTCAGCCTTCTCGGCGCGCCCGTCATCAGCGCCAATCCGTTCCTCACCGGCAAGGACGCCGCCTATGTGATCGACTGGGCGGAGCGCAAGATGCGCGGCAGGGGCGCCCCGCCGCCGCCGACGGATTCGTCCGCGCCCCCTCCCCCGGTCATTGCCGTCACGACATCGCCGGAGTTCGAGAAATACAAGCTCTCGGTGGCCGCGATCCTCAAGCTGGTCGCGCCGGCCGGCTGAGCGTGGCGGGCGTGACGCAGGCGGCAGCGCGCCCGCGCGGCCGGAAACGGCGGAGACGATTTCCCGATTACTGGCAGTCGTTCTTCGCCCAGCGGCCGAGCGCGACCTTGAAGCGCGTCCCGAGCGGGTGCTGCAGGCGCAGCACGGCCACGTCGGTCGCCGCGTAGACCTTGGCCTGCTCGCAGAGCCGCTCCTTGGTCCACTGGTGGCAGGCGCTGCAATGATTGTCCCACACCTTGTGCTCGAGCCCTTCGACGGGGCTGAAGAGCGGCTTGCCCTGGATCAGCATGGCGATGCTCTTGCCGTCGATCGCGGGATCGCCGAACTGCACCGGGATGTCGAAGAAGATCGGCGCGTCGCTCGCGAGCGCGGGGATCTGGGCCCGCAATGCGTCTATCGCCGCCTGGTCCTGGCCACCAGCCGGCGCCGCTGCCGCCTGCTGCTGACCGCCCGCCGGCTGGGCCTCGCCGCCGGCCGCCTCGTCAGAATCCCCGACGATCAGCGGCGCATTCATGTCGACCGCGCGCAGCACCACATCGTCGGCGAGCGTGTTGGCGACCCAGGGCTTCTGCTTGCCGGACGTCGCCTGCGTCACGTCGCGCTCGACGGCGGCCATCACGTCCGCCATCCTGGCGTTCGCCGTGCCGAGATGCGCGAGCAGGGCGCCGGAAAAGGGAGAGTGCGTTCCCACGACCTCGTCCACCGTCTGGTTCGGCGCGGAGGCCATGGCGATCAGGCTGCCATTGCCGCCTTGCGGCGCCCGCGGCTCGGCGAGGCCGAGCAGCGCGTTGCCCCCGGAGGCCGACAGACGGTCGGCGAGCGGGTTGGCCAGCGCCGCGTCCAGGAACACGAGCCGGGTGCCGGCCTCGCGCGACATCTGGCGCAGGATCACCTCGAGCCTGATCGCCTCGAAGTCCAGCGAGGCTTCGTCCTCGACGGCCGCGTTGACCGGCAGAAGATAGTTCTCGCCGTCGAGCTGCAGCGCATGGCCGGCATAGTAGAACAGCCCGACGCCGGCGCCCTTGAGCTCCTTGCCGAAGCGCGCCACCAGCGCCTCGCTCTCGGAGGTCGTCAGGTCGAAGCCGGAAATGACGTCGAAGTTGAGCTCGCGCAGCTTGGCGGCGATCGCCTCGCCGTCGCGGACCGGGTTGAGCAGCCGCGGCGTGTTCTGGTAGGCGGCATTGGCGAGCACGAGCGCCACGCGCTTTTCCTGCGCGAAGGCCTGCGGGCTCGAAAGGCCGAAGGCAACCAGAAAAGCCAGAACGAACGCGGCGTGCGAAGCCGCCAGCCACCGATTGCCGAGGACCACCGAACTCTCTCCGATCAATTCACCACCGTGAACTCGATACGCCGGTTCAACGCCTTGTTCTTCCACGTGTCGTTCGGCGCGACGGGCTTGGCCTCGCCATAGCCAACTGCCGTGAGCTGCTCCGCCGGCACGCCGCCGCGCACGACCGCCTTCATGACCGACTGCGCGCGCCGCTCCGAGAGCTGCTGGTTGTAGTCGTCGGCGCCGTCGGAATCGGTGTGGCCCGACACCTCGATCTTGAGGCCGGGACACTTGCCCACGACGTCCACCACGGCGTTGATCAGCGGCTTGCTGGCATTGTCGAGCTGCGCGCTGCCGGCGCGGAAGTAGATGGCGCCGGTGCGCGAGATCACCTCGAAGCGGTTGACGCATTCGTCCTGGCTGAACGTCGCCTTGGACGCGTCGGTCGCCACCGGGCCCACGCCCGTCGCCGCGCCTGCCGCGGCGGCGACCGCCACGGGCGGGGCGCTGCCATCGGCCTTGAACACGAAGTCGAACGACACCGAGGCGACCGGGACGATGTTGGAGACGTTCGCAGCGACCTGGAGCTTCTCGACATTGGGCAGCAGGCCGAAATCCTCGACCTTCACCGAGATAGGGCTTTCGGACGCGACCGACACCATTGTGTCGGAGATCATGGTGACGACGACGCTCGCCTCGTAGTCCTTCACCACCCCATGCAGGTCGAGCTTGAACGGCAGCTTGGCCGTCATGCGGCGCTTGCTCGGCAGGTCCGCGAAGGCTGC
The DNA here is from genome assembly GCA_017305835.1 of Hyphomicrobiales bacterium. Classification (GTDB taxonomy): domain Bacteria; phylum Pseudomonadota; class Alphaproteobacteria; order Rhizobiales; family Rhizobiaceae; genus RCIO01. The sequence goes on from JAFKJY010000040.1 coordinate 139,882, forward strand.
CTTGTCGATGTCGGCCGTCACGGTCGCGGTCGGAAACTTGAAGGTCTCGAAGAACAGGAAGCGCATGCGCACGTTGCGCAGGTCCACCCCGGTGTCGACGGAATCGAGGTCGAACACGACCTTGGCCTTCCCATCCGCGGTCAGAGTGCCGGAGATGTTGCGGATGCTGTTCGTCTCGACGATCGTGTTCTTCTTGACCGACTGGTAGGTCAGCTTCGAAGCGCCCGGATCGAGCGTCCAGTTCTGAGCCTGGGCGGCGACGATCCCGCCGAACAGCAGCATCGCGCCCGCCACCGCCCCGACGAGGCCACCCCTGGCGGCCAGAAGGAGATTGGCAAACATGCGTATCAGGACATCACGCATCGGAATTCACCGCGGTTGAATTGGACTCCCGGCAGCACGCCGCCCGCCATCGAAAGCGTACTCCATTCATCTTTCCTTGGCGAGACTGCGGTGCCCCCGGAACTGGGCCGGACCTGCGAGGTGGTCACCATATACCGAGCCTCCCTGCCCTTGCGGAAGCAAGTTGATGGTGCAGGTGTGGCGATGTCAAGGCGCGCATGCGCATGGCTTCCGGCAGAAATGCCGCTCGCGGGGAATCGTAAAGGTTGCCCTCCGCACCGACCACCAAGGAGCCTGTTGAAGCGGGCGCGGCGGTCGTAAGGTCTGCCCGGTGTGATTCAGCCAGGGAGTTGTTCATGACGATCGAAAGTCAGGCCGTCGCGTCGAGGCTGTCGCGCTCGGCGATCTTCCTCGTGGCGACGCTGAACGAGGGCGATGACAGCCTGAACGCGGTGCGCGCCATGTGCGGCGACCTGGCGGGCTTCGTGCGGGCGGTCGGCTTTCGCGATCTCGACGGCGGCCTCTCCTGCATCATGGGCTTCGGGTCGGAAGCCTGGGATCGCCTGTTCGGAGGCGCGCGGCCGAAGGAGTTGCATCCCTTTCGCGAGATCCGCGGCCGGTACCATGCGCCGGCCACGCCTGGCGACGTCCTGTTCCACATCCGCGCGCGGAGCATGGACCTGTGCTTCGAGCTGGCGATGCAGATCATGGCGCGGCTCGGCAAGGCGGTCACGATCGTCGACGAGACGCACGGCTTCAAGTTCTTCGACCAGCGCGACATGGTCGGCTTCGTCGACGGCACCGAGAACCCGGTCGGGCAGGAGAGCATCGACGCCGTGCTGATCGGCGACGAGGATCCCGCCTTCGCCGGCGGCAGCTACGTCATCGTCCAGAAATACCTGCACGATCTCGACGGATGGAACGCCCTGCCGGTCGAGCGGCAGGAAGGGATCATCGGGCGCAGGAAGCTGTCCGACATCGAGCTGGAAGATGCGGTCAAGCCTTCGTCCGCGCACAACGCGCTGACCTCGATCACCGACGAGGACGGCAACGAGCTCAAGATCGTGCGCGACAACATGCCTTTCGGCGAGATCGGCAAGGGGGCGTTCGGCACCTATTTCATCGGCTATTCCCGATCGCCGTCGCGGATCGAGCGGATGCTGCAGAACATGTTCATCGGCGATCCGCCGGGCAATTACGACCGCCTGCTCGATTTCAGCCGCGCCATGACGGGAAGCCTGTTCTTCGTCCCGCCCGCGACGTTCCTCGGCAGTGCCGGCCCGGCCGCGCAGAGCTCCGCGGCGCCGGCTTCGCGAAAGGCGGGATAGCTTTCGACGGCTGACCGGCCTCGAGAAAATTCAGGTCGGCCGGTCGCGATGTGGACCGGCCGACCCGAGACTTATACGCGGGTGGTGAGGTAGAGCGTTTCCTCGTCGTCGCGCTGCCTGCCGCCCATCGCCGCTGCGGCGCTCGCGATGAACGCCCCGATGACCAGGGACAGGGCTCCCACCAGCGCGAAGGTGACGCCGGCCTTCCGCGCCTTGTCGGCGGCTTCCTGCGCGGTCACCTTGGCCTGCTCGATCCTGCCGAGGACCTCGTCGACCCGCGCCGTCGCATCGGCTTCCGACAGGCCCGTGCGGGCAGCAACGAGCTGGCCGAGATAGGCCTTGTCGCCCGCCGAGACCTCGCCGGCCGCCGCGCTCGCGATCAGAATCCGCGACGCCTGGGCTGCCGCGGCCGCATCGCCCTCGGCGCCGGGTGCGGCGAGGCGGGACGGATCGGCAGGGCGGAAGAGCGCGTCCACGAAGTAAGACGTCGCGTCGGTCGCGCTGTCCGTCCCGGCATTCGCGGATGCGCCGGCCGAGGCGCCGAGCGCAGCGCCCGACGCCACCGTCGACGCGGCCTGGACGCCGGTGCCGATCGCGGCGGTCAGGGCCGAGCCCAGCACGAACACGACCAGCAGCGTCGCCAGCGCCCAGGCCAGGAAGCCATGGGCGGTGTCGCGGAAGAAGGTCTCGTCCGTGTGGATGCCGACCCATCTGGTGCGCAGCCGGCCGGTGAGGTAGCCGCCGAGGCCAGCAGACAGCCATTGCACGATCACCAGCCAGACGGCGGTGGAGACGGCAAAGGTCGTCAGGCTCGCGCTCTCCCCCGACCAGGGGGAGACCATGGTCAGGCCGAGGCCGGATCCGAGCAGCGTCAGGATGAAGGTCAGCGTGGAGGCGGCGAAGGCGCCGGCGATGATCGGGCCCCAGCTCACCGCCGACGAGGACGACTCCACCGGAGCCGCCACTTCCGCTGCCATGACGTCCGTCACAACAGTCGTTGCCATGATGTCCTCCTACCGCATGAACAGCAGGAGCAGGATGATGATGGGGATCGGAACCCCGAGCAGCCAGAGCAGAATACCGCGTCCCATGATTTCCTCCTCGAAAGGGGTTGGAGCAAAGACGGGCCGCCGAGGCATCGGCGGCCCGGTGATCAGGCGGCCTTGGCCATTTCGTTGGCGGAAGCGTCCGCGAGGCCGGTCAGGGCTTCGTCGGTCATCGATTCCTCGCCAAGGGTCTTGTCGAGCAGCTTGGCCGCGTCCTTCATCCCGAGGACCTCGGCCCAGCGCTTGAGCGTGCCGTAGCGGGTGATCTCGTACTGCTCGACCGCCTGGGCGGAGGAAATCAGGCCGGCGTCGAGCGCCGGCATGCCCTTGAACTCCTCGATGATCTCCTCGCCTTCCTCGATGATGCCGTCGATGGCGGGGCAGGTCTTGCCCTGCGCGCGCTTTCCGAGGATCTCGAAGACCTGCTGAAGGCGCTCGACATGGCCTTCGGTTTCGTTCTTGTGCTTCTCGAACGCGGCCTTGAGGTCCGCCGAAGAGGCCGCACGCGCCATCTTGGGAAGAGCCTTCAGGATCTTTCGTTCGGCGTAGTAGATGTCCTTGAGGGTGTCGTAAAACAGATCGTCCAGCGTCTTTTCCTTGGCCATCTGGCTTTCCTTTGGAGAGTGGGGTCTTCACGCGCCCGTGACGAGAACGACTAGAAAAGCTTTCGCGGGCCGAAAGGTTCCTGAACATGCGGACGGGACCGGCCGGACGCCCTCGGCGCCGCCGCATGTTGCGATTCGATCGGGTGATATGGGCCGCAGCCGAGAAGCGCAGCGCGCCATCCGACGTGCTTCTTCAGGAGACGACGCGGCGGGCCGCGCTGGTGGTCACGGTCGTGTCCGATCCCCTTCCGCCGTCGATGGCAGAGCAGGTAACGGCGTGCGAAATCGAAAAGGGTTAGCGCCCGAGAGAGCCTAGAGCTTGGTGACCCTGGCGTGGATCAGGAACGGCAGTGACCGATCAAGCCACTTCAAGGCGAAGCGCGGCAACCGGACCGGCAGGCTGCGGGCAGGGAAGAAATGGAAGAACACGTGATCGACGCGGAACCCCGGCCCAAGCAGCTCGAAAAACTCGCGCCTGTCGTAGGCGTATCCAATGGGGTTTGCCGCCCCATCATACAGCCTTACGATCTCGCTGACGTCGGGAACCGAGTAGATGCTTTCGCGTCCCCTGCCGCGCAACCGGGCGCCAGTCCGGCCCAGTGCGAGCGCCAGCGGCCGAAACAGTCCGAAATTCCGCAGCACCAGGTTCTTGTAGTAGACTGATATCATCGCGGTACCGCCCACCTTGAGCACGCGATGGATTTCCCGGACCGCCTTCGATGGGTCGGTCGTGTGGTGCACCACGCCGTGGCAGTGAACGTGGTCGAATGTTTCATCAGGAAACGACAGGTTCTCGGCGTTCTCCTCCCGGAAGTCCGCTTGCACCCCGTAGATCTCCGCCCGGCTTCTTGCCAGATTGAGAGACTGAGGCGACAGGTCGGCCGCGGTAATGTCGCGCCATCCTCGCGCCCAGAACTGGGGCGGCCAAAAACCGATCCCGCAGCCGAGATCAAGCAACTTGCCGCGCTTCTCTGGGAAGACAAGCGGATCTATCTCTCCGCCCCAGCCCTCCTCGATGCAGAGCCGGGTGTGTTCATCGTAGAACTCACGCGTGCCGGGCGCGAATTTGGCCTCCCCGGTCCAGAGCGGGTTGGCGTTCCAGAAGTTGCGAACATCGTCAATCGTAGGCATGGGCGATAGATGGCATACGCCGGCATGGGTGGCTAGTACGCCGTCGTCCAGATGCTAGAAAACGCCATGGAAAAGATGGTGCTGCGAGAGAGGATTGAACTCTCGACCTCTCCCTTACCAAGGGAGTGCTCTACCACTGAGCTACCGCAGCAGGTCGCGGGCGCTAATGCCACAGGCGGCGGGGAAGCGCAAGCAGGCGCGAACGCCGAAAAGGGGCTCGGCACGGCTCTGATGCCGCGCAATCCAGGGCGCCTCCCCGCGACGACGGCCAGTCGCCTGGAGGGCCGCACGGAACTGGGCCAGCCGTTATTTCGTGAAGCCGCGGACGGTTCGCTATATAGTCATGCGGCGACCAAGCTTCCGCCGCATTGGCAGGACAATCCGTAATCCGCACGAGGGTGGCCGTGGGCGACGCCAAGGGGACCAGACAGCCTTCCGACGACCGGCGCAAGCGGCTGGCCGAGCAGTTGCGCGCCAACCTGCAGCGGCGCAAGACGCAGGCGCGCTCGCGGCGCGACGGCAGCGAGGACAGGCGTCCCGAGGGGATCGCGGCGGCCGAGGGGCACGAGGCCGGCAAGGACTGAGCCGGCGCGGCGCTAACCCTTCCGGCAGCCGTTTCTTGAACGCGGCCGCGCCATGCTCTAGACGGGCGGATCGGACTAAAAACGTTTGAAACCGGCGATTCGGCCGGGGAGAGTGGAACATATGGACCGGATCAGGATCGTCGGCGGCAACGTGCTTCACGGCACGATCCCCATTTCCGGGGCGAAGAACGCGGCGCTGCCGCTGATGATCGCCTCGCTGCTGACCGACGAGACGCTGACGCTCGACAACGTGCCGCATCTGGCCGACGTGGAGCAGCTGATCCGCATCCTCGGCAACCACGGCGTCGACTACATGGTCAACGGCCGGCGCGAGGGTGACGGCCAGTCCTACGCCCGCACCATCCATTTCTCGGCGAAGAACATCGTCACCACCACGGCGCCCTACGAGCTCGTGTCGAAAATGCGGGCGAGTTTCTGGGTGATCGGCCCGCTGCTGGCGCGCATGGGCGAGGCGAAGGTGTCGCTGCCGGGCGGCTGCGCCATCGGCACGCGGCCGGTCGACCTGTTCATCGAGGGGCTGGCCAAGCTCGGCGCCGAGATCGACATCGACAACGGCTACGTCGTGACGCGGGCCAGGAAGGGGCTGGTCGGCAACCGCTTCGCGTTTCCGAAGGTCTCGGTGGGCGCCACGCACGTGCTGATGATGGCCGCGGCGCTGGCCAAGGGCGAAACCGTGCTGGAGAACGCCGCGCGCGAGCCGGAGATCGTCAACCTCGCCGACTGCCTCAACGCAATGGGCGCCAGGATTTCCGGCGCCGGCACGCCGACCGTCACCATCGAGGGCGTAACGGCGCTGCACGGCGCCCGCCACGCGGTCATCCCCGACCGGATCGAGACCGGCACCTACGCGATGGCTGTCGCCATGACCGGCGGCGACGTGCTGCTGGAAGGCGCGCGCGCCGACCTGCTGGAGAACGCGCTCGACGTGCTGGTGCAGGCCGGCGCCGAGATCACGCCGACCAATTCGGGCATCCGCGTGCGCCGCAACGGCGCCGGCATCGCCGCCGTCGACGTCACGACCGAGCCGTTCCCGGGCTTCCCGACCGACCTGCAGGCGCAGTTCATGGGCCTGATGACCAAGGCGAAGGGCAAGTCGCGCATCACCGAGACGATCTTCGAGAACCGCTTCATGCACGTGCAGGAACTCGCCCGGCTCGGCGCCAAAATCTCGCTCGCCGGGCAGACGGCGATCGTCGAGGGCGTGCCTGTGCTGAAAGGCGCGCCGGTGATGGCGACCGACCTGCGCGCCTCCGTCTCGCTGGTGATCGCGGGGCTGGCGGCGGAAGGTGAGACGACGGTGCACCGCGTCTACCATCTCGACCGCGGCTTCGAGCGGCTTGAGGAGAAGCTCTCCCATTGCGGCGCCGTGGTGGAGCGCGTCTCCGAATAGCGCTTCTTGCGTGGCCGGCGGCGTGGTTGCGCGCCTGCGCGAGAACGCCTAGAGCGGTCCTGGTTTTCACGGGAATTGCAGAACCGCTCCATCTCTTTGTTTCAGCCGCATTTCCGGACGCAAAACCGCTTCGCACTTTTGCTGGAAATGCTCTAACAGGAAACGTCCTTAACCGCCGTCGAACCGCCCATGCAGCCGTTGAAACTTGTCGCACTGGACGAGCAGGACCTCGCCATCGTGTCCGCGCATGCGCAGGACGCGGTGCTGAAGGTGGCCGACATCGCCTGGCTGGCGAAGGAGCGGCGCGTGCTTCTCACCATGAACCGCTTCGTCTGGGAGAAGAAGGCGCGGCTCTTCTCGCGCGAGCACGAGCGGCGGCGCGCGGTGCTGCATTTCGAGGGCGTGAGCCAGGTCCGCTCGACCGGCATCGAGCGCGGGCGCGGCGACGCGGTGCTGGAGCTGCTGGCGATCCGCTTCATCCCCGGCGCGGCGCCGGCGGGCGAGATCGAGCTCGACTTCGCCGGCGGCGCGACGATGGTGCTGTCGGTCGACTACATCGAAGCCCGGCTGGCCGATCTGGGCGGGGCCTGGGCGACCGCGGCGCGGCCGCGGCACGGGGTCTGAGGCCATGGCGATCCGGCTCGACCAGCGCGAGGCAGGCTTCGAGGAGCGCTTCGCGGCCTTCCTGACCACCAAGCGCGAGGTGTCCGAGGACGTCGACGCTGTGGTGCGCGACATCGTCGCGCGCGTGCGCGCCGAGGGCGATGCGGCCCTGATCGACTATTCGGCCCGTTTCGACCGGGTTGACCTGCGCCAGCTCGGGATCAGCGTCGGCGCCGACGAAATCGCGGCCGCCGCCAAGGCCGTTCCCGCCGACACGATGAAGGCCCTGCGCCACGCACATGAGCGCATCCGCGCCCATCACGAGCGGCAGAAGCCGAAAGACGACCGCTATACCGACGCCATCGGCGTCGAGCTCGGCTCGCGCTGGACGGCGGTCGAGGCGGTCGGGCTCTACGTGCCGGGCGGCACGGCGAGCTATCCGAGCTCGGTGCTGATGAACGCGGTGCCGGCTGTGGTCGCCGGCGTCGAGCGCATCGTCATGACGGTTCCGGCGCCGGGCGGCGTCATCAACCCGCCGGTGCTGGCGGCGGCCGAGCTCGCCGGCGTCACCGAGATCCACCGCGTCGGCGGCGCGCAGGCGATCGCGGCACTCGCCTACGGCACACAGACCATCCGGCCCGTCGCCAAGATCGTCGGGCCGGGCAACGCCTATGTCGCGGCGGCCAAGCGGCGCGTGTTCGGCACGGTCGGCATCGACATGGTGGCCGGGCCGTCCGAGGTGCTGATCGTCGCCGACGCCGACAACGACCCGGACTGGCTGGCGGCCGACCTTCTGGCGCAGGCCGAGCACGACACCGCGGCGCAGTCGATCCTGATCACCGACAGCGCCGCGCTCGCCGACGCCGTCGAGGCGGCCGTCGGGCGGCAGCTCAAGCGCCTGCGGCGCGGCGAGACGGCGGCCGCGAGCTGGCGCGACTTCGGCGCGATCATCCTGGTCGCCGCGATCCGCGACGCGCTGCCGCTCGCCAACCGCATCGCGCCCGAGCACCTGGAGCTGGCGACCGCCGACGCCGAAAGGCTCATCGACGGCGTGCGCAATGCCGGTGCGATCTTCGTCGGCCGCCACACGCCCGAGGTGATCGGCGACTATGTCGGCGGCTCCAACCACGTGCTGCCGACGGCGCGCTCGGCGCGCTTCTCGTCGGGCCTGTCGGTGCTCGACTTCGTCAAGCGCACCTCGATCCTCAGGCTCGGGCCGGAGCAGCTCAGGCAGCTCGGCCCCTCGGCGATCGCGCTGGCCGAGGCGGAGGGGCTCGACGCGCATGCCAGAAGCGTCGCGATCCGGCTAAACCTGTAGATGCCATGACCGAGGCCCGTCCCACCCGCACGCGCCTCGTCGACGTCGAGCTCGACGAATCGATCGGGCGGTCGACGCCGGACGTCGAGCACGAGCGGGCGGTCGCCATCTTCGACCTGATCGAGGAGAACAGCTTCCACCCGGTCGGCGACGAGGGCGGGCCGTACCGGCTGAGGCTGTCGATCGTCGATTCCCGGCTGATCTTTTCGATTGCGCGCGAGGACGGCGCGCAGGTGGTCACCCACATCCTGTCGCTGACGCCCTTCCGGCGCATCGTCAAGGACTACTACATGATCTGCGAGAGCTATTACGAGGCGATCCGCAGCGCGACGCCGTCGCAGATCGAGGCGATCGACATGGGCCGGCGCGGCCTCCACAATGACGGCTCGCAGACGCTGATGGACCGGCTCTCCGGCAAGATCGAGGTGGATTTCGATACCGCGCGGCGGCTGTTCACGCTGGTCTGCGTGCTGCACTGGCGGGGGTGATCTTGGCGGGGGGCCATGACGGAGCGGAGCGGGCCCTTGGTCGATGAGGCGCCGATCTCCGGGACGGAGGCAGGCGGCGGCGCGCCGCGCTCCGTGCTGTTCCTGTGCGGCATGAACTCGGTGCGCTCGCCGATGGCCGAGCAGCTTGCGCGCAGGGTGCTGCCGCGTTCGGTGTTCGTCGCGTCGGCCGGCGTGCGGCGCGGCGAGCGCGACCCGTTCGTGGACGCCGTGCTGGCGGAGGCAGGCATGAGCCTCGGCGACCGCGAGCCGCACCAGTTCGACGAGCTGGAGGACGCCTATTTCGACCTGATCGTGACGCTATCCCCGCAGGCGCACCATGCCGCGCTGGAGCTGACGCGCTCGCTGGCGGTCGACGTCGAATACTGGCCGATGCCCGATCCGACCGGCATCGCCGGCACGCGCGAGCAGATCCTGTCGGCCTATCGCGACCTGCGCGACCGGCTGGACCAGCGCATCCGCCAGCGTTTTGGCGCAAACGCGGGCTGAACAACAATGTTCACAAGCGCCACATTATCATATAGGTTCCGCGCGGTTTCCGGCCGGGCGCCGGACCTTATCCCAAGCCGAAGGTGAATATGCCGAAGGAAGAAGTACTGGAGTTTCCAGGCGTGGTGACGGAGCTGCTGCCGAACGCCATGTTCCGGGTCAAGCTGGAAAACGAGCACGAGATCATCGCCCACACCGCGGGCCGGATGCGCAAGAACCGCATCAGGGTGCTCACCGGCGACAAGGTGCTCGTGGAAATGACGCCCTACGACCTCACCAAGGGCCGCATCACCTACCGTTTCAAGTGACACGGACCTGAGGAATCGAGTCCGGTGGCAAGGCCCCGAGCAAGATGAGCGTATTCCAGAAACTCGTTCTCGCTTCCGGCTCGCCGCGACGGATCGAACTGCTGCAGCAGGCCGGCATCGAGCCGGACCGGTTGGTCCCCAGCGAGATCGACGAGACGCCGAAGCGGGCCGAGCATCCGGCCTCGCTCGCCAAGCGGCTGTCGCGCGAGAAGGCCGAGCGCGGCCGCGCGATCTATCTCAAGGACCCCGACGAGGGCGACGCCTTCGTGCTCGCCGCCGACACGGTGGTCTCGGTCGGCCGGCGCATCCTGCCCAAGGCCGAGATGGTGGACGAGGCGGCCAACTGCCTGCGGCTGCTCTCCGGCCGCTCGCACAAGGTGCACACCGGCGTCTGCCTGATCACGCCGTCGGGCAAGCTGCGCCAGAAGCTGGTCGAGACGCGCGTGCGCTTCAAGCGGCTGTCGCGCGAGGAGCTCGAGAGCTATCTCGCCTCGGGCGAATGGCGCGGCAAGGCCGGCGGCTACGCGATCCAGGGGCTGGCCGCGACCTTCG
>JAFKJY010000001.1 GCA_017305835.1 Hyphomicrobiales bacterium
TGGCGGAACGGCGGGGGTTGGACATGGGATGAGGGAGTAGGGAGTAGGGAGTAGGGAGTAGGGAGTAGGGAGTAGGGAGTAGGGAGTAGGGAGTAGGGAGTAGGGAGTAGGGAGTAGGGAGTAGGGAGTAGGGAGTAGGGGGGAAGTGGAGGCTTCTGTTGCCAGGTGCCTCCGGACCCCGCCTGAAGGTGCTAACCCACAGGGCTTTGTTCGAGACTATCGCGCCGCATTAAGCAGCGAGACGCGCCTCAGCATAGTTGTCGTTGGCAACTATAAGTTTGGCCCGATAACGGTGGCTACCATGCCGGGCAAAAGTCCGATCTTTACACCCTCGTCGATCCTATTTCGCCCCCATCAAAAACCGCCCCGAAATCCAAGACTGGGCGCGGCGGTTCATGGTGGAGGCGCCGGGTACCGCCCCCGGGTCCGAATGGCTTATTACATCGGCCGTTTATCGCCATAGCCGACACGAGGCCGGCACGGGGAATATAGGGGGACGGGGAGGGGATGTGAAGGGGGCGGGCGGCAGTCGGCAATCGGCAGTCGGCAGTCGGCAGTCGGATTAGGGGAATAGGGCAGTAGGGCAGTAGGGCAGTAGGGCAGTAGGAAAGATGCCTTTGTTTCCCGACTGCCTACTGCCGATTGCCGACTGCCGCTGCTACTGTAGCAAGACACTCGAATCGCCAACGGCCCATGCGACACCCCGAGCAGCAATATCTCGACCTGATGCAGGACATCATCGACGGCGGCGACCGGCGCGTCGACCGCACCGGCGTCGGCACGCTGTCGCTGTTCGGGGCGATGGCGCGGTTCTCGCTGCGCGATCGCGCCGTGCCGATCCTGACCACCAAGCGCGTCTACTGGAAGACGGCGGTGAAGGAGATGCTGTGGTTCCTCACCGGCGGCACCAACATCCAGCCGCTGCTGAAGGAGAACGTGCGCATCTGGACCGACTGGCCGCTCGACAAGTACCGCAAGGCGACCGGCGAACAGATCAGCCAGGAGGCGTTCGAGCAGCGCGTGGTCGAGGACGACGCGTTCGCGCGGAAATGGGGTGAGCTCGGCCCTGTCTACGGCAAGCAGTGGCGGCGCTGGCTGGGGCCGGACGGCCGCGAGCACGACCAGATCGCGGCCGTCATCGAGGCGCTGCGGCACAACCCGGCGAGCCGGCGCATCCTGTTCCACGCCTGGAACGTCGCCGAGGTGGGCGAGATGGCGCTGCCGCCCTGCCACATGGTCTACCAGTTCCACGTCGCCGACGGGCGGCTGTCGTGCCTGATGTTCCAGCGCTCGGTGGACATCCTGCTCGGCGCGCCGTTCAACTTCGTCGGCGCGGCGGCGCTGCAGATGATGCTGGCGCAGCAGGCGGGGCTGGAACTCGGCGACCTCGTCTGGATGGGCGGCGACGTGCATCTCTACCTGAACCATCTCGACCAGGCGCGCGAGCAGCTCTCGCGCGAGCCGCGGCCGTGGCCGACGATGCGGCTCGTTCGCAAACCCGACGGCATCGACGGCTACCGGATCGGCGATTTCGAGGTGACCGGCTACGCGCCGCATGCGGCGATCCACGCGGACGTCGCCGTCTAGGCGGCGGCTCGACAGCACGCGGCCGCGCGGCTAGCGTCGCCGCGTCTCTTTCGGCGGGAGGAATCATGCTGCGTGAGATCGCATTCGGCGCCGCGCTCGGGCTGGCGGCCACGCCGGCGCTGGCGAACGACACGATGGCGCAGCTCGGCACCGGCGGGCTGGTCTTCGTGCGCTCCGACGCCGTCAGCATGGACAGCGAGGACCTGTTCATCTCGGCCGACGAGATCCGCGTCGCCTATGCCTTCACCAACACCGGCAAGGATGACGTCGATTCGGTCGTCGCCTTCCCGATGCCCGACATCACCGGCCATATCGACGACATGGCGGCGATCCCCGACGACACGAAGGACAATTTCCTCGACTTCTCGGTTGAAACCGAAGGGAAGGCGGTGGCGCCGAAGCTGGAGCAGCGCGCCTTCTCGGCCGAGCTGGACGTCACCGACCTGCTCAGGGCGAACGGCGTGCCGCTGTTTCCCTATGGCGAGCCGGTGGCGGATGCGATCGCGAAGCTGCCGCAGGCGACCCGCGACGACTGGGTGGCGCGCGGCATCCTCTACCCGGAGGAATATGACGACGGCTCGGGCTGGAAGAAGGTGTGGACGCCGGTCTGGCGGCTGAAGTCGACCTACTGGTGGCGGATGAGCTTCCCGGCCGGCCGGCAGATCCACGTCACCCACCGCTACAAGCCGAGCGTCGGCGCCACCGTCGCCACCACCTTCCTCGAGGACGGCAAGGCGCGCGGCGAGACCTACGAGCTCTACAAGACGAAATACTGCGTGGACGCCTCCTTCACCCGCGCGGTGGAGGCGGCGGCGGCCAAGTCCCCGGACCGCTATGCGCCCTACTACGAGACGTGGATATCCTACATCCTCAAGACGGGCGGCAACTGGGCGAGCAACATCGGCAAGTTCAGGCTGACCATCGACAAGGGCTCGCCGAAGAACCTCGTCAGCTTCTGCGGCACGGGCGTGAAGAAGGTCGGGCCGACGACGTTCGAGATGACGGCCGAGGATTTTTACCCCGAGCGCGACCTCGACATCCTGATCCTCAAGCCGACCGAGGCGATCGATTCGGCGCCGGCCAAGCTCGGCGGTTCGGGCAAGTGACGGTCACGCTGGTCGTCGCCATAGCCGAGGACGGCGTGATCGGCCGCGAGGGCGGGCTGCCGTGGCGGCTGTCGACCGACATGAAGCGCTTCAAGGCGCTGACGACCGGCCACCCGATCGTGATGGGCCGCAAGACCTGGGAGAGCTTTCCGAAGCCCGGGCCGCTGCCGGGGCGCACCAACATCGTGGTGACGCGCGACCGCAGCTGGCAGGCGGAGGGCGCGCAGGTGGCGCACTCGCTGGAGGCGGCGCTCGAGATCGCGGCCGCCGCGCCGGGCGGCGAGGACATCTGCGTGATCGGCGGCGGCGAGGTCTACGGCCAGGCGATTGGCCGCGCCGACCGGCTGGCGGTGACGCATGTCGAGGCCCGCGTCGACGGCGACACGCGCTTTCCGGCGATTGATCCGGCTGTCTGGCATGCTGTCGCGGAGGAGCGGGTGCCGGCCGGCGAACGGGACGAATATCCGACCCGTTTCGTGCTCTACGAGCGGTCGAAAGGGCCGGCTGCGGCAAAAAGCTGAGCCGGAAGCGCAAATGACGCGGCAAGAGAGCCTGCCGGCTCGTTGAAAGCCGGCGGCGGCATACCTATAAGAACCTGAAATGCCGGCACGGGCCAACCGGTTCCACGGCGACACTCGGTCCTGTTCAGAGAGGAAACAGATGCCCTGGAGCAATCAGACCGGCGGCGGCGGCCCGTGGGGCGGCGGCGGCAACGGCAACAATGGTGGCGGCGGCGGAGGCCCATGGGGCCAGCGGCCGGGCGGCTCGCGCGGCCCGCAGGGCACCCCGCCGGACCTCGAGGAGATCATCCGCCGCGGCCAGGACCGGCTGCGGCGCGCGCTGCCGGGCGGCGGCGGGGTGAGCCCGGCGATGATCGTGCTGGTCGTGCTGGTGTTGGCCGCGCTGTGGCTGTTCAAGGCGATCTACACGGTGCAGCCGGACGAACTCGCCGTCGAGCTGCGCTTCGGCCAGCCGAAGACGGAGATCTCGGAGCCCGGCCTGCACTTCCACTGGTGGCCGATCGAGACGGTCGAGCGCGCCAGCGTGGCCGAGAAGCTGATCAACATCGGCGCCGCGCGCGGCACCCGGCCCGAGGGCCTGATGCTGTCGGGCGACCAGAACATCGTCGACGTGCGATTCTCGGTCGCCTACGAGGTCAACGATCCCAAGGCCTACCTGTTCAAGGTGGCCAATCCCGACGAGATGGTGCAGCAGGTGGCCGAGAGCGCGATGCGCGAGGTGGTCGGCCGGCGACCGGCGCAGGACATCTTCCGCGACGACCGGCAGGGCATCGCCGAGGACGTGCGCGGAACCGTGCAGTCGACGCTCGACCAGTACGGCGCGGGCCTGCGCGTCAACGCGATCTCGATCGAGGACGCCGCGCCGCCGCGCGAGGTGGCCGACGCGTTCGACGAGGTGCAGCGGGCCGAGCAGGACGAGGACCGCTTCGTCGAGGAATCCAACCAGTACTCCAACCAGAAGCTCGGCCAGGCGCGCGGCCAGGCCGCGCAGGTGCGCGAGGAGGCGGCCGCCTACAAGAACCGGGTCGTGCTGGAGGCGCAGGGCGAGGCCAAGCGCTTCATCTCCGTCTATGACGAATACGCCAAGGCGCCCGAGGTGACGCGCCGGCGCATCTATCTGGAGACGATGGAGGACGTGCTGCAGAAGTCGAACAAGGTGATCGTCGACCAGGAGGGCGGGCCGGGCGTGGTGCCCTACCTGCCGCTGTCCGAGCTCCAGGGCCGGGCGCAGCCGGCGCCGGCGCAGGGGGGGAACAAGTGATGTCGAGCCGTCTTCCCCTGATCGCCATCGTCGTCGCCATCCTGCTCTTCCTCGGCTGGTCGTCGATCTTCGTCGTCAACGCGCGCCAGCAGGCGATCGTGCTGCGCTTCGGCGAGATCGTCGACGTCAAGAGCGAGCCGGGCATCTACTTCAAGGCGCCGTTCCCCTTCCTCGAGGCCGACAACGTCCAGATCATCGAGAACCGCATCATGCGGTTCGACCTCGACGACCTGCGCGTGCAGGTCTCGGGCGGCAAGTTCTACGAGGTGGACGCCTTCGTCGCCTACCGCATCTCCAACCCGCGGGTATTCCGTCTCGCGGTGTCGGGCAGCGTGCCGCTGGCCGAGCAGCGCCTGCGCACCCGCATGGACGCGGCCCTGCGCCGCGTCTACGGCCTGCGCGGCTTCGAGGCGGCTCTGTCGGAGGAGCGCGGCTCGATGATGCGCGAAGTGGCCGAGCAGTTGCGGCCCGACGCCAACTCGCTGGGCCTCGAGATCGTCGACGTGCGCATCCGCCGCACCGACCTGACGCAGGAGGTCTCGCAGCAGACCTACGACCGCATGAAGGCCGAGCGACTGGCCGAGGCCGAGAGGCTGAGGGCGCGCGGCCGCGAGGCGGCGCAGCGCATCCGCGCGCGCGCCGACCGCGAGGTGGTCGAGATCGTCGCCGACGCGCAGCGCGAATCGGAGATCCTGCGCGGCGAGGGCGACGCCGAGCGCAACGCCATCTTCGCCGACGCCTATTCGCGCGATCCGGAGTTCTTCGACTTCTACAGGTCGATGACGGCCTACGAGAAGTCGCTGAGCGGCACCGGCACCTCGATGGTGCTGTCGCCGGGCTCCGAGTTCTTCCGCTATTTCGGCGCGAAGGAAGTGGGCGGCGCCCTCGGCGCGGCGCAGCAGGGACCGCTGGGGCCGGGCGCCGCAGCGCCGGCCCCGGGCGGTGCCGCGGCGTCGGGCGCGGCGGCGGGCGAGAGCCGGTAAGCGGCACGTGTCCGACCTGATCGCCGCCCTCGGGCTCGTTCTGGTGCTCGAGGGCGTCCTCTACGGCGGCATGCCGGGGCTGGCCCGGCGGCTGGCCGCGGAGGTCGTCACCCTGCCCGAGGGCGCGCTGCGCGTCGGCGGGCTGGTGGCGGTGGCGGCCGGCGTGGGCCTCGTCTGGCTCGTCAGGAGCTGACGGCTTCCGGCGCCGGCGCGCGCCACCTTTCGTGAAGGCGGGCGGCGTCTTTGCTGTCGCAAACAAGCCGCATTTCATGCGATCATATCGGGCAATCCGCCGCGGCCCTTCGCCGGCGGATCCCGGGAGCCTCTCGATGTCGAACCGATACCTGTCCACGCGCGCGAGCAAGCTGGTGCTGGCACTGGCCGGCATGGCGGCGCTGACGCTGCCGGCGGGCGCGCAGCAGCCGGGTGCGGCCCCGCAGCAGCAGGCGCCGACCGTGACGATCCCGCCGGCCATGCAGCACGGCCCGGCCTCCGTCGCCGACCTCGCCGAGGGCCTGCTCGGGGCCGTGGTCAACATCGCCACGAGCCAGAAGGTGAAGGGCGGCGATTCGGGCGCGCAGATGCCCGACCTGCCCGAGGGCTCGCCCTTCCAGGACTTCTTCGACGAGTTCTTCCACAACCGCCAGGGCCCCGACGGCGGCGGCGTCGGGCGGCGCATGCAGTCGCTCGGCTCGGGCTTCGTCATCGACGCGGCCGAGGGCATCATCATCACCAACAACCACGTCATCGCCGATTCCGACGAGATCGAGGTGAATTTCTCCGACGGCGCGAAGCTGAAGGCGGAGCTGGTCGGCCACGACACCAAGATGGACCTCGCGGTGCTGAAGGTCGATCCGGGCAGCCGCAAGCTGACCGAGGTGAAGTTCGGCGATTCCGACAGGATCCGCATCGGCGACTGGGTGATGGCGATCGGCAACCCGTTCGGGCTGGGCGGCACGGTGACGGTCGGCATCGTCTCGGCGCGCGACCGCGACATCAATTCCGGCCCCTATGACGACTACATCCAGACGGACGCGGCCATCAACCGCGGCAATTCCGGCGGGCCGCTGTTCGACATGGAAGGCCAGGTGATCGGCATCAACACGGCGATCATCTCGCCGTCCGGCGGCTCGATAGGCATCGGCTTCGCCATCCCCTCCGACCTCGCGCTCAACGTCATCAAGCAGCTCCGCGAGTTCGGCGAGACGCGGCGCGGCTGGCTCGGCGTGCGCATCCAGCCGGTGACCGACGACGTCGCCGAAAGTCTCGGGCTCAAGGCGGCGCGCGGCGCGCTGATCGCCGGCATCATCAAGAACGGGCCGGTCGACAACGGCCAGATCCAGCCGGGCGACGTGGTGCTGAAGTTCGACGGGCGCGACATCCGCGAGATGCGCGACCTGCCGCGCATCGTGGCCGACGCCGAGGTCGGCAAGGAGGTCGACGTCGTCATCGTCCGCAAGGGCAAGGAAGAGACCGTCCGGGTGAAGATCGGGCGGCTGCAGGACGACGAGGAGGCGGCCGCGCCCGAGGACGAGCAGAACCCGGACGCCGCGCCCGGCGATCAGGCGCCGGTGGCGGGGCCGACGGTGCTCGGCATGAAGCTGGCCGAGATCAACGACGAACTGCGCCAGAAATACGAGATCGACGGCAAGGTGAACGGCGTCGTCGTCACCGAGGTCGATCCCGATTCGGCCGCGGCCGAGAAGGGCATCCAGCCCGGCGACGTGATCGCCGAGGTGGCGCAGGAGGCCGTCTCGACGCCGCAGCAGGTGACCGACCGCGTCACCGCGCTCAAGGGGCAGGGGCGGCGCAACGCGCTGCTGATGCTGTCGTCGAAGAACGGCGAGCTCTATTACGAGACGGTGCGCATCAACTGAGGCGCACGCCGGGGGTCAGGCGCGCCGCTGCGCCTCCCAGTCCGCGCGCGCCAGCCGGTAGAGGACGTGGCGCTTCAGGTGCGGATGGGTGTCCGGCACCTTCGGATGGTCGAAGTCGCCGGCGGGATCGCGGCGCATGCCGAGCCGCTCCATGACGGCGGTCGAGCGGCGGTTGTTCCACACCGCGAAGGACACGATCTCGTCGAGGCCCATCTCGCGAAAACCGTGCTCGAGCAGGCGCTCGGCGGCTTCCGTCACGTAGCCCTTGCCCCAGAATTGCGGCGCCAGCCGCCAGCCGATCTCGACCGTGCCGGCCGGCAGCGACGGCACGACGCTGTCGGCATGCAGGCCGCAGAAGCCGATGCATTCGCCGGTCTCGCGCAGCTCCAGCGCGGTGAAGCCGAAGCCCTTCTCGTCGATGCGGGCGCGCAGCACGTCGAGGAAGGCGTCTGCCTGCGCGCGGTCGCGGCGGAACGGGAAGAACTCCATCACGCGGTCGTCGGAGTTGATCTGATGGAAGAGGCCGGCGTCGCGCGGCTGCCAGTTGCGGATGACCAGCCGGGGCGTCGTCAGCGGCGTCATGCGGCGAACTCGGCGCGGCGGTAGCCCTGCAGGTAGAGCAGGGCGGTCAGGTCGCCGTGGTCGATGCGGATCCGCGCCTGCGCGGCGACCGCCGGCTTGGCGTGCAGCGCTACGCCGGCGCCGGCGAGCGCCAGCATGTCGAGGTCGTTGGCGCCGTCGCCGACGGCGAGCGCGGCGTCGAGCCCGATGCCGAGGCGGGCGGTGATCTCGCGGATGGCGGCGGCCTTGGCCTCGCGGCCGAGGATCGGCTCGGCGACCCTGCCGGTCAGCCGGCCGCGCTCCATCAGCAGCCGGTTGGCGCGGTGCTCGCGGAAACCGAGCTTGGCCGCGATGCGAGACGTGAAGGCGTCGAAGCCGCCGGAGACGAGCGCGGTATAGGCGCCGTCGCGGTTCATGGTCGCGACCAGCTCGCGCGCGCCGGCGGCGAGCGTGATGCGGTCGCGCACCAGCCGCTCGATGACGGATTCGTCGAGGCCGGCGAGCAGCGCGACGCGCTGGCGCAGCGCCGGCTCGAAGGCGATCTCGTTGTTCATCGCCATCGCCGTGATGGCCGAGACCTCGGCCTTGATGCCGACCTCGTCGGCCAGCTCGTCGATGCACTCCTGGTCGATCATGGTGGAATCCATGTCGGCGATGAGCAGGCCCTTGCGGCGGCCGGCGGCCTCCTGCACGGCGAAGTCGACCGGCGCGCCGTCGAGCGCAGCGGCGATCGCGCCCGCCGCTTCCGCCTCGCCGAGGCCGGCGGGCAAGGCGAGGTCGCAGGCGACGTCGTCGGCCAGCCAGTCCAACGCGCTTGCGCCGAGTGCGTCGCGCACTCTATGGGCAAGCGGCGCGGGGAGCGCGCAGGCGGTGGGGTTCGAGACGAGCGTGGCGACGAGCGGCATGGACGGGATCGCGTTGGCGGGAAGGGCTCTCAGGGGCGCGATCCTGATAGCGGGGCCGACAGCGGGCGGCAAGTCGGCGCTGGCGCTGCGGCTGGCGCGCGAGACGGGCGGCGTCATCGTCAACGCCGATTCCATGCAGGTCTATTCGGTGCTCGACCGGCTGACGGCGCGGCCGGGCGCGGCGGAGCTGGCGGCCGCGCCGCATCTTCTCTACGGGCACGTGCACCCGGCCGAGGCTTATTCGACCGGCCGCTGGCTGCGCGACGTGGCGGGACTGATCGGGGAGGGTGCGTTTGCCGAGCGGCGGCCGATCTTCGTCGGCGGCACGGGGCTCTACTTCAAGGCGCTGACGGAAGGGCTGTCGCGCATGCCCGACATCCCGGCGCCGGTGCGCGCGGCGTGGCGGGCGCGGCTGGAGGCGGAAGGGGCGCCGGCGCTGCACGAGGTGCTGGCCGCGCGGGATGCCGCCGCCGCAGAGCGGGTCCGGCCGGGCGACGGGCAGCGCATCGTGCGGGCGCTGGAGGTGCTGGAGGCGTCCGGCCGGTCGATCCTCGACTGGCAGGGCGCGCGGGAGACGCCGCTGGTCGACGCCGGCTCGGCGGCGATGGCGGTGGTGGAGCCGGACCGCGCGGAGCTCGGCGCGCGCATCGCCCGGCGCTTCGAGGCGATGCTGCGCGAGGGCGCGGTGGACGAGGTGAAGGCGCTGCTGGCGCTCGGCCTGCCCGACGCGATGCCGGCGATGAAGGCGATCGGCGTGGCGGAGCTGCGCGAGGCGATCGAGGGCCGGACGAGCCTCGCGGAAGCCGCCGAGCGCGCCTGCGCGGCGACGCGCCGATACGCCAAGCGGCAGTCGACCTGGTTCAGGACGCAGCTTGCCCCGCAATGGCTCCGCCTCGACCGCCCGGAATCGTGGAAGCCACTGATTTGACAGGGTTTGGGCACGCGCCTGCCGTTGCGTAAATTTCGATTGGAAGGCATCGAATTAACCTCGCGTAAGGCCGCCGGTGGCATAAGGAAGCGGGTCCTTATCGGGGGGAGCATGCGCTTCCACAAATCAGAATCGGCGTTCTTCGTCTTCATGGCGCTGATTTTCGGGGCGGGGGTGCTGATCCTCTACGCCTACGGCATCCTTTATGCCGTCCCCCGGGGCATGGACGCGGCCGACAGGGTCAAGGACATCGCCGACGTCACCACGCTGCTGTTCGGCACCGGCGTGCTGCTGGCCACCGCGATCTTCTTCGGCATCTTCCTGATCTACCCGCTGATCCGCACGCAGGCGCGCGAGGAATACAAGCTGCGCGAGATGACGGAGACGCTGTCGGCGCGCTCCGAGACGCTGGCGCAGGCGGCGCTGACCGACGGCCTGACCGGCATGCAGAACCGGCGCTACTTCGACGACGCGCTGCGCGAATACCTGATGGAGTTCCGCCGCATCGAGAAGCCGATCGGGCTGATGATCCTCGACCTCGACCATTTCAAGCAGGTCAACGACACGCACGGCCACGACGTCGGCGACGAGGTGCTGCGGGCGGTGGCCGGCTGCCTGCGCGACATGACGCGCTACCACGACGTGGTGGCGCGGCTGGGCGGCGAGGAGTTCGCCGTGGTGGCGCCGAACATGACCGAGGAGCAGCTCTTCAAGCTGGCGGAGCGCATCCGCAAGGCGGTCGCCGCGCTGGTGGTGGTGGCCGGCAACGTCCGGCTCAGGGTGACGACCAGCATCGGGCTTGCCGTCTGGGACGGCAAGGAGACCGGCGAGGACTTTTACCGCCGCGCCGACAAGCAGCTCTATCAGGCCAAGCGGCAGGGCCGTAACCGCGTCTGCGCTTAGGGGCTGCTACGGCAGCAGGCCGACGCGGCGCAGGAGCGCGATGACGAGGCGGGCCGCCTGCTGGCCGAGCGCGTCGCCGGTCAGCGCCGGCAGCATCAGCAGGCCCAGCCAGACGAACAGCGACAGAAGCAGCTCCTCGGCGATGCGGACGAGGGCGGCACGCGCCAGCACGAAGGGCGCGAGCGCGACGAGTGCGGCGGCGGTCGCGGTGGCGGCCTCCTGCCAATCGTCGAAGCCGAGCGCGACGGCGACGGGATAGAAGAACAGAGCAAGCAGCAGCGGCCCGGCGCCGAAGGCGGCGAGCAGGGCGGCGGCGCGGCCGATCGGGTCACGCGGGCGGCGCACGATGCGCGCCAGCCGCAGCGCGCCGGCGAGCCAGAAGCCGGCCACGGCGGCCACGATCAGCGCGGAGACGGTGGACAGGCCGCCATGGCTCCACAGCGACCAGTTGCGGCCGCGCAGGCCGGCGGTGACGGTAATGGCCGCCGCGACGGCGAGGCCGAAGGCGATTGCCCATGCCGCGACCGCGCGCGGACGCGATGCCGGCGGCGCGGGCGCGTCAGCCACGGGCGCTACGGGCTCCTGCCGCAGCCGATCGCCGTCATGTCGAGGTTCCAATCACCGCCCCGTTCGCGAGTCGGCGGAGTTTAGGCAGTCCGGCGGGAGGATAACAGGGGATCGGACGCCGCGCGGCCTCAGCGGCGCGGCGGGAAGGGGCTGTCGTAGGCGCGGCGGCCGTAGAGGGGGCGCTGGTCGGGCTCGGCGAACTGCTCGGGCGAGAGCGGCTTCTTCAGGATGCTGTCGCCGCCGAAGACGCGCGGGTCGGTGAAGGCGGAGTTGTCCTCGGGAAGCTGGGCCTGGCGCGGCACGTTGCTCATCCGGTGGACGATCTCGACGAGGTCGACGTCGCCGTCCTGCGCGGCCTCGTAGCGGGCGAGCCCCGCCTTCTCGGCCGAGCCGGGAATCTGGCGCTGCTCCAGCCGCTCGAACTTCATGCGCATGGTGGTCGCCACGCCCTCTCCGAAGGCGATCGCCTCGCGCTGGCCCATCGAGGAGAGGAAGGAGAGGGTGGAGGCCGACGAATCAGCGATGGCCGAGCGGATGATGTCCTGGTCGCGCTCGTTGGCGAGCCGCATGGCGAAGACGGTGGAGCACTGCGACAGGATGGTCGGGTCGAGCTCGCCCGGGCGCTGGGTGACGACGCCGAGGTAGCAGCCGTACTTGCGGCCCTCCTTGGCGATGCGCGACAGCGCGTGGCGGGTCGGCGCGAAGCCGAGGCGGGCGTCCGACGGCATGTAGCGGTGGGCCTCCTCGCAGAGCACCAGCAGCTTGAGCTTGCCGGAGCTCCACATGGCGAGGTCGAAGGCGATGCGGGCGAGCACCGAGCAGACCGAATTGACGACCTCGCCCGGCATGCCGGCCATTTCGAGGCAGGTGATCGGCTTGCCCTCGTGGGGCACGCGGAAGATCTTGCCGATCGTGTGGTGCAGCGTGTCCTCGAACAGCCGCGAGTTGAACATGAAGCGGTAGCGCGGGTCGTTGAGGGCGGCGTCGATGCGGATGCGCAGCGCGCGGTAGTAGGGGCGCTCGTTCTTGGTCTCGAGCTGGCCCATGCGGTCGTCGATCAGCCGCAGGAGGTCGGTCATGCGGTAGGGCACCGGCGTGTCGGCCGTCAGACCGCCCTCGCTCGGGCGGCGAAGCTGCACGGTCGGGCCGCCGCGGAAGATCTGCTTGGCCTGCGGGATCAGGTCGCGCAGCAGCTCGACCTCCTCGGCGACCGATTCGCGGCCGCGGAACAGCACTTCCGCCAGTTCCTCCAGCCTGAACAGCCAGAAGGGCAGGTCGAGCGTGCGCGGGTCGATGCGCACCGCCTTGTCGCCGAAGGTCGAGGCGAACTCGTTGTGCGGGTCGAGGATCAGCACGCGCAGGTCCGGCCGCGCGGCCACCGCCTTGCGCAGGATGAGCGAGACGGCGGTCGACTTGCCGACGCCGGTAGTGCCGACCACGGCGAAGTGGCGGTTCAGCGTGTCGTCGATGGCGATGCAGGCGGCGATGCCCTCGTCCTGCGACAGGTTGCCGATGCGCACCGAGTTGCGGCCGCCGAGGTCGTAGACGGCCTCCAGGTCGCGCGAGCGGATGCGGTGGGCGACCGCGCCGATATGCGGGTAGATGGTGATGCCGCGGTCGAAGACCGGGCGGCCGCCGACGTCGCGCACCTCGCCGATCAGCTCGACGCTGACCTCGATGGCGATCTGGTCGTCCGCGCTCCAGTCGTGGCCGGGGCGGTTGACGGCGTAGACGAGGCCGACGGTGCGGGTCTCGGTCAGGTTGATCGAGATCATGCGGCCGACGGTCCACAGCGCCCCGGCGGCGCCCTCGTCGCGGTCGACATAGGCGGCGATCGTCGCGCGGGCGCCGTCGCACTGCACGACGCGGCCGAGGATGCGCGCCGCCGGCTGCTGGCCGTCGCGTCGTTCCTGGTCGGTCGCCTCCGGCTGGACGGCTCCGCGTTCGATATACATCCGTGGCCCTCGCATCCCTGACAAACGCACCATGGCCCCATAGGGTTAAGGTGGGGTGTGACGGGATGGTTGAGGGAGGGTTAAGCCGGTCCCGGATGGCTGTTGCGCGGCCACCAATATCCACTATAGTGGTCGCATGTCACATATGATGGATAGTCCGCTGAGGATCGGCGAGCGGGTGCGGACGGAGCGGGCGAGCCGCGGCTGGTCGCTGGCCGAGCTCGCCGAGCACTCCGGCGTGTCGAAGGCGATGCTCTCCAAGATCGAGCGCGACGAGGCGAGCCCGACGGCGGAGTTGCTGGTGCGGATCGCGGCGGCGTTCGGCATGACGCTGTCGTCGCTGATCGCGCTGGCCGAGATGTCGGCCGGCGGGCAGCTCTTGCGGGCGGAGGACCAGCGGCGCTGGACCGACCCGGCCACCGGCTATGTGCGCCGGCACATCTCGCCGGCCTCGCCGGAAGGGCTGGAGCTGATCCACGTGCGGCTGCCGCCGGGCGAGGCGGTGAACTTCCCGGCCAGCGTCTACGGCCGCTCCGACGAGATGATCTGGGTGCTGTCGGGCCGGCTGAAGTTCACCGACGGCGATACGACCCACGACATGCTGGCGGGCGACTGCTACCGCATGGGCGCGGCCCCCGCGGCCCGGCGCTACTATGCGCCGGGGCCGGAGCCGGCGGTCTATCTCGTGGCGCTGGTATCGCGGCGGGGCTGAGCGGCATGGCCAGGGCGCGCATCGGCGACAATGGCGGGCCGCCGCTCGACGATTACAAGGGTCCGCCCTGGGGCAAGGGCGACCCGCATCTGTTCCTCGCCTGGCGGCGGGCGTGGCGGGCGGCGTGGAAGTCGATCCCGCCGGAGATCGCGCTGATGCGGATGGAGCGGGCGCGGCGCATCGGCCTGACCTACGAGGAATACACGCTGGAGATCCTCGAACGCGGCCGGCACCTCAGCGAGGCCGACGCCGAGCGCATCGCCGAGATCAGGGCGGGGAGGCGACGGCGGCGGCGCGGATAGAGGCCGGCGGCGCGGCGAGGCGGGCGCGGCACAAATTCGTGAGACGCTCGGTGACGGCGGCGACGGCGGGCGACCGGCGCCGCGTGTCGCGGACATAGGCGGCCCAGGCGACGCCGGCGCCGGCGATCGGCCACTGCTCCAGCCCGTCCTCGCCGGGCGGCTTCAGCGCCATGCGCGGCGTCACCGAAAAGCCCTCGCCGCGGCGGGCGAGGTCGGTGATGAGGCCGGCGGTGTCGACCTCCATGACGATGTCGAGCGCGACGCCGTGGCGGCCGGCCAGCCGCGCCAGCTTCTCGCGCAGGTGGTTGCGCCCCGAGGGCAGGATGAGCGGCAGGCCGCGGAGCTGCCCGAAGCCGATGCTGGCGCCGGGCGGGAAGGCGCCGGGGCGGCCGTAGAGCACCAGCGCGTCCTCGCCGAGCGGGATCGGCGCCGCACCTTCGATCGCGCGCTCGGGATCGTGCATGACGACGCCGATGTCGACACCGGCGGCGATCGCCTCGCGCAACTCGGCGTCCATCGCCTCCAGCACGCGCAGCCTGACCAGCGGCAGGGCGCGGCGCACCTCGGAGATGAGCGGCAGCGTGACGACGTCGTGGAAGGAGGTGGGCAGGCAGACGGAGACCTCGCCGGCCGGCTCGCGCTTCATGCGGTCGAGCTCGGCCTGCACGCGGCCGACATGGTCGAGCAGCGGCCGGGCGTGCTCCAGCAGCCGCGCGCCGGCCTGCGTGGTCTCGACGCCGCGCGAGCTGCGGACGAGAAGCTGCGTGTTCAACTGCCGCTCCAGCCGCAGCATCTGGCGCGTCAGCGCCGGCTGGGTGCAGGCCAGCTTCTCCGCGGCGCGGGTCAGGCTGCCCGCCTCGCAGACCCGGACGAACTGTTCGAGGAGCCGCAGATCCATGCGCGGACCATACCGGTTCGGCATGGCCGCGATAAGCACATTTCATTTCCGCCGCGGCAGGCCGGCTGCTTAGCTCGGCGCGTCTCGCCCCGGGAGGATGTCGTGCTCGAACTCTACCACTCGCCCATTTCGACCTGCAGCCAGAAGGTGCGGCTCGTGCTCGCCGAGAAGGGGCTGGCGTGGACGTCGCGGCTGGTCACCTTCGCGGACGGCCAGCACCTGACGGCCGAATACATGAAGCTCAACCCGAACGGCGTGGTGCCGACGCTGGTCCATGACGGCGACCCGATCGTCGACAGCTCGGTGATCAACGAATATCTGGACGAGGTCTTCCCCGACACGCCGGTGCGGCCGGCCGACGCCAAGGCGCGGGCGCGCATGCGGGCGTGGCGGCAATATATCGACGAGGTGCCGACGCCCTCGATCCGGGTGCCCTCGTTCAACGCCTATTTCGTGCCGATCTGGTCGCAGATGAGCGAGGAGGCGTTCATCGCCTATACGGAGCGGCTGCCGCTGAGGAAGCATTTCTACCAGCGCATGGGCCGCGGCGGCTTCCCGCAGAAGGAGGTGGCCGACGCGCTCGACCGGCTGCGCCAGTCGCTGGAGCGGATGGACCGCTCGCTGGCCGAGGGGCCGTGGCTCAACGGCGCGGACTACTCGCTGGCCGACGTCTCGATCACGCCGACCATCGTGCGGATGGAGGACCTGGGGCTGGCGAAGATGTGGGCCGACCTGCCGCGCGTCGGCGACTGGTACGACCGCATCCGGGCGCGGCCCAACTTCGCGGTCGCCTACATGCCGGGCTCGCGCGACCTCGGGCCGTCCTGCTGAGGCTGAAAAAGCATGGCGCCGGGCCGATTGACAGGGCCTGCGCAATGCCCTTAATGTCCGCGCCCATGACGACGACGATCATTCTCGTAGGATGGCGCATGGGCAAGGCGGTGTGACCGCCGGGCGACAGCACCCCATGCGCGCACGACAGGCTCCCTCGGGAGCCTTTTTTATTGGCCAGAACGCGACTACACGAACACGGCGCCGGGGCGGCGCGGACAGAACGGGACAGACCGATGAGCAGCGGAAAGAACGAGAGCGGCCGGCGCGAGATGACGGGCGCCGAAATGGTGGTGCAGGCGCTGATCGACAACGGCGTGAAGCACATATTCGGCTATCCGGGCGGCGCGGTCCTTCCGATCTACGACGAGCTGTTCCAGCAGGAGGAGGTGCAGCACATCCTCGTCCGCCACGAGCAGGGCGCCGGCCACGCGGCCGAGGGCTATGCGCGCTCGACCGGCAAGGCGGGCGTCATGCTGGTCACCTCCGGCCCGGGCGCGACGAATGCGGTCACCCCGCTGCAGGACGCGCTGATGGATTCGATCCCGCTGGTCTGCCTGACCGGGCAGGTGCCGACCACGCTGATCGGCTCCGACGCTTTCCAGGAATGCGACACCGTCGGCATCACCCGGCCCTGCACCAAGCACAATTGGCTGGTGAAGGACGTCAACGAGCTCGCCGCCACGATCCACGAGGCCTTCCACGTCGCCACCACCGGCCGGCCCGGCCCGGTGGTCGTCGACATCCCCAAGGACGTGCAGTTCGCGAAAGGCATCTACACGCCGCCGCAGACGGCGCCGCGCACCTCCTACCAGCCGAAGGTGCAGGGCGACGTGGACAAGCTCCGCGCCGCGGTCGAGCTGATGGCGCAGGCCAAGCGCCCGATCATCTATTCGGGCGGCGGCGTCATCAATTCCGGGCCGGAGGCCAGCCACCTGCTGCGCGAGCTGGTCGAGCTGACCGGCTTCCCGATCACCTCGACGCTGATGGGGCTCGGCGCCTATCCGGCCAGCGGCAAGAACTGGCTCGGCATGCTCGGCATGCACGGCAGCTACGAGGCCAACATGGCCATGCACGACTGCGACGTCATGCTGTGCCTGGGCGCGCGCTTCGACGACCGCATCACCGGCCGGCTCGACGCCTTCTCGCCGAACTCGAAGAAGATCCACATCGACATCGACGCGTCGTCGATCAACAAGAACGTGCGCGTCGAGGTGCCGATCGTCGGCGACGTCGGCCGCGCGCTGGAGGACATGGTGCGGCTGTGGCGGGCGAGCGCCAAGCCCGACCGCAAGGGCCTGGCGCCGTGGTGGGAGCAGATCGCCCGGTGGCGGGCGCGCGATTCCTTCGCCTACAAGCCGAGCGCCGACGTGATCATGCCGCAATTCGCGATCGAGCGACTGTTCGAGGCGACGAGGGGCCGCGACACCTACATTACCACCGAGGTCGGCCAGCACCAGATGTGGGCCGCGCAGTTCTACGGCTTCGAGGCGCCGAACCGCTGGATGACCTCGGGCGGGCTGGGCACGATGGGCTACGGCCTGCCGGCCGCGCTCGGCGTGCAGATCGCGCATCCGGGGAGCCTCGTCATCGACATCGCCGGCGACGCCTCGGTGCTGATGACGATCCAGGAAATGAGCGCGGCGGTGCAGCACGACGCGCCGATCAAGATCTTCATCCTCAACAACCAGTACATGGGCATGGTGCGCCAGTGGCAGCAACTGCTGCACGGCAACCGGCTGTCGCACTCCTACACGGAGGCGCTGCCGGACTTCGTCAAGCTCGCCGAAGCCTATGGCGGGCACGGCATACGCTGCGAGAAGCCGGGCGACCTCGACGCCGCGATCGCCGAGATGATCGCGGTGAAGAAGCCGGTGATCTTCGACTGCCGCGTGGCCAACCTCGCCAACTGCTTCCCGATGATCCCGTCGGGCAAGGCGCACAACGAGATGCTGCTGCCCGACGAGGCGAGCGACGAAGCCGTCGCCAACGCCATCGACGCCAAGGGCCGGGAGCTGGTGTAGGTTGAGGTAAGACGGGGTAAGGCGTATTGTTTCTTACCACGTCTTACATGGAGGCGACGATGAACGCCCGGGCGAAGATTTCCAGCAAGGGGCAGCTCGTGCTGCCGAAGGCGGTGCGAGACGCGCACGGCCTCGCCCCCGGCTCCGAGGTCGATATCGAGAGCACGGGCGACGCCATCGTCTTGCGGCCGCGCCACAGGAAGGCGCGGCGAACCTATACGGTCGACGAGGTGGCGGGCTTCCTGAAATACGATGGTCCGCCCGTGACTCTCGAGGATATGGAGCGAGCCATATTGGAAGAAGCCAAGCGAAAGTGGAATGCCGAGCGCCGTTGACACCAATGTCCTGGTTCGCTTTCTGGTCGATGACGGAAGCGGGCAGGTGGCATCCGCACGCAACGTGTTCGCCGGCGGGAGAGTGTTCATACCCCTGAGCGTCCTGCTCGAGAGCGAATGGGTTCTCAGGAGCAATTTCGGCTTCAGCCGAACCCAAATCTGCGATGCCTTCGAGCTGGTCCTGGGTATAAACTCCGTTCTTTTCCAGGAAGAGAACGTCGTCGCCGATGCTGTAGCGTCTTGCCGTCTCGGCATGGATTTCGCCGATGCCCTCCACCTGCACTCAGCAGCGGATTGCAGCACTTTCTATACGTTCGACAGGAAGCTTATCCGAAAGGCAGAGCGAACGTTTCCCGCCTTGCCGGTTCGCCGGCCTTAATATTCTTCAGTTCAACGACGATGTTCGAGAGACAGACATGAACGCGCAGCTTCAGCCGACGGGGTCGGCCTATTTCATCGCCAAGGAAACGCAGACGCCGGAGAGCCATACGCTGTCCGTGCTGGTCGACAACGAGCCGGGCGTTCTTGCCCGCGTCATCGGCCTGTTCTCCGGGCGCGGCTACAACATCGACAGCCTGACCGTGTCGGAGACCGAGCACGAGAAGCACCAGTCGCGCATCACCATCGTGACGCGCGGCACGCCGCACGTGCTGGAGCAGATCAAGCACCAGCTCGAGCGCATCGTGCCGGTGCACCGGGTGATCGACCTGACCGTCGTGGCGCGCGAGCGCGGGCAGGAGCGACCGCTGGAGCGCGAGCTCGCCATGGTCAAGGTCTCCGGCACCGGCGAGCGCCGCGTCGAGGCGCTGCGGCTGGCGGACGCCTTCCGGGCGAGCGTGATCGACGCCAACACCGAGCACTTCATCTTCGAGATCACCGGCCGCGTGTCGAAGATCGAGCAGTTCATCGCCATCATGAAGCCGCTCGGGCTGGTCGAGGTGTGCCGCACCGGCGTGGCGGCCATGAACCGCGGCGCGGAAGGCTAGGCGCGGCGCGCAGGTCTTCGGGCGATCATCGTCATCACGCGTCTCTGAGCCAACCGGCCGGGCCGGCTGCCTCATCGACGCGCGGCGGACAATCGGGTCAGCATGGCTGACATAAATAGCGGATAGCGCCCATGTCGCCGGACGCCTTCATGGCCCTGCTGGTCTTCGCCTTCGTCAGTTCGATCACGCCGGGGCCGAACAACGTCATGCTGCTCGCCTCGGGCGTGAATTTCGGCTTCCGCCGCACGGTGCCGCACATGCTCGGCATCGGCATCGGCTTCATCGTGCTGCTGCTCGCCGTCGGGCTCGGGCTGGGGGCGGCGCTGACGGCCTATCCGCCGCTCCACCTGGCGCTGAAGGTCGCCGGCGCGGCCTATCTCGTCTACCTCGCCTGGCGGATCGCGATGTCGCGCTCGCTGGCCGACAGGAGCGGGGCGGCGGCGCGGCCGATGACCTTCCTCGAGGCCGCCGCGTTCCAGTGGGTCAACCCGAAGGCGTGGGTGATGGCGGTGACGGCGATGGCGCTCTACACCAGCACCGAGGCGCCGCTCGTGTCGATGCTGATGGTGGCGCTCGCCTTCGGCGTGGTGAACCTGCCCTGCGTGTCGAGCTGGGCCGCGTTCGGCACCGCGATGCGCGGCTTCCTGTCCGACCCGGCGCGGCTGAAATGGTTCAACATCGTCATGGGCGTGCTGCTCGCCGCCTCGCTCTGGCCGATGCTGAAGTAGCGGGCCGGCGCGGCTGGAACAACAAGGCGCCGCGTTTCGTGCTAGGATGGCGCGGATGATGCAGACACAGGGACGCTCCCGATGCTCCGCTACGTCTCACCCGCCCGCGTGATCATGGCCGCCGTGGCGCTGCTCGCCGTGCTGGCTGCGATCGGCTGGGCGACCCGCCAGGACCCGCAGGACAAGCCGCTGCTGGCCATCCTCGGCGGCGGCTTCATGTTCAACTACCGCGTCGCAGAGGTGTTCTACGGCTTCACCGCGCAGGTGACCAAGCCGCTGGAGACCGGCTCGGTGATCGAGGCGCGGTTCGAGAACCCGGCCGGCGGCGAGGACCTCGTCGTGCGCGAGCGGGTCAGCCCGATGACCGACCGCTACGCGCTGCGCTCGCCGCCGATCCGCGGCGTCGAGGCGAACCGGCCCTACCACGTCGCCGTGCGCGTGCTCGACCGCACCGAATCGAAGGAGCTGTGGGCGACCACGCTCAACTTCACCAGCCAGATCAGCGACGAGGTGGTGCCCGACAAGCCGCTGATCATCGGGCCGGGCTACACCAAGAACCCGCAGGTCGACGGCTGAGGCCGGCGGCGCGGACGGAGAGGCGATTGGCTGGCCACGACCATCATCATCACGACAACGACCTCGACCCGATGGACGCGCGGGTGCGGGCGCTGGAGACGCTGCTCGTGCGCAAGGGGCTGGTCGATCCGGCCGCCATCGACGCGATCGTCGAGACCTACGAGACCAGGGTCGGTCCGCGCAACGGCGCGCGCGTGGTAGCCAAGGCCTGGGCCGACCCGGCCTTCGCCGCGTGGCTGCGCGAGGACGCGACCGCGGCCATCGCCTCGCTCGGCTATAGCGGCCGGCAGGGCGAGCACATGCGCGCGGTCTTCAACGGCGACGGCATGCACAACCTCGTCGTCTGCACGCTGTGCTCCTGCTATCCGTGGTCGGTGCTCGGCCTGCCGCCGGTCTGGTACAAGTCGCCGCCCTATCGCAGCCGGGCGGTGATCGACCCGCGCGGGGTGCTCGCCGAGTTCGGGCTGGAGCTGCCTGCCGAGACCGCGATCCGGGTGTGGGATTCGACCGCGGAGCTGCGCTACCTCGTCGTGCCCGAGCGGCCGGCGGGCACTGCGGGCTGGGACGAGGAACGGCTCGCCGGCCTCGTCAGCCGCGACGCCATGATCGGCACCGCGCTGGCCGCCCGGCCGGGCGCGGCATGAACGGTCCGCACGACCTCGGCGGGCAGATGGGGTTCGGGCCGGTCGCGCCCGAGCGCGACGAGCCGTATTTCCATGCCGCCTGGGAAAAGCGCGCGCTCGGCGTGACGCTCGCCGCCGGCGCGATGGGCGCCTGGACGCTCGACGAGAGCCGGCACATGCGCGAATGCCTGCATCCGGCCGACTACTATTCGTCCAGCTATTACGAGATCTGGATCAAGGCGCTGGAGCGGCTGCTCGCGCGGCACGGCTTCGTCGGCGCGGAGGATCCATTGCCCTACGGCAACCTGCCGATCGGCTCGCGGCTGCGCGTGCTGCCCAACCATGCCTGCATCACGGCGGCCGCCTACGACCGCTATTACGTCGTCGACAGCGACCTCGACGGCGGCAAGTCGGTCGTCGATGTCTACGATCGCATCAACGGCTGGTGACCGGGAGGTCGATGATCATGGCCGCTACAGCGAATTCACCGTGTGGCCACCGTCGACGGTGAGGACGCTGCCGGTCATGAACGCCCCGGCCTCCGAAGCCAGCAGCAACAATGCGCCGTCGAGATGCTCGGGCTTGCCGATGCGGCGTTGCGGGATGCGTTCGATCAACCGCTGACCGCCCGGCGTCGACCAGAAGGCGCTGTTCATCTCGGTCTCGATGTAGCCGGGGCAGATCGCATTGACGCGGATGCGATGACGCGCCCATTCCATGGCCAGCACGCGCGTCAGATGGATCAGCCCGGCCTT
>JAFKJY010000002.1 GCA_017305835.1 Hyphomicrobiales bacterium
GGAATAGCAGCCGTCAAAGCCAACGAAAGGAACCACGACGATGTCCATACTCGACCACAATGCGCTTTCCGCCATCATGACCGGCGCCACCCACGTGCTCGACATGGGCGGCAAGCAGGCCTTCCTCTACTACGAGGACGAGCGGCGCGCGCACATGCTTTTGCCCGACGGCACGCGGCGCCATGGCGAATGGCGGCTGACCGCCGAAGGCTACGAGGTCGACTGGCAGGGCGGGCCGAGCGCGGCTTGGAAGCTCGACCGCCGGGCCGGCGGGATCGACTATCTCGACACGACCGGCACGGCGCGCGGCCGCCTCGCCCGCATCGAGTTCGGCGACAGCGCCGGGCTCGCCGCCTGACACAAGCGGGCCGTGGCGGCGCCTACCCAGCGATGCCGTCGCGGCCCATCACCGTCATCATCGTGCCGGTCATGGTGGCGACCAGCCGCGCCTCGCCGTCGACTCCGAAGGCATAGGCCTGGCCGTCGGCGACGATGATGGTGCGGCCGGGCTTGGTCACCGAGCCGCGGAACAGGAAGCGCTCGCCGCGGCCGGGCGCCAGGAGGTTGACCTTGAACTCGATGGTGAGCACGGCCGCGCCCGCCGGCATCAGCGAATAGGCGGCGTAGCCGCAGGCCGAATCGAGCGCGGTGGAGATCACCCCGGCATGCAGGAAGCCATGCTGCTGGGTCAGCGCCTCGTCGAAAGGCAGCTCGATCTCGACCACACCGGGCGTGACGCGCGTCAGCTCGGCGCCGATGGTCGCCATCGCCCGCTGGCGCGCGAAGCTGTCGCGCACGCGGGCCTCGAAATCGCCGTCGGCGAGAAGTTTCGGCTGGCCATCCATGAAGCTCTCCCTGCCGTTTTATGACAAAGGGAGGGAGCGGGTGCAATGCAAAATTGCTGCGGCGCAGCAAAGCCGTGCACGGCTAGTTCAGCCACCAGATCGAGGCGTTGAGCAGGCCGGCGAAGGCGACCCACAGCGCATAGGGCGCGAACAGCCAAGCGGCGACGCGGTCGAGACGGCGGGCGAGCGCGATGAAGGCGACGATCGCGGCCAGCATGCCGAGCAGGATCACCAGCGCGAGCAGCAGGTCGCGGGCGAGGAAGAAGACGGGCGACCAGAGGAAATTCAGCGCGAGCTGGACCCACCAGGCCACCATGGCCGGGCCGCCGGGCTCGATGCGCCAGGTGCGCCAGCCGGCAACGGCGATGAGAACGTAGAGGACGGTCCAGACCGGGCCGAAGAGCCAGGGGGGCGGGTTGAAGGACGGCTTGGCGAGGTGCGCGTACCATTCGCCGGGCGCCGTCACGAGACCGATCGCCAGCCCGCCGCCGACGACCAGCGCGAGAAAAAGCAGCAGCGAAGGCCACCTGCCCATGCGCTCACCTTATGTTGCACGGCACCACGGACTCATCTGTGGCAGGTGCGCGCCGGGTCAAGCGGCGAAGGCGGCGCAGAAAAGGCTCCGGCGGCGGGCATGCCGCCGGAGCCCGCAGCATGATTACTGCACGACCTCGACGGCGGTGACCGCGTTGGCGTCGTTGGTGGTCACCTTGACCTTCTTGCCGGCCTCGACGCCGTCGAGCTTGACGTCGGCGGCGACCTTCAGCGAGGTGCCGTCCTCGAGCACGATCGTCGCATTGGCGGCGTCGACGCTCTTGACGGTCCCTTCGATCTCGGCGGCGTAGGCCGAAACGAGCATGGCAGCGGAGGCCGCGAGCACGGCAAAGAGCTTGTTCATGGGAATTCTCCATATGGAAAGTTGTTGATCGCCGGCTTCGCCAGCCCCCTTGGGAAGGGCTTCACGGCGGCCGGACGCGCGATGTCTATCGCTGCGGAAATCATGCCCGCAAGCCGGACAAATAAATAAATTTCAACGATTACAATAGCTTAATGTTGCCACACTGTGGCTGCGCGACGGCAGGATTGTGGCGGAAGCGTGGCGGCATCAAGCCGCGCGGCGCAGGACCGCGACGAAAAAGCCGTCGGTGCCGGTGCGCCGCGGCGACAGGCGGATGCCCGAGGGACGAACAGCGGCGGCCTCTTCCGGCAGGTCGAAGCTGCGGCGCCAGAGCGCGGCGTGGTCCTCGGGCGCGAAGCCCGCACGACGGCCGAGGAAGGACTCGACCTGCCGCTCGTTCTCCTCGGCGAAGACCGAGCAGGTGACGTAGACGAGGCGCCCGCCAGGCTTCACGCCGACGGCCGCGGCGTCGAGGATGCCGGCCTGCTCGGCCGTGCGGGCGGCGAGCTGGCGATCGGTGAGCCGCCATTTGGCGTCCGGGCGGCGGCGCCACGTGCCGCTGCCGGTGCAGGGCGCATCGACCAGGACGAGGTCCATCTGGCCTTCGAGCGGGGCGAGCTGGGCCGAATCGGCGACGACCTGGACGTTGCGGCAGCCGGCGCGCTTCAGCCGGTCGAAGATCGGCGCGAGGCGCTGCTTCTCCGAATCATGCGCGAAGATCTGGCCCTTGTTGTCCATCGCCGCCGACATGGCGAGCGTCTTGCCACCGGCGCCGGCGCAGAAGTCGAGCACCTGCATGCCGGCGGCAGCGCCGGCCAGACGCGCGGCCATCTGCGAGCCGGCGTCCTGCACCTCGAACCAGCCCTTCTGGAAGGCCGGCTCGGCCTGAACGTTGGGATGGCGCCCGCCGCCGGCGATCGGCTCGATGCGCAGCGCGTCCGGGATGTCCGGAACGGGCGTCACACCTGCGCCGCGCAGCGCCGCCTCCACCTTCGCCCGGTCGGCCTTCAGCCGGTTGACGCGCAGGTCGAGCGGCGGGCGGCCCGAGAGCGCCACCGCCTCGGCCACCCAATCGGGGCCCCAGGCCGCCTCCAGCAGCGGGGCGCACCAGTCGGGACAGTCGGCCCGCACGGCGGCGGGCGCGTCGTCGAGGCTGCGGCCGGCGAAGGCGGCGCGCTCGGCGTCCGACAGCGGCGGCGGGGCGAAGCGGTCGCCCTCCAGCGCGGCCGCCAGGCTTTGCGGCGTCTCGCCCCATTCGAGCAAAAGCGCGCCGAAGGCGAGCGCCCGCGGCTCATCAGAGTCGAGCAACCATGCTGCCGAGCGGCGGCGGCGCAACGCGTCGTAGACGATGTTGCCGATTCCCGCGCGATCGCCCGAGCCGGCGAAACGGTGCGACAGGCCCCAGTCCTTCAGCGCGTCGGCCGCCGGCCTGTGGCGCCGGCCGATGTCGTCCAGCACCTCGATCGCCGCCGCAAGCTTCCCGCCCAGTCGCATGTCGTCACCCTCCGGCCACCCGAATGCTTTCAGCTACAGCATTTCCAGCAAAAGTGCGAAGCGGTTTTGCGTCCGGAAAATGCGACTGAAACAATGCGATGCCGGTTGCGCCGAAGGGCAAGCCGCTCGCAAACGAAACGGGCGCGGCTCGCGCCGCGCCCGTTCCTAAAAGTGTGGCGCTCGTATCGATCAGGCGAGATCGAAACGGTCGGCGTTCATCACCTTGTTCCAGGCCGCGACGAAATCGCGGACGAACTTCTCCTGCGAGTCGCTCTGCGCGTAGACTTCGGCGAAGGCGCGCAGGTGCGAGTGCGAACCGAAGGTCAGGTCGACGCGGGTTGCGGTCCAGCGCGGCGCGCCCGACTTGCGGTCGCGCCCCTCGTAGAGGCCCTCGGAGCCCGTCATGGGCGTCCACGCCGTGTCCATGGTGAGCAGGTTGACGAAGAAGTCGTTCGTCAGCTTGCCCGGGCGCTGCGTGAACACGCCGTGCCTGGAGCCGCCGGCATTGGCGCCGAGCACGCGCAGGCCGCCGACCAGCACCGTCAGCTCGGGGCCGGTCAGCGCGAGGAGCTGGGCGCGGTCGACCAGCGCCTCCTCGGGCTTCATGAACTGCGTCTTGTGCGGGTTGATGTAGTTGCGGAAGCCGTCGGCGCGCGGCTCCAGCGGCGCGAAGGACTGGACGTCCGTCTGCTCCTGCGACGCATCCATGCGGCCCGGCGTGAACGGCACCGCCACCTCGGTGCCGGCATCCCTCGCCGCCTTCTCGACGCCGGCCGCGCCCGCCAGCACGATCAGGTCGGCCAGCGAGATCTTCTTGCCGCCGGCCGCGGAGGCGTTGAACTCCCCGCGGATCGCCTCGAGCTTGTCCAGCACGCGGGCGAGCTGAGCCGGCTGGTTCACGTCCCAGTCCTTCTGCGGGGCGAGCCGGATGCGGGCGCCGTTGGCGCCGCCACGCTTGTCGGAGCCGCGGAAGGTCGAGGCCGAGGCCCAGGCGGTGGAGACCAGCTCCGGCACGGTCAGGCCGGAAGCGAGCACCTTCGCCTTCAGCGCGGCGATGTCGCTCTCGTCGACCAGCGGGTGGTCGACGGCCGGAATCGGATCCTGCCAGATCAGCACTTCCTGCGGAACGAGCTTGCCGCGGTAGCGGACGCGCGGGCCCATGTCGCGATGGGTCAGCTTGAACCAGGCACGCGCGAAGGCGTCGGCAAACTGGTCCGGGTTCTCCAAGAAGCGGCGCGAGATCTTCTCGTAGGCGGGATCGAAGCGCAGCGACAGATCGGTGGTCAGCATGGTCGGCACATGCTTCTTCGAGGCGTCGTGCGCGTCCGGGGTGATGGCCGGAGCGTTCTTCGCCTGCCACTGGAACGCGCCGGCCGGGCTCTTGGTCAGCTCCCATTCGAAGCCGAACAGGGTCTCGAAGAAGTTGTTGTCCCACTTCGTCGGCGTCTGGGTCCAAGTGACCTCGAGGCCGCTGCCGATGGTGTCACCGCCCAGGCCCGAGCCGAACTTGCTCTTCCAGCCGAGGCCCTGGTCCTCCAGCGCGGCGGCGTCCGGCGCAGGGCCGACCAGCGAGGCATCGCCTGCGCCGTGGGTCTTGCCGAAGGTGTGGCCGCCGGCGATCAGCGCGACGGTCTCCTCGTCGTTCATCGCCATGCGGAAGAAGGTCTCGCGGATGTCGCGGGCGGCCGCGACCGGGTCCGGCTTGCCGTTCGGTCCTTCCGGGTTGACGTAGATGAGGCCCATCTGCACGGCGGCCAGCGGCTCGGCGAGCTGGCGCTCGCCGCTGTAGCGCTCGTCGCCGAGCCAGGTGCCCTCGGGGCCGCAGTAGAGGTCCTCAGGCTCCCACACGTCGGCGCGGCCGCCGGCGAAGCCGAAGGTCTTGAAGCCCATCGATTCCAGCGCGGCGTTGCCGGCCAGGATCATCAGGTCCGCCCAGGAGACCTTGCGGCCGTATTTCTGCTTGATCGGCCACAGCAGCCGGCGCGCGCGGTCGAGCAGCACGTTGTCCGGCCACGAATTCAGCGGCGCGAAGCGCTGCTGGCCGGCGCCGGCGCCGCCGCGGCCGTCGGTGATGCGGTAGGTGCCGGCGCTGTGCCAGGCCATGCGCACCATCAGGCCGCCGTAATGGCCGAAATCGG
Organism: Hyphomicrobiales bacterium; assembly: GCA_017305835.1. Lineage (GTDB taxonomy): Bacteria > Pseudomonadota > Alphaproteobacteria > Rhizobiales > Rhizobiaceae > RCIO01. The sequence goes on from JAFKJY010000002.1 coordinate 5,376, forward strand.
CCGGCCACCAGTCCTGCGAATCCGTCATCAGTGCCTTGAGGTCGGCCATCACGGCGTCGAGGTCGAGGCTCTCGAACTCCTTCACATAGTCGAAGTCCTCGCCCATCGGGTTGGACCTGGAGGTGTTGCGGTGCAGGACGCCGATGTCCAAGTGGTCCGGCCACCAGTCGCGGTTGCTCGGCCCTGCCGAGCCGTGCATCACCGGGCACTTGCCTGCGCTCTTGGCGTCGTTGTTCGCGTCCATCGAATTCTCCTCGCATCGTCGCTGGGAGGGCGGCGCGAGCCCCGTGCCACCCTGGAATCGTTCTAGTCTTACGACCTGCCTGCGATAATCGCCAATTGCGAATTCTGAGGCATTTGATAATCAGGGATTATGATCAAGCTGACAATCCGCCAGATGGAATATTTCGAGGCGTTGGCCGAGACCCGGCATTTCGGCCGCGCGGCCGAGCTCGCCGGCGTCTCGCAGCCGGCGCTGTCGGCGCAGATCGCCGAGATGGAGCAGCGGCTCGGCTGCCGGCTGTTCGAACGCGGCGGGCGCGACGTGCGGCTGACCGAAGACGCAAGGCTGGTGCAGCCGCGCATCGAGCGCATCCTGGCCGAGCTGCGCGAGCTGGAGGCGGCGGCGCGGCGCGGCAGGCGGGCGCTGGAGGGGCGCTTCCGCATGGGCATCATCCCGACGATCGCGCCCTACCTGCTGCCGGCGCTGCTGCCGCGCATCCGCAGCCGCTTCCCGGCATTGCAGCTCGAACTGCGCGAGGCGGTGACCGACACGCTGGTCGAGGAGGCGATCGCGGGGCGGCTCGACGGTTTCGTCGCGGCCCTTCCCCTCGACGAGCCGTCGATCTCGGCGCGCCCGCTGTTTCCCGACCGCTTCTTCCTCGCGGTGCCACGCGACGAGCTCGAGCCGGTCGAGCCGCCGGTGCCGCCCGAGAGCCCGTTGCTGGAACGGCTGATGCTGCTCGAGGAGGGCCACTGCATGCGCGACCAGGCGCTGGCGATCTGCGGCAAGGTGCGGCCGGCGGCGATGGCCAACTACGGCGCGACCAGCCTGACGACGCTGCTGCAGATGGTGGCGCACGGCCACGGCGTGACGCTCATCCCGGAGATGGCGGTCGGCCGAGAGGGCTCAGACGCGATCCGGGTCGTGCCCTTTTCCGACCCCGTGCCGGCGCGCACGATCTGCTTCGCCTGGCGCAGGAACAGCCTGCGGCAGGACGAGTGCGAGATGCTGGCCGCGGCGATCGCCGAGAGCGGGCCGTCAGGCGAGCCCCGCAAGGTGCAGCGTGAACCAGATCCACATCAGCGCGAGCAGGCCGAGGCCTGAGCGGAAGGCGTAGTTGCGCTGCTTCAGCCTGTTGGTCGTGAGATGAATCCAGGCGTGGACGTAGCGCGACAGCACGAACAGCCAGGCCAGCGCCAGCGCGACGATCGAGACGCCCGCGGTGGCGTGCAGCGCCAGGCAGCAGACGTGGAACAGCACCGGCGCCTCGAACTGGTTCATCAGATTGTTGGCCGCCGTCATCGAGCCCTCCGGCTCGCTGGCGCGCTGCCGGTAGGCGGCGGGCTTGGCCTCGCCCGAGCGGACGACGCCCGCGCGGCGCTGCGCCAGCACGACATAGACGATGAAGACAAGCAGCACATGCGCGAGCATGGGCCAGAAGATGACTGTCTGCGACATGGAACCTCCCCCGGGGCGAATCTGCCCGAAGCTTCGCAGGTTCGCCCCGCGACTGCCAGCGACCGGGCCCGGCCCGCGTCGATCGCGGCGGACAATCTGTCGAGGCCGGGGCGCCATCGAGAAACGGGCGCGGCTAGACTTGCGGGATGCCTGGCGGTCGCCTTGATTTAACGAACCGGAAAGCCGGTTGCCGCACAATCGCGCCCGCAACGGCGGCGAAGGGGCAGGCATGAGCGCGGCACTGGCGGTACGCCACGACGAAGAGCGCGCGTCCTCGATTGAGGACCTGCTGCTCGAACTGTCCATGGTCCGGGGCGTCGACGAGATCCTCAAGACGTTGCGCGAGCACGCCCGGCCGCTGATCGGCGCCGACGGCATCACCGTCGTGCTGCGCGACGGCGACAAGTGCCACTATGCCGACGAGGACGCGATCAGCCCGCTGTGGAAGGGCCAGCGCTTCCCGCTGGAGAGCTGCATCTCCGGCTGGGCGATGCTCAATCGCCAGCCTGTGGTGATCGAGGACATCTACGCCGACGAGCGGATCCCGCACGCGGCCTACCGGCCGACCTTCGTGAAGAGCCTAGCGATGGCGCCGGTGCGGCAGGACGATCCCGTCGCCGCCATCGGCGCCTACTGGGCGACGAAGCGGCGGCCGGCGCAGGAACAGGTCGACACGCTGCTGCGCATCGCCAACAGCGCGGCGGTGGCCTTCACCAACGTCTCGCTGGTGAGTTCGCTGGTGGCGGCGCGCGAGGAGGCCGTCCGCGCCAAGGAAGCGATCATCCTCGCCATGGCCTCGCTCGCCGAGACGCGCGACAACGACACCGGCAACCACCTGCTGCGCACGCAGCACTACGTGCGCGCTCTGGCGGAGGCCTGCGCGGAGCGCGGCCTCTATGCCGGCGAGCTGCGGCCGGGCACGATCGACCTGCTCTTCAAGTCGGCGCCCCTGCACGACATCGGGAAGGTCGGCATTCCCGACAGCATCCTGCTCAAGCCGGGCAAGCTCGATGCGGCCGAATACGAGATCATGAAGACGCATGCCGAGCTCGGCCGCGCCGCGATCGAGAACGCGGAGCGGCATCTGGGCACCTGCACGCCCTTCTTCGAGATGGCGGGGACGATCGCCCACACGCATCACGAGAAATGGGACGGCACGGGCTATCCGCGCGGCCTCGAGGGCACCGGCATCCCCCTGCCCGGCCGGCTGATGGCGATCGCCGACGTCTACGACGCGCTGGTGTCGGAGCGCGCCTACAAGCCCGCCTTCTCGCACGAGGATACGGTGGCTCACATCGCCAGCGAGCGGGGCCACCATTTCGATCCCGCGCTGACGGACGTCTTCTGCGAGATAGCGGAGATGTTCCGCGCCATCCACGACCGTTTCGTCGACGTGCAGGCCCGCTGAGACGGCATCCGCCGCAGGCGGGGCTTGACACGCGCCGTTTCATGTAACTTTTATAGTTATATGAGATACGACAACCGGCTTTCCAGCGTGCTCCACGTGCTCGTCCACATGGCCGAGCTCGACCGGCCGATGACGTCGGAGGAGATCGCCGGCCACATGGGCGCCAACCCGGTGCAGATCAGGCGGGTGATGGCGGGGCTGCGCGAGGCGGGCTTCGTCACCTCCGAGAAGGGCCATGGCGGCGGCTGGCGCATCGCCTGCGACCTCGCGGCGGTCTCGCTTGCCGACGTGCATGCGGCGATCGGCGCGCCCGGCCTGTTCGCCATCGGCAACCGGTCGGCGAACCCGGCCTGCCTCGTCGAGCAGGCGACCAACGCCGCGCTCGGCGAGACGCTGGTCGAAGCGGAGCGCATGGTGCTGGACAAGTTCGGGCGCGTGACGCTGGCCGACCTTTCGGCCGATTTCCACCGGCGCGCCGCGGCGGCCGGACACACATGGCAGGCAAGGAGACAATGATGTTCGACGTGATCGTGGCAGGCGGCTCCTATGCGGGAGCGGCCGCGGCCCTGCAGCTCGCGCGCGGGCGCCGCAAGGTGCTGGTGATCGACGCCGGCGTGCGGCGCAACCGCTTCGCCCACAGCTCGCACGGCTTCCTCACCCGCGACGGCACGCCGCCCGACGAGATCGCGGGGATCGCCAAGGCGCAGCTCCTCGCCTATCCGAACGTGACGTGGATCGAGGGCGATGCGGCCGAGGCCTCCGGCAGCAACGACGATTTCACGGTCGCGGTCCGCGGCGGCGAAAGCCATGGGGGGCGGCGGCTGGTGCTCGCTACCGGCATCGTCGACCTGCTGCCGGACGTACCGGGGCTGGTCGAACAATGGGGCCTCTCGGCCTTCCACTGTCCTTACTGCCACGGCTACGAGCTCGACCGGGGCCAGATCGGCGTTCTGGCCGTCGGGGCGCATTCGTTCCACCAGGCGATGATGCTGCCCGACTGGGGCGAGACGACCTATTTCGCGGGCGGGTTCGCCCCGACCGCCGAGGAAAGCGCACAGCTCGCGGCGCGCGGCGCGCGCATCGAGGCGACGCCGGTCGCGTCGGTCGCCGCAGCCGGGGACGGCATCGCCGTGACGCTCGCCGACGGCCGCGAGATACGGCTCGCCGGCCTGTTCCTCGCGCCGCCGACGATGCCCGCCAGCCCGCTCGCCGAGCAGCTCGGCTGCGAGACGGACGAGACGATGGGCCACCGTTTCATCAGGACCGACGCCATGAAGGCGACCTCGGTTGCCGGCGTGTTCGCCTGCGGCGACACCGCCCGCATGGGCAGCTCGCTCGCCTTCGCGGTGGCCGACGGCGTGATGGCCGGCTCGGCCGCCCACCGCTCGATGATCTTCGCCGGCCACTAGGCCGGCGGAGCCATCTCAGATGCCGCCGGGATAGTTCGGGCTCTCGCGCGTGATGGTGACGTCGTGGGCGTGGCTTTCGCGCAGGCCGGCCGACGAGATGCGTACGAAGGTCGCCCGGGTACGGAACTCCTCGAGATTGGCGGCGCCGACATAGCCCATCGCCGCCTTCAGGCCGCCGGCAAGCTGGTGCAGCACGCCGGCCACCGGCCCCTTGTAGGGCACCTGCCCCTCTATGCCCTCGGGCACCAGCTTCAGCGTGTCGCGCACCTCGGCCTGGAAGTAGCGGTCGGCCGAGCCGCGCGCCATCGCGCCGACCGAGCCCATTCCGCGATAGGATTTGTAGGTACGGCCCTGGTGCAGGTAGACCTCGCCCGGGCTCTCGTCGGTGCCGGCCAGCAGCGAGCCGATCATGGCCGCGCGCGCGCCGGCGGCCAGCGCCTTGGCGAGGTCGCCCGAGAACTTGATGCCGCCGTCGGCGATGATGGCGATGCCCTGCCGGTCGGCTTCCTCGGCCGCCGCCATGATCGCCGAAAGCTGCGGCACGCCGACGCCGGCGACGATGCGGGTGGTGCAGATCGAGCCGGGGCCGATGCCGATCTTGACGGCGTCGGCGCCGGCGTCGATCAGCGCCCGCGTGCCCTCGGCGGTCGCCACGTTGCCGGCGATGATACGCACCGAGTTGGAGAGCTTCTTGACCCTGGCGACGGCGTCCAGCACGCGCTGCGAATGGCCGTGGGCGGTGTCGATGACGAGCAGGTCGACGCCGGCGTCGATCAGCCGCTCGGAGCGCTCGATGCCGTCGTCGCCCACCGTGGTCGCGGCGGCGACGCGCAGGCGGCCCTGCGCGTCCTTGGTGGCGTTGGGATTGAGCTGCGCCTTCTCGATGTCCTTGACGGTGATCAGGCCGACGCAGTTGCCCTCGGGATCGACGACCAGCAGCTTCTCGATGCGGTGCTGGTGCAGGAGGCGCTTGGCCTGCTCCTGGCTGACGTTCTCCGACACGGTGACGAGGTCGCGATGCGTCATCAGCTCGCGCACGCGCTGCTGCTGGTCGGAGGCGAAGCGGACGTCGCGGTTGGTCAGGATGCCGACCAGCTTGCCGCTGAAATGGCCGCCCAGCCCGCCATTGGCGACGACCGGGATGCCGGAGATGCCGTGCGCGGCCATCAGCGCGCGGGCGTCGGCCAGCGTCGCCTCCGGGCCGATGGTGAGCGGGTTGACCACCATGCCGGACTCGAACTTCTTGACCTGGCGGACCTCCTCGGCCTGCTGCTCGGGCGTCAGGTTGCGATGGATGACGCCGATGCCGCCGCTCTGGGCCATGGCTATGGCGAGCCGCGATTCGGTGACCGTGTCCATCGCCGCCGACAGGATCGGCAGGTTGAGCTCGATCTCGCCGGCGATCCGCGTCCCGACATCCGTCTGGCCGGGCATCACGGTCGAGTGGCCGGGCTGCAGCAGCACGTCGTCGAAGGTCAGCGCCTCGGCGCCCGTCACGGTCTCGATGATCCTGGCCATTGCCGATCCTTCTGCTGGAAATGGATTAGCCGCCCCGCCGCGGCGCAAAGGCGTCGCGGCGACTCGGGTTTCGTCCCTTTCAGGATTGGCGGGGGCTGGTAACATGGATAAGGCTGCAAGGAAAGCGGCCGGCCGGCTGGCATCGGCCGAGAGGGGGTCTGGAAGCGATAACGATCGACGAAGCCGCGGCGCCGGCCTCGCCGCCGCTGCAGATGCGGCGCGAACCGTTCGAGTTCCTCGGCACGGCGCGCGAGTATTTCGGCATCTGGATCGTCAACGTGCTTTTGACGATCGTCACCGTCGGCATCTACTCGGCCTGGGCCAAGGTGCGCAGGCAGCGCTACTTCCAGGGCAGCACGCGGCTGGCCGGGGCGAGCTTCGACTACCACGCACGGCCGATGCAGATCCTGATCGGGCGCATCATCGTGCTGGTGATCCTCGCCGCCTACAATCTGTCGGCCTATTTCCTGCCGCAGATCGTCAGCGGCATCATCGGCATCGCCTTCCTGTTCGCCGTGCCCTGGTTCGTCGCGCGCGGCCTGCGCTTCCGCGCCCGCGTGACCAGCTATCGCAACGTGCGCTTCGACTTCACCGGCGGCTATGGCGGCGCCTTCCTCGCCTACCTGCTCGGCGGCATGCTGGCCTGGGGCACGCTCGGCCTGCTGGCGCCGATCGCCTCGCAATGGATGTGGAACTACACGCTCGGAAACCTGCGCTACGGCGACCGGCCGATCCAGTGCGACCCGCGGCTGGAAAAGCTCTATGGCCAGTTCGTCCTGCCGGCCGTCGTCTTCTTCGCCGGCGTCGTGCTGATCGTCGGGCTCGGCGTGATCGCCTTCGTGGCTGCGATCGGGACCGATCTCGACGTGGAGAACTACCTGCCCTCCGACTTCGCCGTGATCGGCATCATCGCGGCGATCTATGCCGCGCTGCTGCCCTTCTTCCTGCTCTACGTGCTGGTCGGCCTGCTCTACAGCGCCGGCACGCGCAACGTCGCCCTCAACGAGACGATCATCGACGGCCGCCACGTACTCGCCTCGAACATCGGCCGCTGGCGCTTCGCCTGGATCGCGATCTCCAACTTCTTCGCCACCATCTTCACGATCGGCCTGCTGCGGCCGTGGGCGGCGGTGCGCATGGCGCGCTACCTCGCCGGCGCGACCGCGCTCTATTCGGCCGGCCCGCTGGACGATTACCTGAGCACTGTGAAGGACAGCGAGGGCGTCGTCGGCTCGGAGTTCATGGACATCGAAGGGTTCGACTTTGGCTTCTGAGCCCGAGACCCCCGGCGCGGTCGCCGGCCGCTGGCACCCGCCCTCCTCCAGCCGCGGCGTCGCCGCCTCGATGCGGATCGATGCCGACGGCGTGGTGAGCGTCGCCGACGCCGAGGGGCATCTCCTGAAGGAAGTGACGCTGGTCTCGGTCGAGGTGTCGCCGCGGGTCGGCTCGATCCCGCGGCGGCTGACATTCGGCGACGGTGCCGTGTTCGAGACCGACGACAATGACGGCGTCGACCGGGCGCTGACGCCGCTGCGCCGCGGCGCGGGCCTGATTCACAATCTGGAGCTGTTCCGGCCGCGGCTCGCCATCTTCGTCGTGCTGGTGATCGCGCTGGCGGCCGGCATCTACCGCTACGCCGTGCCGCTGCTGGTGGAGGTGGCGATCGCGGCGACCCCGCCCGTCGTGCCGCGGCTGCTCAGCCAGTCGGCGCTGGTCTCGCTCGACCAGACGGTGCTTTCGGAAAGCAAGCTCGACGAGCCGTCGCGAGCCGCGCTCACGGAGGGCTTCGCGGGGCTCGCGGCCAACACGCCGCGCGGGGCCGAGGGCTACAAGCTCAACTTCCGCGACGGCGGCAGCATCGGCCCCAACGCGTTCGCGCTGCCGGACGGCAACCTGGTGCTGACCGACCAGCTCGTGACCATGATGAAGGACGACCGCGAGGCGGTGTTCGGCGTGCTCGCCCACGAGATCGGCCATGTCGAGCGCGAGCACAGCCTGCGCCAGCTCTACCGCGCCGCCGGCGTCACCGGGCTGGTCCTGCTCATCGGCGGCGACATCGGCAGCGGCGCCGAGGACATTCTGGTGCAGGGCGCCGCGCTCATGTCGCTCTCCTATTCGCGCCACCAGGAGGCCGAGGCCGACCGCTACAGCGTCGAGCTGATGCACAGGGCGGGCCGCGACCCGGCCGCGCTCGCCCGCTTCTTCGAGGTCATGCGCGACCAGTTCCACGACACGGCCGAGACCGACTTCCTGTCGACCCACCCGGCCACACCGCAGCGCATCGAGGAGACCCGCCGCTACGCCGAGGAACTGTCGAAGGAGCCGGCGCGTTAGCCGGCCAGCCGCGCGGCAAATGCGTGGCAAACCGCAAGCTATGCCGAAAATGTGGGACGACTTGCGGCCGGCGCCGTGGTAACGCCTGCGGCCGCCGAAGCATCCGTCCCTCCAGCCAGCCGGACCCGCGACGTTGAACCGAACCCTGCCGATCGTGCTCGCGGTAGCCCTGTTCATGGAGAACATGGATTCCACCGTGATCTCGACGGCGCTGCCGGCGATCGCGGACGACATCGGGACGAGCCCGGTCGCGCTCAAGCTGGCGCTGACGGCCTATCTCGTCTCGCTCGCCATCTTCATCCCGATCAGCGGCTGGATGGCCGACCGCTACGGCGCCAAGCCGGTGTTCCGCATCGCGATCGCGGTCTTCATGGTCGGCTCGATCGCCTGCGCCGTGTCGGACTCGCTCGCCGCCTTCGTCGGCTCGCGCTTCCTGCAGGGCATGGGCGGGGCGATGATGTCGCCGGTGGCGAGGCTGGTGCTGGTGCGCGCCACGCCGCGCAACCAGCTCGTCTCGGCCATGGCGTGGCTGACGATCCCGGCGCTGGTCGGGCCGATGGTCGGCCCGCCGGTCGGCGGCTTCATCACCACCTACGTCTCCTGGCACTGGATCTTCATCATCAACGTGCCGATCGGCCTCGTCGGCATCCTCGTGTCCGGCATCGTGCTGCCGAAGATCGAAACGCGCGAGACGCGGCCGATGGACTGGCTGGGCTTCCTGCTCGCCGCGGTGGCGGCGTCGGGGCTGGTCTTCGGCCTCTCCGTCATCAGCCTGCCGGCCCTGCCGCCCATCATCGGCATCGTGACGACGCTGGTCGGCATCGCCGCGGGCTTCGCCTATGTCCGCCACGCCCGCCGCGCGCAGCATCCGATCCTCGACATCAGCCTGTTCCGCGGCGCGGCCTTCCGCACCTCGATCTTCGGCGGCGCGCTCTTCCGCATCCGCACCGGCGCGGTGCCGTCCCTGCTGCCGCTGATGTTCCAGCTCATCTTCGGCATGTCGCCCTTCCAGTCGGGCATGCTCACCTTCGTGTCGGCGATCGGCGCCTTCACCATGAAGTTCCTCGCCACCACGACGCTGCGGGCGGCCGGCTTCCGCACCGTGACGGTGGCGACCGCGATCGGTGGCGGCCTGATGATCGGCGCCAACGCGCTGTTCACCGTCGACACGCCCAGCGCGGTGATCGTGGCGACGCTGCTCGCCTCCGGCTTCCTGCGCTCGCTGTTCTTCACCAGCACCAACGCCATGGTGTTCGCGGAGGTCGCCGACAACGAGGCCAGCCAGGCCACGGCGATCGCCGCCGCGTGCCAGCAGATCAGCGTCGCGCTGGGCGTGGCCTGCGCCGGCGGCCTGCTCGAGATGGTCGGCGCGCTCTCCGGCAACGGGCTCGACCATTTCGCCTTCATCGTCGCCTTCGTCGTGGCGAGCGCAACGGCCGTGCTGTCGGCGGCGCTGTTCTTCACCCTGCCCGCCGATGTCGGCCAGTCGATGTCCGGCCACAGCGGGCGCGGCCGCCGGCGCGGCGACGGTCCGGCCGAGATGCAGGAATAGCCATCGCTATTCCCTGCCCTTGAAGTCCTTGGCCAGCAGGTAGAGTTCGACCGATTCCGCCCGCGACGCCGAAGGCTTGACGTGGTGGACGGAGCGGAAGCTGCGCTTCAGGCGGTCGAGCAGCTCGGCTTCCGTGCCGCCCTGGAAGGTCTTGGTCAGGAAATGGCCGCCCGGCTTGAGCACCGAGATGGCGAAGTCGGCCGCCACCTCGCACAGGTGCATGGTGCGCAGGTGGTCGGTGCGGCGATGGCCGGTCGTCGGCGCGGCCATGTCGGAAAGCACGAGGTCCGGCGCGCCGCCCAGCGCCTCCATCAGCCGGTCGGGCGCGTCGGCGTCGAGGAAATCCATCTTCAGGATCACCGCGCCCGGCACCGGGTCCATGTCGAGATAGTCGATGCCGACGACGCGCACGTCGTCCTCCGTCGAGCCCACCCGCTGCGCCGCGACCTGGCACCAGCCGCCGGGCGCCGCACCCAGGTCGATCACCCGCATCCCCGGCCTGAGCAGGCGGTAGCGGTCGTCGATCTCGGTCAGCTTGTAGGCGGCGCGGGAGCGGTAGCCTTCCGCCTTGGCGCGATGGACGTAGGGGTCGTTCAGGTGCCGCTCGAGCCAGCGGCGCGACGATTCCTTCAGGCCGCTCTTCTTCCTGACCTTGGTATGCAGCGCGCGCGGGCCGCCGCCGGGCTTCCCGGGCTTCTTCATGCCGGACGCCGCCCCTGCGCGCGGCGCCACCAGCCGCGCGCCCAGACGCCGTCCTCGGCCATCAACTCGCTGAGTATGCCCTCGCGCAGGCCGCGGTCGGCGACACGCAGGCGCTCGGCCGGCCAGACCTTGCGGATCGCCTCGAGGATGGCGCAGCCGGCGAGCACGAGGTCGGCGCGATCGGCGCCGATGCAGGGATTGGCGACGCGCTCGTGGAACTCCCACGACAGCAGCCGCTCGATCATGGCGTCGACGTCGGCCTCCCGCATCCACAGCCCGTCGACGCGGCGGCGGTCGTAGCGCTCCAGCCCCAGATGCACGCCGGCGAGCGTGGTCACCGTGCCCGACGTGCCGAGCAGGTGAAAGCGGGCGCCGCGCGCCAGCTCGCCCAGCCGGCCGCGGTCGGCGAACGCCTCAAGGCGGCGCTCGACGTCGGCGACCATCGCCTCGAAGGTCTGGCGCGTCACCTGCCGGCCGCCGAAGCGCTCGGCCAGCGACACCACGCCGACCGGCAGCGAGGTCCAGGCGACGATGTGGTTGGCGAGCCGCGGGTTGCGCCGCTGCGAGACGTCGATCAGCGCGATCTCGGAGGAGCCGCCGCCGATGTCGAACAGCACGACGGCATCGGTGTCGCGCTCGACCAGCGGGCCGCAGCCGGAGACGGCGAGCCGCGCCTCGGTCTCGCGGTCGATGATCTCCAGCTCGATGCCGGCCTGCTGCGCCACCCGCGCCAGGAACTCGGCGCCGTTGGCGGCGGCGCGGCAGGCCTCGGTGGCGATCAGCCGGCGGCGCCAGACGTCGCGCGCGGCGAGCTTGTCGGCGCACACCTTCAGCGCCTCGACGGCGCGGTCCATGGCGGCCTCCGACAGCCGGCCGCTGGCGGACAGCCCCTCGCCCAGCCGCACGATGCGCGAGAAGGCGTCGACCACGCGGAACTGGCCCGGCCGGCCGGGAACGGCGACGAGCAGACGGCAATTGTTGGTGCCGAGGTCGAGGGCTGCATAGAGGGGCTGGCTGCCCGGAGCGGCCCTGCGCCCGCCTTCGGCGGGCCGGTGCGGCGCCTCGTGCCGGGGGGCGCGGCTCGCCTGCCGCGCAGGAGCGGCGGCCGGCTGCTGGGCATGGGTGGGTTGCGGCACATGGGCCGGATGCGGCACGGACGAGGCCGGCTTCTGCCCGCCTTCGTCTCGCGCGAACACTTTTCGGCCGCGGCGGCGCTTGCGCCGCTTGCGCTTGCCGGGCTCGGGTCGCGGCGCGGGCGTGCCCGATGCGGGGCCGGCGCCGGAAGGCGCGCCCGGCTCCCGCGACGGCGCGCCAGCCGGCGGGCCGCCGAATTCGGAGTCTTCCACCTTCGATGTCCTTCGGCGCCGCGCGAACCCGCTCACGCCCGGATCAAGGGCCCGGAGCAAGGGAACGCCGCACGCGCCTGTCATGTTGCGTTGGCAAAACAATAGCATCCGCGCGGCCAAAGCCCAAGCGCCCATTCGCGGGCGGCTGCGGAGGCGTACGGTTCGGGCTCTCGCGCCGACCGCCGCCTTAACGCATTTCGAGCGGCAAACCGTCCGCCGGCGCGGCCCACAGGGTTGAACTCGCGCGGCGCTTGACTATTTTGAGGCCATCGCTACAAAGCCGACGCATGCGCGGCCCGGTCGTTCACCGAACGGCCCGCGACGTTGGGGAATAGGTTAACGGTAGACCCACGGACTCTGACTCCGTTAGTCCTGGTTCGAATCCAGGTTCCCCAGCCAGACTTCTTACTAAACCATTGAAATAATTGGACTTTTTGGATTTTAGAGCCGGCGCGCTTCGCGTCGAATCGGCCTTCCGCAAGTGGTGCCCACAACTGATGCCCAGAGCTGGTGTCCATCCGCTCCGGGCCGACGGAGCACGGGGCGGATGGGACTGCGCAGGCATCAGGTCGAAAACCTCGTCCTCAGGGGACCGATCTTCTACTGGCGGGCGCGCATCCCCGTCGGCTTCAGAGGCTCCGGAACAAATGCACGGCTTTCACTGAGCCTTAGGCTGTCTGACCGTAAGAAGGCTTCGCTCGTGGCACGGCGCTTGAACGCCATGCTGCTCGAACTTGAGATGGTGCCGAAGGCCAGGATGGCGACAAGGGAACAGCTCGCGAAAATCTTCGCGCTCGAAGCCGAAGCGATGCGCGCCGAAATCGAGGCGCTGGACCTGTCCGCGAAACGGACGGGCACCCTGCGCGATCCGGAACATCGCGAGGCAGACCGGCAGGTGGGCTGGGCCTATCGTCTCCTGCACACGTTTGGATCGGGAGAGGACGTTTCCTTTGACGAAGGGAGCGAAACGCGGGAGGCGCTGATCGAGGCAGGCGCGCAGGCAGACGACCTCCCCTTCATCGAAGCCACTTATCGGGCCGAACGCGAGATCACCAATTCGGACAGGAAGGGCGCGACGCGCAGCCCGTTCCTTCGAGACGTTCTGCACCGCATGGCCCAGGCCGAACTCGAAGACACGCCTCTGCATAGGGACGCTGCGATCGAGGAGATTTTCAGGGCGCGGGCCGACACCCTGCTTGCTTCGGCCGAAGACACGAGAAAGCCGAAGCTCACTGCAGAGCGTCCGCCGGAACGTCGATCGGTTGCCGCCAGCGCCGGGTCGCCACCTCCTCGCCCCGCAGTTCTCTGGTCTGAAGGAAAGCCCGTGGCGCGAGCGGCGGCCGAGCCAGAACTCAGGCCGGAGCCCCCAGTCGTCCCTGTGGAGATGGTGACCGTCCAGCACTCGGTCCCTCAGGCCAAGCCACCCCAACCGAAGACGGCTCGGAAAGATCTCCCTCTTGCGGATTTCGACACAGAGTTGGAGAACCTCATCTCGAACAGAAAGAACGAGTGGGAAGACGACACTGCCTCGGACGTTCGGGTATTGGTCGGAATCTTTCGCGGCATCCTGGAAGAGCATGGCGTGGCGCATTCCGGCGAGATCACGCAGGAACATGTCGCTGCGCTCCGCCAGCACTTCAATCACATCCTTCCCCTCTACGGTCGCAGTCCGCGCCTGCGCGCGCTTTCGCCTGCTGCGTTGCGAGCCGAGAGCAAACGGCGCGCCGACGAGGCAGCGGCATCGGGCGAGAAGATCGAACTCGGACTCTCGCGTGCGACGATCCGCCGACACCTCGGCAATCTCGACCATTTCCTGAAGCATCTGCGCGCATCGCACTTCACGGTCCCAGAATGGACCTTCGAGGGGTTGCGGCCCAAGAAGCCGCCGAAAGGCGAGGTAAGGCTCCAACAGGTCAAGCCGAAGCCGGAGGACATCCGGCCGCTCTTCGACATCCCGTTCTTCACGGGTCGAAGAAGCGTCGACGAACCAGCAATCGCTGGTGACCTCGTGTTCCATTCCGCCAACTACTACCTCCCCATGCTCTTCACCTACCTTGGTTCCCGACGGAAGGAATTCGCCGGTCTCATGGTCGACGAGAATCGTGCAGAGCGATGGCCACTGGTCGATTCAGATCAAGGCAAGTGAGGTCAGGCGCATCAAGAATGCCCAGTCACATCGCCTGTTGCCGGTGCCGAACGAACTCCTGCGGCTCAATTTCATCGAGTTTGTCGAGCGGCTGAAGGGGCTGGGGCACAAGTTGCTGTTTCCGGAGCTCTTCTCGCCGTACCTGCAGAAAAACGACCCTGGTGATCGCTTCTACAAGGACTTCGTGTCGGTCGCCGAAAAATGCATGCCCGGCGGTCTTTGGAAGCGTCCTATCCATACACTCCGACACGGGTTTGCCAATACGCTCAAGCAGGCTGGCGTTTCCGACGGCGTCATCGAAGACATTTCGGGGCGGCTTGGAGAGACGGAGACCGCGACGCGATATACCAACCCCGCGGGCCTTTCGTTGATCCAGCTGATCATTTCGCGATACCCCGTTGTCACCGGGCACCTCGAGCCACAGCCGATCAGGTTGCTGCCGTGGGTGGAAGAGATGCGGCCGCCGCCATGGGCAGGCAAGAAGAGCGGCGACCGCTTCGGCAACAAGCGCGAACGGCGGCCCAAAAAGGCGGCGTCCTAGTTCTCCCCTGTCGAGTTCAATCCGATCATGGGAGGATGACGACGTTGGCCGCTCAGCGGTCCCTCAAGGTGATCCAGACCGGAGCGTGGTCGCTGGCACCGTCTCGTCCGCGCACTTCACGGTCGACACCGGCTTCGACAAGCCGGTCTTCGAGGTTACGGCTGAGCAGGAGATGGTCGAGCCTGAGGCCGGCATCTCGCTGCCAGCGCATGCGCTTGTAGTGCCAGAATGTGTAGATGCGCTCGTTCGGGTGGAGGTGACGCAGCGCGTCTATCCAGCTACGACCGACGAGTTTTCGGTGAGCGGCGCGGCTTTCGGGATGGATGAGCGCATCATCGTCCCAGGATGTGGTCGAATAGATGTCGAATTCGGTCGGCGCGACATTGTTGTCCCCGGCGAGCACGATCGGCGCGCCGGACTTGCGCAATGCCGTGGCGTGCTTCCTCAACCGCTCCAGCCAGGCGAGCTTGTAGGCAAACTTTGCCCCTGGCTGCGGATTGCCGTTCGGCGCATAGATCGAAGCGACCAGGATGCCTGCAACAGCCGCTTCGATGTAACGGGCTTGTTCATCGACTGGGTCGCCGGGAAGGCTGCGGCGTGTGACGACCGGCTCGCCGATGCGCGACAGGATGGCGACGCCGTTCCAGCTCTTCTGCCCCACCCAAGCCGCATCGTAGCCCGCGGCTGCGATCGCCTCTTCGGGGAATGCGTCCTGCGCCGCCTTCAGTTCCTGCACGCAGACGATGTCGGGTTGAGCCTCGGCAAGCCAGTCGAGCAGATTGCCGGGCCGCCTGTTGATGCCGTTGATATTGAAGGTCGCTATCTTCATCACGCCAGAACGCGCCCTACCCAGTCCCGGGTTGCGTCAGCGACAGCGGCCAGATGATTGGCAGCCGTGAAGCCGGAGATCGTCTTACGCGGGTTGAGGTCATGATCGCCATCCTCGAGCCATAAGATCTCGATCGAGGGCGAGAGGCTGTAGCCGGCGACCTCGTCGCGCGTGCCAAAGGGATCGCGGGTGCCCTGGCAGATCAGCGTCGGCGTCCGCAGCGTCTCCAGATGCGCGGTGCGAAGCTGCTGCGGCTTGGCGGGCGGATGGAACGGATAGCCGAGGCAGAGCAGGCCGGCGATGCGGCTGTCTGCGTGTAGCTCGTTGGTCACCATGGACGCCACCCGCCCGCCCATGGACTTGCCGCCGATGATCAACGGGCCGGAAGCGGCGAGCGCATCGACGGCCTGACGATACTCTTCCTGCAGCAGTTCTGCCCTTGGCGGCGGCTTGCGCTGGCCGGAGCGGCGCGCGGCCATATAGGCGAACTCAAAGCGGACAACCCGGAAGCCGGCTCCCGCCAGCGCCTCCGAGATGCTGGTCATGCTGGCAGAGTCCATCGGCGCGCCTGCGCCATGGGCAAGCAGGATGTTCGCGAAGGCGTCGTCGGGGCCGGTGATCAGCATCGTGTCGTTGTCAGGCCTAGTCGGCAGCAATTGGTGCGGGTGTCAATCGGCTCGGAATGGGGACCCTGGATCGGCGTGCAAACGGGACCCCTTTTGGGGCACGACGGTAAGCGCCCGACCGGGTGGAGCTGGTCGGGGTTGCGCAGCCCGGTCGGGCGCGTTGTTTAGGCTCCCCGGCTTTAGTTTT
>JAFKJY010000003.1 GCA_017305835.1 Hyphomicrobiales bacterium
GCCGTCGACGCGCAGGCCGGGGCCGGCGGCGGGCTCATAGCGGCTGATCGTGCCGCCCGTCAGATGCGGATTGTCGCGCCAGCCGACGCAGACATAGCGGTCCTCGAAGAGGGCGCGGCGGCTGTGCTCGGGCGAGGCGTAGACCTCCGGGATGACGAGCAGCTTGATCTCGTCGCGGTCGAGCTGGCCGAACGGGTCGCTGCTCATCGGGAGGATCTCGAAGCGGATCCTCGGCGCGGCATGCTGGATCTCGCGCAGCGCCGGCGCCAGCCCGACCGAGACGGCGAAGTCGGAGGCCATGATGGGAATGGCACGCGCCGAGGTGGCGGGGTCGAAGCCGGGCTTCGTCAGCACGTTGCGCTCGACCAGCGCCAGGATCTCCTTGACGGAAGCGGCGAGCTCGACGGCGCGCGGCGTCAGCACCATGCCGCGGCCGCGCGGCACCAGAAGGTCGTCGCCGAGCGCCTGCCTGAGCCGCGCCAGCGCGCCGCTCATCGCCGACTGGCTCAGATGCACGCGATCGGCCGCCGACGAGACGCTCTGCTCGTCGATCAGCGCGTCCAGCGCGATCAGGAGGTTCAGGTCGAGCTCGTTGAACCGCATCGTTGCCGTCGTCCTATCGATCCCGTCGATACATGGCTTCGCAACAAATAATTTTACTCGATTTGGTCGGTCGTATAAACAATATTCGTCGATGCACGCAAGGGAGGAGCGCGCGGGGCATTGTGGGCCGGTCGAACCGGCTCCCGCGTCCGCGCATACTCCCCGAGACGATCGAAGTTCACGGCGCCCCCGGCATTCGCCGCCGCGGGCGCGATGATGCCAGAAAGGGAGCGGGGATGAAGGTCGCACTGATCGGCGCAACGGGAAAAGCGGGGTCGCGGGTGCTCGACGAGCTGGTCAGTCGCGGGCACCAGGTGACGGCGATCGTGCGCAACCCCGAACGCGTGCCGCAGTCGGCCGGCGTGACGGCGCGGGGCGTCGACGGCTCGCAGGCCGTGCTCGCGGCGGCGATCCGCGGCCACGACGCGGTGGTGAGCTCCGCGCGCTTCGTCGACCTCGATCCGGACATCCTCGTGCCGGTGGTGAAGGCCTCGGGCGTGAAGCGCTACGTGGTCGTCGGCGGGGCGGGCAGCCTGCTGCATCCCGACGGCGTGCAGGAGGTCGACCAGCCGGGCTTCCCCGACGTCGCCAAGCCCAACTCGCGGCGCGGCACCGACCTGCTCAATTTGCTCAAGGCGAGCCCGGAGCTGGAATGGACCTTCATCTCGCCGCCGCGCGGCTTCGTGGCGGGCGAGCGCACCGGCAAGTTCCGCTTCGGCGCCGACCACATGCTGATGGTCGACGGCAAGCCGACCGCCATCTCCTTCGAGGATTTCGCTCTCGCTTTGGTCGACGAACTGGAGAAGCCGCGCCATGTCCGGCAGCGTTTCACCATCGGCTACTGAGCGCTCAGGCGAGCTCGACGGTCGAGTCCGACAGGTTGATCGAGAGGCTGATGCGGCCCTCGTGCATGCGCCATTCGTAGAGGTCGTAGACGCGCCGGCCGGATTTGTGCATGGGGTCGGAATCGGCGATGGCGCGCGCCTCCTCGAAGTCCTTCGCGCGCAGGATGAACAGGCCGGTGCCCGGAAAGCCGCCCGCCTCGGTGATGATCGGGCCGGCGGCGAACAGGATGCCGCGCTTCTCGAGGTCGAGCTGGTGGTGCAGGTGCTCGACGAGATAGGGGCGCAGGTCGATGTCGGGACGCGCCGGCCGCGTCATCACCAGATACATCCGCTTGGCATAGAATCTGGCGCCGATCTCGAGAACCTCGGGCGGCAGTTCGACGGTCATGCTGTCCTCCTGAAGCCTTCCCGGCGGCGCGGAGCGCGGACATGCGGCGCGGCGGCACGGCCTGCCGGGATTGACAAGCGGCGCGGGAAGGCCGTTAATCGCTATCACTATTTGGTCGACCAATCAATAATCGCGGGCCCGCACCGATCGGGCTTCCAGGGGAGAGCGGGGAGGCCGGCATGAACGCGAAGCTCCTGCTCCAGCAGGGGGCAATCGCGGCGGCGTTCGTCGCCGCCTGGGTGCTGGGCGACGTGACGCACTGGTTCAACCCGGACGTCATTCCGCCGATCGGCGACGTCGTTTCGGCCTTCGCGACGATCTGGGCGCGGCCGGAATTCCTGCCGGCGCTGCTCGGCACGCTGGGCGACGCGCTCGCCGGCGTCGCCATCGCGGCGCTGTGCGGCATCCCGCTCGGCATGCTCATCGGCATGTTCCCGGCGGTCGAGATCTCGACGCGCACGCTGGTCGATTTCGGCCGTTCCTTCCCGGTGATCGCGCTGATGCCGATCCTCGTCCTCATCATCGGCTCGACCCACGCGATGAAGATCACCATCGTGGCGATCGCCTGCTTCTTCCCGATCCTGCTGCAGACGATCTACGGCGCGCGGCGGCTGGAGCCGACCATCGTCGACACGGTGCGCGCCTACCGCATCCCGTTCATGCTGAAGTTCTTCCGGGTGATCCTGCCGGCGGCGCTGCCCTTCATCGCGACCGGCATCCGCATCGCCGTCTCGGTTTCCGTGCTGGTCGCGGTCGGGGTCGAGGTCGTCATCAACATCACCGGCTTCGGCGTGGAGACCAACCTGGCGCGCATCAACAACCAGGTGGCGGCGGCCTTCGCCTACGTCACCTGCGCCGGCATCCTCGGGCTGGCCATGACCGGCGCGTGGGAGCTGGTCGAGGCCCGCCTGCTGCGCTGGCACCGCCGCGCGGCGGCGGCGTGAGGGGGGCCCGATGAACGCGCGCCGCCTGAAACGCTTCGTCGCCCTGTGGTGGCTGCCCGTGGCGCTGGTCGCGGGCTGGTGGTTCCTGTCGCTCGGCAGGGATTCCTTCTACTTCCCGTCGCTGCAGAAGATCCTCGCGGTGCTGTGGCGGGACCTGACCACCGGCAACCTGCTGGCCTGGCTCGGCATCAGCCTCGGCAACATGGCGGCGGGGCTGGCGATCGCCATCGTGGCCGGCACGCTGATCGGCCTGCTGATCGGCGAGTTCGAGGGGCTGCGCCGGGCGGCGACGCCGACGCTCAACTTCCTGCGCTCGATCCCGCCGGCGGCGATCGTGCCGCTGGTCATCGTCGCCATGGGCATCGGCTCGGCGCCGAAGATCTTCATCATCGCGCTCGCCTGCTTCTGGCCGGTGCTGCTCAACACGATCGACGGCGTGCGGGGCATCCCGCCGCAACTGCGCGACACGGTGAAGGCGTTCCGCATCCCGCTGGCGCTGCGGTTCCGCCGCGTGCTGGTGATGGCGGCGCTGCCGCAGATCATGGCCGGCATCCGCATCGCCATCGCGGTGGCGCTGGTGCTGATGGTCATCAGCGAGTTCTTCGGCGCCAGCGTCGGCGTCGGCTTCTACATCAACGAGGCAAAGCAGCGTTTCGCGATGCCGGAGACCTGGGCCGGCACGGTGCTGATCGGCATCCTCGGCTACGTGCTGAGCGCGCTGTTCCTGCGCCTCGAGCGCTGGCTCCTGGCCTGGTACTTCCAGGATTCCCGGACGCAGGGCGACGAGGGTGCGTGACATGAACCAGATGGCATCCAGCGACATGACCGGCGCGCTCAAGCCGCGGCCGGTGGTCGTCAACCGCCTGTCGAAGAGCTACGGCCAGGTCGGCGTCATCGCCGGACTGGACATGCGCGTCGACCCCGGCGAGTTCGTGTCGATCGTCGGCCCGTCCGGCGTCGGCAAGACGACGCTGCTGCGCTGCCTGTCCGGGCTGATGCCGCCGACCTCCGGCGAGGTGACGGTGGGCGGGCAGAAGGTGACGGAGCCGCTCGGCGAGATCGGGCTGGTGTTCCAGGACTACCGCGGCTCGCTGATGCCGTGGATGACGACGCTCGACAACGTCGCCTTCCCGCTGCAGGGGCGCGGCGTGGCGAAGGCCGAGCGCGAGAAGATCGCGCGCCGCTGGCTGGACGACGTCGGGCTCGCCGGCGCGGCGGAGAAATATCCGTGGGAGCTGTCGGGCGGCATGCAGCAGCGCGTGGCGATCGCGCGCGCGCTCGCCTACGACGCGCACATCCTGCTGATGGACGAGCCGTTCGGCTCGCTCGACGCGCAGACCCGGCTGGGTCTCGAAGACCTCGTGCTGCGGCTGCGCCGGCGGCTGGGCTTCAGCGTCATCCTGGTGACCCACGACATAGACGAGGCGGTCTACATGGCCGACCGCGTGGTGGTGCTGTCGGGCAAGCCGGCAACGGTGATCGACACCGTCGCCATCGATCTGGGCATGGAGCGCGACCAGATCGCCACGAAGTCCGACCCGCGCTTCGTCGACTATCGCAACCGCGTGCTGAGCCGCTTCATCGGCAAGGACCACGCATGACCGGCTTCCCGCCCGCCTCGCGGTGAGGCGGCGGGCGGAACAAGGGAGGTGGAAAGAGCATGGAAAACGGAATGAAGCTCAGCCGCAGGCTGTTCGGATGGGGACTGGCGGTCGCCGCGGCGATGCCCGTGCTCGGTCCTTCACCGGCATCGGCCGAAGACGTCATCAAGGTCGAGCGGTCGCCGGTCGGCCAGTTCGAGGCGCTCTACATCGGCGAGCGGCTCGGCCTGTTCAAGGAGCGCGGCATCGCGCTCGACATCAAGATCGGCACCTCGCCCGACGGCGCGCTGGCCAACGTCATGTCCGGCGAGCGCAACGTCGCCGTGACGGGCGCCGTGCCGCTGACGGCGGCGGTCGCCAACGGGTTGCCGGTGGTCGCCGTGCTCAACGTGCAGGACCAGCAGTCGGTCGCCACCTTCGGCCTCGTCGTGCCGAAGGACAGCCCGATCAAGACGATCGAGGACCTGAAGGGCAAGAAGATCGGCATGCCCGGCATCGCCAGCCCGCAGGGCTCGGCGCTGCTCAAGACGCTCGAGGCGCACGGCATGACGCGCAACGACGTCGAACTGGTCAACCTGCCGTTCCCGGGCGTGCTGCAGGCGGTCGAGGCGGGCAGCGTGGATGCCGGCCTGCCGATCGGCCTGTTCTACGACGTCGCCGTCGAGAAGGGCCTGCGCGTGTTCAAGGAGGTGTTCGACAACTCGACGTTCGGCTTCCCGGCGGTGCTCTACGCGGCCAGCAAGGAATGGGCCGACGCCAACAAGGACGCGCTCAAGCGCTTCAACGAGGCGATGGCGCTCGCCTACGACTATGCCAACAAGCATCAGGACGAGATCCGCGAGATCGACATCAAGATGACGCAGATGCCGCCGGAATACCTGAAGACGCGCGTCATCGCGCCCTTCGTCGCCGGCTTCAACACGGCCAAGTGGGACGAGGAGAACGCCTATCTGGCGAAGTTCGGCTTCATCTCGCGCGCGCCGCAGGCCAGCGAGTATCTGTGGAGCGACGCGCCCAAGCAGTAGGCGCGACGCCGACCGCCGACAGGAAGAAGGGGGCCGACGGCCCCCTTTTTCTTGCGCTGCAATGGAGGTGAAGGGCGGGACGCCTCTACCAGTAGATCAGCGGCTGGCCGGCGACCGGGGAGCGGAAATACGGGATGCGGCTGCCGCGCAGGCTGCCGAGATAGACCGTCTTCAGGTCCGGCCCGCCGAAGGTGAGGGAGGCGAGCCACGGCGCCAGCGTGCCGGTCGCGCCGGCCATGATCTCAGGCGTGACGCGCCGCTCCTCCCAGGCGCGGTCGAGCGCGGCGGTGCCTTGCGGGTCGCCGTCGTCGAGCAGCGTCAGCACGTCGCCCTCCGGGGTGAGCGCGACCAGCCGGTCGGACATGATCAGCGCGCACCACAGGTTGCCGTGCGCGTCGAAGGCGATGCCGTCGCAGAAGCCGCCGACATTCTCCGGCCCGTAGGTCTCGCGCGCCGACAGCGAGCCGTCGGGGCGCACGCGGAAGCGCGAGACGCGCCGCGCCGTCGTCTCGGCGACGTAGAGGAATTCCTCCTCCGGGTCGAAGCGCAGCTCGTTGGTGCCGCACAGGCCGTCGGCGACGATGCGCGCGCCCTTCTCGTCGATCACGGCGATGTAGCCGTCATAGCTCATCACCTCGACATGCCGGGTCCACGGCACCATGCGCGTCGTCACGGTCAGCCACAGCCGGCCTCTGGAATCGCGGGTGACGAAGTTCGCCTTGCCGATCGGCTTGCCGTCGATGCTGTCGAGCAGCGTGCGGGTCTCACCGGAGCGCGTCGTCAGCTCCAGCGAATCGGTGCCGAAATTGGCGATGAGGAAATTGCCGCCGGCGTCGAAGGCGAGCCCGTTGGGAAGGCTGCCCTGCGTGTTGACGTAGCGCTCCTCGAAGGAACTCGCCTCGTTGCGGGCGACCGTCGATTGCAGGATCAGCTCCTGTGTGCCGTCAGGGTCGATGCGGACCACGCCGCCGCGTCCGTCGGCGCTCCACAGCGTGCCGTCGCGCTCGGCCAGGATGCATTCGGGCCGCTCCAGCCCCTCGCCGACGAAACGGATCTGCGAGCGGTCGACCTGCCAGCCGGCGAGTGGATTGGGCATGCGCGAAATGGCCGGATTCCCCGTTGGCTGCAACGGCCGGCGCGCGGCAGCGGCTGCCGCATCGCAGTCATTGCTTGGTCGACCGACTAAGACATTTTCGCAGGCAGGTTGTCAAGCCGGGAGCCCGGCGCAGGAGGTCAGCGGTCGTCGGTGTGGTGGGGCGGGCGCTCGTCCGGCGTCGGCGCCATCGCCGGCAGGCTGATTGCCGTTGTGGTCTCGCCGCTCACCGCCGCGCCGGCATGGACGGGGTCGATGAACTGGACGCGCGCGATCTCGTCGGTGTTGCCGGAATAGACGAAGAAGGCGATCGCCGAGGCGACCACCGCGCACAGGAAGCCGACCAGCTCGAAGCCGGCCGACTCGCGATCGTCGTCCCGATAGCGGCGCATGCGTCCACAATGTGCGCGGACGCGAATGGTTCCGGCTGTGGCAGCTTCAGCGCGCGCCGGCGGCGCGCAGGCGCGGTAGGGCGGCGGCACGTACGTCCTCCGCCCAGCCTATGGAGCCGGCGGGATTGCCGAAGGTGAAGAAATGGGCGCCGGTGATGGCCAGCTCCGGCCGCGCGGCAGCGGCATCGGCCACGGTGCCGAGGATTTCGTCCGGCGTCTCGCCGGCGAGCACGTTGCGGGCCAGTTCGCTACGTTCGCGCAGGACGCGCAGCGAGGCGCCGACGCCGCAGCGCAGCGCATATTTGATCAGCTTGGCGCGATCGGCCGGGCCGGCGACGCCGACGCGCAGCGGCGCGGCGACGCCCTGCCGCCGCAGGCCTTCCGCGAAGGCGACGACCGGGGCGGCATCGAAGACGAACTGGCTGACCAGCAGCACGTCGAGCCCGGCATCGGCCGCCGCCGCCAGCTTGTCGCGCAGCGCGCCGGCGAGCGCGTCGGCCGGGATGCGGGCGTGGCCCTCGGGATAGCAGCCGATGGCGATGCGGCGGATGCCGGCGCGCTGGAAGGCGCCGGTCTCGATGAGCTGGAGCGCGGCGTCGAAGGGGCCGGCCGGATCGTCGCGGTCGCCGCCGAGCACCAGCGCCCGCCCGACACCCGCCTCGGCAGTCAGGCGGGCGAGCATGTCGCCCAGCTCGCGCGGGCCGGCGATGTTGCGCGCCACGACGTGCGGAACCGGCGACAGGCCGGCCAGCTTGAGCGTCCTGGCGGCGGCGACCAGCACGTCGGCGCCTTCCCTGGGCAGGTTGGCGACGAAGACCTCCGTCCCGGGGCGCATCGTCGCGGCCGCGGCGGCGACCGAGGCTGCGTCGCGCGAGGTGACCTCGACCGAATAGTCGTCGAGCAGCGCCGCGAGATTGTCGTCGCCCTGGAAATTCCGGTTCATTGCCGTCTCCTCCGCCCCTTGCCGCTGCCGACCGTACGGCCGCGGCTCCCTGTTCATGTATACATGATGTGGAGCGCGCTGGAGCTTGTCAATACGGCGTATGTCAAGCGGCGAGGGCCTTTGCGCGGCGGCTCGAAACGCGAGAACACATTAAAATGTCAATGCAATTGGAATCTTGGCGGAGTTTTCGGCAGCGGATTGGCGGGAGGCGGCAAAGCGAGGCGGCCACCGGCGTGCCGCCGGAGGCTGAATCAATCATGCGTGCATGAATACATGAATGGCCGGAAAGATGCGTACAGCCGAGACGCCAAAAGGCGGCCGGCGAAATCGCCGGCTGCCTCGTCGCCACAGGCTGGAGATCAGAATCCGCTCAGCGGAAGGCCCAGAAGCGGTAGACCTCGCCGCTGTCGACCTTGCGCACACGCGGCGGCCTGCGGAGGGCGGGCTGGGGCTGATCCGGCGCGCGCGAGACGGCGCCGTCCTTCTTTCCGGTGCGCAGGGTATCGCCTCCCGCGAGGGCAGGATGACCTGCCGGGAGGGCGGGGCGTTCGCCGTCATGCAGCATGTTCATGGTCGCTCCTCCCGCGTCCGGCGCAATGCGCCGTCACGCGACACGAACACGGGACGGCGCCGATTGTTCCGCCGCACGCGAAAAATTCCCTGCGACGCGAGGCCACGCGGATTTGACGCGAGGGGGCGGGCCCGTTCGTGCTACAAAGATGGGCGAAGTGTCCGGCGCGGCCCTCGGGCGGCGCCATCGTGGCGTGAGGCCGTCGGGGCTGCTCGATCCGGCGGCGGGCGTACGCGGAGGGGCGGGCGGAAGCCGGAGCGCGGCCGGGAGCGCGCGTACCGGGGTTTGTGACGCATCCTCAAGGAGCACCGACATGGCAAGCGGCAAGGAAGACGAGATCAGGCAGCGCGCCCACCAGATCTGGGAGCGCGAAGGCCGGCCGGACGGCATGGACAAGGACCACTGGACCCGCGCCGAGCGCGAGCTGTCGGGAGAGATCCCGGCCGACGCGCCGAAGCAGGCGGGCGCGCGCAAGGCGGCGGCCGGAACGGTCGCGAAGAAGGCCAACGGGGCGAAGCCGGCCGCACGCCGGCCGGCGGCCGCGCCGAAATAGTCAGCCGACCGATCAGCCTTGGGATACGCCGGCGTCGCCGAAGGTCGCCATCCCGTCGAAGCAGGCGAGCGCGGAGCGCGCGACGTTGACCGCCAGGCAGGCGCCCGACGCCTCGCCGAGCCGCATGCCGAGGTCGAGCAGCGGCTTCATGGCGAGCGCGCCGAGCAGGCGCGGATGCGCCGCCTCGGCCGAGACGTGGCCGGCCATCGCATGCGCCAGCCCGTCGGCGCGCAGCCTCGCCAGCGGCGCGACCGCGGCGGTGGCGACGAAGCCGTCGACGAGCAGCGGCACATGGCGGTGGCGGGCGGCGAGCGCGGCGCCCATCATGGCGGCGAGCTCGCGGCCGCCGAGCCGCATGGCGAGCGCCAGCGGGTCGCCGGCCGCATCGGCGTGGCGGGCCAGCGCCTTCTCCACGGCCGCCGTCTTGCGGGCGAGTCCGGCGTCGTCGACGCCGGTGCCGCGGCCGGTCCAGTCCGACGCCGCGCCGCCGAACAGGCCAGCCGCGAGGGCGGCGGCCACCGTCGTGTTGCCGATCCCCATCTCGCCGATGCAGAGAAGGTCCAGGCTCTCGTGCACGGCCTCGTAGCCGGCCGAGACGGCGGCGAGGAACTCCGCCTCGTCCATGGCGGGCTCTCGCGTGATGTCGCCGGTCGGGCGCTCGACCTCCAGAGGCACGACGGAAAGCTCGGCGCCGGTGGCACGGGCAAGCTGGTTGATGGCCGCGCCGCCGGCCGCGAAATTGGCGACCATCTGCTGCGTCACCTCGGCCGGGAAGGCGGAGACGCCTTGCGCGGTGACGCCGTGCGAGCCGGCGAAGACCAGCACCTTCACCCGGTCGAGGCGCGGGCGCGGCAGGCGCTGCCAGCGGGCGAGCCAGGCGACGATCTCCTCCAGCCGGCCGAGGCTGCGCGGCGGCTTGGTGAGCGTGTCCTGCCGCTCCCAGGCGGCTTGCGCGGCCGGTTCGTCCGGCTCGTTGAGGTTCGTGCAGGCTTCGCGGAGGGCATCCAGGCTGGCGAACTCGGTCATGACGATCCATCTTTCTGTGCGGGCATGATCTTTTCCGAAAACCGGTTCCCACTTTTCGGGATCAAGCCCTACTGATGTTGGAGCAGCGACGCTGCGGCGAGCAGAACCAATATCTCGCCGCCCTGTTCGAGCGTGCCGAGCACGTCGCCGGTATGGCCGCCGATCTGGCGTTCGGCGAGGCGGCGCAGAACCACGAACCATGCGGCGAGCAGGACGGCGGCGACCAGCGCGGGGGTCAGGCCGAGCGGCAGCAGCGCGAGGCCGCCGATGACGAGCGCGGCGACCGCCGTTTCGCGCGGGACGATGCCGACGCCGGCCGCGAGCCCGTCGGCGCGGGCGGGAGCGACGAGGTGCATGAAAAGCGGTATCGCGGCACGGCCGGCCATGTGGGCGGCAACCAGCGCCCACAGGACGGCGGAGGGCGCGGCGACTGCGGCCAGCGCGCCGGCGCGCAGCAGGATCGAGAAGGCCAGCGCCGCCGCGCCGTAGCTGCCGATGCGGCTGTCGCGCATGATCTCCAGCTTGCGCTCACGCGTGCGGCCGCCGCCGAAGCCGTCGAGCGTGTCGGACAGCCCGTCCTCGTGCAGCGCGCCGCTGGCGAGCATGGTCGCGGCCACGGCCAGCAGGGCGGCGAGCTGCGCCGGCAGCGCCAGCAGCGAAGCGAGGGCGTAGACGGCCGCGCCGCAGAGCGCGACGGCCAGCCCCGCGACCGGGGCTGCCCATTGCGCGGCGGCGAAGCTGCGGCCGGCCGGATCGCCCGCGTTCACCGGGAAGCGCGTGTAGAAGGCGAGGCAGGCGAGGACGTCGGCGCGGATGGCGCGCGGGTCGGCGGGCGGCATCGGCTCACTCCCGCGCGATGGCATGGAAGAAGGTGCCGGTGACGCGGCCGCGCCGGCCGCCGGCCGGGCCGATCTCGCGGCCCTGGCCGTCCTCGAGGCGGGCGAAGGGCTCGTCCGCGCCTGGGTCGGTGACCCGCGCATAGTGGAACTCGTGGCCGCGCAATGCCGCGCCCGCTGCCCCGAGCGGGCCGTCGGCGAGCAGGGTGGCGCGACGGTAGCCGAGGTTCATCTTGCGCTTCGCGAAGCTGGTCGTGTGCGACAGCAGGCCGAGCATGCGATGCGTCGCGCCGTCGGCGTCCTCGATCGCGGCGCCCAGCACCATGTAGCCGCCGCACTCGCCATGCACCAGCTTTTGCGCCGCGAAGGTCTGCATGCCGGCGCGGAAGTTTTCCGCTCCGGAAATCGCGCCGGCGTGCAGCTCGGGATAGCCGCCCGGCAGCCAGCAGACGTCGCAGGCCGGGTCCGGCGCCTCGTCGGCGAGCGGCGAGAAGGGCACGATTTCGGCGCCCATCGCATGCCACTGGCCGGCGACGTGCGGATAGAGGAAGGAGAAGGCGCGGTCGCGCGCGAGCGCGATGCGCTGGCCGGGCGGCGGCAAAGCGGTGACGGCCGGCTCGGCCAGCGCTTCGAGCGGCGCGGCGAGCGCGACGAGCCGGTCGAGGTCGAGCGCGGCTTCCACCGCGTCGGCCAGCCGGTCGATATGGGCGTCGAGGCCGGCATGCTCCTCGGCCAGGACGAGGCCGAGATGGCGCTCGGGCAGGCTGATGCGCTCGTCGCGGGGGATGGCGCCGACGACCGGCAGGCCGGCCGCCTCTATCGCCTCTCCGGCCAGCCGCGCGTGGCGCTCGCTGCCGACCCGGTTGAGCACGACGCCGGCGATGCGCACGGCGGGATCGTAGACGGCGAAGCCTTTTGCGACGGCCGCGGCCGTCTGCGACTGGCCGGACACGTCGAGCACCAGCAGCACCGGCAGGCCGAAGGCGCGGGCGAGGTCGGCCGCCGAGCCGGAGCGGCCGGGCGCGACGGGAATGCCGTCGAACAGGCCCATCGCGCTCTCGATGACGACGATGTCGGCCGGCCCGCAGGCCTGAGCCAGCAGCGCGCCGATGAGCGCGGGCGGCATCGCCCAGCTGTCGAGGTTGAGCCCCGGCAGGCCGGTGGCGGCGGCGTGGAAGCCGGGGTCGATGTAGTCGGGGCCGGACTTCACCCCGCGCACTTGAAGCCCGCGCCGCGACAGCGCGCGCAGCAGGCCGATGGTCAGGCTGGTCTTGCCCGAGCCCGAGCGCGGCGCGCCGATGATGATCGCGCGGGCGCTCACCGGCCGCCCTCCAGCCTGTCGTGCCCCAGTTTCTCGCGCATTTCCACGATGTGGCCGACGACGATGAGGGCCGGCGCACCGATGCCCTGCCGCGCCACTTCGGCGTGGATCGTCGCGAGCGTGGCGACGACGGTTCGCTCGGCGCCGGTGGTGGCCGAGGCGATGACCGCGGCCGGCGTGTCGCCCGGCAGGCCGCCGGCGGCGAGCGCGGCGGCGATGGCTTCCAGGTTGCGCATGCCCATGTAGATCACGATCGGCTGGCCGGTGCGGGCGAGCGCGGCCCAGTCGAGGTCGTTATCGGTGCCGACGGCGTGGCCGGTGGCGAAGGTCACGGCGTGGTTGATGCCGCGCATTGTGGCGGGGATGCCGGTGGCGGCCAGCGCGCCGAGCGCCGATGTCAGGCCCGGCAGGACGCGGAACGGGATGCCGGCCAGCGCCAGCGCCAGCGCCTCCTCGCCGCCGCGGCCGAAGATGAACGGGTCGCCGCCTTTCAGCCGCACGACGCGGCGGCCGGCGCGGGCGAGCGCGATCAGGCGCGCGTTGATCTCCTCCTGCGCCGGGGAGGGGCGGCCGCCCCGCTTGCCCATGTCGACGAGCTCGGCGCCGGCGGCGAGCTCCAGCACGCGGGCGTCGATCAGCGCGTCGTGGACGACCACCTCGGCCTGGCTCAGCGCCGCGACGACGTCGAGCGTGACCATGCCGGGATCGCCCGGCCCGGCGCCGGCGAGCCAGACATGGCCGGGCTGGAGCCGCGGCGCGCGGTCGATGAAGGATGCGATTGCGTCGCGCGCGCTCATTGCGTCACCTTTGCGCCGTGACGGGGCGGCCGGGCGCGACTATAGATCGCCGCATGGAAGGCGAAGACAGGCCGCTCAAGCGCGGCTGGACCACGGGAACCTGCGCGGCCGGCGCGGCCAAGGCGGCCTGCGCGGCGCTCGTCTCCGGCGCGTTCCCGGACCCGGTCGAGGTGCCGCTGCCCGGCGGGCAGAGGCCGGCCTTCGCGCTGGCGCAATGGCGGCTCGAACCGGACAGCGCCACGGCCGGCATCGTCAAGGACGCCGGCGACGACCCCGACGTGACGCATGGCGCGCTGGTGCTCGCCACCGTGCGGCGCGGGCCGGCCGGCAGCGGCATCACCTTCCGCGCCGGGCCGGGCGTCGGCGTCGCGACGCGGCCGGGCCTGCCGATCGCGGTGGGCGAACCGGCCATCAACCCCGTGCCGCGCCGGATGATCGCGGAGGCGATCGGCGAGGTGGCCGGTGGGGAGGGCGACTTCGAGGTCGAGGTCTCGGTCGCCGACGGCGAGGAGATGGCACGCAAGACGCTCAATGCCCGGCTCGGCATCGTCGGCGGCATCTCGATCCTCGGCACGACCGGCATCGTGGTGCCCTATTCCTGCGCGGCCTGGATCGCCTCGATCCATCGCGGCGTCGACGTGGCGCGCGCCATGGGGCTCGACCACGTCATCGGCGCCACCGGCTCGGCCTCGGAAGCCGCCGCGCAGAAGCTGCACGGCGCGCCCGAGGTGGCGCTGATCGACATGGGCGATTTCGTCGGCGGCATGCTCAAATATATCCGCGCCCACCCCGTCGCCCGCGTCACGGTGGCGGGCGGGGTCGCCAAGATGAGCAAGCTGGCGCAGGGCCTGCTCGACCTCCATTCCAAGCGCGGCCTGCCGGACCTGACCGCGCTCGCGGAAATCGCGGTTTCCGCCGGCGCGCAGGCTCCGTTGCCGGAGCGGATCGGCAGCGCCAACACGGTGGCCGAGGCGTTCGAGCTGGCGCGCGAGGCCGCCGTGCCGCTCGGCGCGCATGTGGCGCGCGCGGCATGGGAGACGGCGGCCGGCGTGCTCGGCACGGAGGAAATCGCACTGGAGATCCTCGTCTTCGACCGCGACGGCAATCTGGTGGGGCATGTACCCTTCGCGCCCGCTCACAGCGAATCCCGCCCCCTGAACCGGCGCTGATAGAACGGATCGTAGAGCGCGCTCTCGCGGAAATCCCGCGCGGCGAGCGACGGGCCGACGAGGATGAGCGCTGTGCGCTCGACCGGCTCGGCGGCTATCCTTTCCGCGATGTCGGCCAGCGTGCCGCGGATGATGCGCTCGTCCGGCCACGAAGCGCGCACGACGACCGCCACCGGGCAGCCCGGCCCGTAGAGCGGCGTCAGCTCGGCGACGACGCGGTCGAGCGCGTGGATGGCGAGGTGGATCGCCAGCGTCGCGCCCGTCGCGCCGAAGGCGGCGAGCGTCTCGCCGGCCGGCATCTTCGAAGCGCGGCCGGAGATTCGGGTGAGCACGAGGCTCTGCGCCACCTCGGGGATCGTCAGCTCGCGGCCGAGCGCGGCGGCGGCCGCCGCGAAGGAGGGCACGCCGGGCGTCAGCGTGTAGGGGATGCCGCGCGCCTCCAGCCGGCGGACCTGCTCGGCCACCGCGCTCCACACGGAAAGGTCGCCGGAATGGAGCCGCGCGACGTCCCGGCCGGCCGCGTGGGCGGCGACGTATTCGGCCTCGATCTCGTCGAGCGACAGCGGCGCGGTATCGACGAGGCGCGCGTCCGGCGGGCAGTAGGCCAAGAGCTCCGGCGGCACGATCGAGCCGGCATAGAGGCAGACCGGGCAGCGGGCGAGCAGGTCGCGGCCGCGCACGGTGATGAGATCGGCCGCGCCCGGCCCGGCGCCGATGAAATGGACGGTCATGCGCGGCCCCCCGACTGCGCCAGCGCGCAGGTGACGGGGCCGAGCGCGATGCGCGGCCCGAGCAGCGCCGAGCCTTCGCCGGCGGCCGCGAGCGCGGCCGCCTCCGACAGGCTGGGCAGGCCGGTGAGGGCCTGGCTGTGGCCCGAGCGGGTGAGCGTGCGGCCCGCGACGTCGGCAAGCGCTGCCTCGCCCATGATCTCCAGCGGGATGCCGAGCTTCAGCGCGGCCTCGGCGAAGGCGGGCTGGCTCGACTTGCGCTCGCCGGTCGCCAGCCGCCCGATCCGCCCGAGCGGGACACCGTAGCGCGCGGCGGCGGCGCGGACGGCCGCGAGGATGTCTTCGGCGCGCACGTCGGCGCGGCTGCCCAGCCCGGCGACGATCATGGCTTCACCCACGACCATTGTACGACCGGCAGCGCCGGGCGCCACGCCGTCATCGCGCCGACCGGGCCGGAGCGCTCGACGCAGAGGCGCGTCAGCACGCCGCCGGTATCGGCATGACGTGCGATCAGAACTGCCTCGGTCTCCAACGTCACGGCGTTCACCACCAGCCGGCCGCCGGCGGGCAGCGCGGCGATGGCCGCGTCCAGCACGCCGGGATCGGAGGCGCCGCCGCCGACGAAGATGGCGTGCGGGCGATCGAGGTTTTCGAGCGCGGCCGGTGCCTGCCCTTCGGCCACCTTCAGCCACGGCACGCCGAGCGCGTCGGCGTTGCGGCGGATGCGGGCGGCGCGCCCCGGGTTCGCCTCGACGGCGACGGCGCGCAGCGACGGGTCGGCGAGCATCCATTCGACGGCGACCGAGCCGGAGCCGGCGCCGATGTCCCAGAGCAATTCGCCGCGGCGCGGGGCGAGGGCGGAGAGCGTCAGCGCGCGGATCTCGCGCTTGCTGATCTGGCCGTCATGCTCGAAGGCATCGTCTGGCAGGCCGGACGCCAGCGGGATGATGCGGGCTTCGCGGGTTGATTCAACCTCGATGGCCAGGAGATTGAGCGGATTGATGTTTTCGAGGGCGAAGGCGTCGGCGGTCGCGGCGCGGATGCGCTCGGCCGGGCCGCCGAGGGCTTCCAGCACGGTCAGGCGCGAGCGGCCGAAGCCGAGGGCGGCGAGCAGGGCGGCGATCGCTGCCGGGGCGGCGGCGTCGGAGGTCAGGCAGAGCAGCCGCCGGCCGGGATGGAGAAAGCGGCGGACGAGCGCCGGCGGCTTGCCGTGCAGCGAGACGATGTCGGTCTCCTGCAGCGCCCAGCCGAGGCGGGCGGCGGCGAGGCTGAAGGAGGAGGGGGCGGGGACGACGTTCATCTCGGCGGCCGGGAAAGACCGGGCGAGCGTGGCGCCGACGCCGTGGAAGAACGGATCGCCCGAGGCGAGCACGCAGACGTGCCGGCCGGCCTGCGCCCGCACGGCGGTGACGGCCATGTCGAACGGGCTCGGCCAGGGCCGCGGCTGCCCGGCGATGAGGGGGGCGGCGAGCTCGAGATGGCGCCTGCCGCCGAAGACGATCGCGGCCTGCGCGATCAGCCGCTTCGCCTCGTCGCTCAAGCCCGCGACGCCATCCTCGCCGATGCCGACGATTGCCAGCCAGCGCCCGCGTGGTAGAGCTTCGCGCTGCAACTCAGCGGACATGATGCGCCACCCTGTCCTGATCCTCGGCGGAACCACCGAAGCGCGGCAGCTCGCCGAAAAGCTCGCCGCGCGCGGCGACCTCGACGTGACGCTGTCGCTCGCCGGCCGCACCCGCGCGCCGGCCGCACAGCCCGTGCCGGTGCGCGTCGGCGGCTTCGGCGGCGCGGAGGGGCTGGCGACCCATCTGCGCGAGCAGCGTGTGGCCCTGCTGATCGACGCCACCCATCCTTACGCTGCGCAGATCTCGCGCAATGCGGCGGAAGCCGCGCGCATGGCCGGAACGCCGGTCCTCGCGCAGCGCCGGCCGCCGTGGACGCGCGCCGAGGGCGACCGCTGGCGCGAGGTCGACACGGTGGCCGAGGCCGTTGCCGCGCTGGGCGAAAAGCCGCGCCGCGTCTTCCTGGCGCTCGGCCGGCAGGAGGTCGGGCCATTCGAGGCCGCACCCCGGCACCGCTACCTGATCCGCAGCGTCGACCCGATCGAGCCGCCGCTCGCCGTACCGGAAGCACGCTACATCACCGCGCGCGGCCCGTTCGGCGAGGCGGACGAGCGGGCGCTGCTCGCCGCCGAGCGGATCGACGCGATCGTCGCCAAGAACAGCGGTGGGGCGGCGACCTACGGCAAGATCGCCGCGGCGCGCTCGCTCGGCATCGAGGTCGTGCTCATCCACAGGCCGGAGCTGCCGGACGTGCCGGCTGCCGAAACGGTCGAGCAGGCGGTTGCGGTGGCCATGGGCATGCTGGGGGAGAGATAGGCCGGGCTGCCTGTTCCTGATCTGCCGGATACCCCGATCCCTCACCCCTCCCCACAAGGGGGAGGGGGATTCTGAAACCTCGGTGCTCGGCGGTAACGCCTTGAGGAGATGCGCGACGTCGATGTCCCCCTCCCCCTTGTGGGGAGGGGTGAGGGGTGGGGGTAACTGCGCGCGCATTCCGCTCATGCGCTTTCCCTCGCAAAGCGCGGCGAATAGACCAGCGGGGCGCGGCCGGGGCGCTCGATGATGCGCGTCTCGGCCGAGCCGATGATGACGCAGGTCGCCATGTCGGCGCGGGCAGGGTCGGCCTTTTCGAGCGGCACGGTCTCGATGCGCTCGTCCGGCCGGCCGGCGGCGCGGCCGAAGATCACCGGCGTCGTGGCGGGGAGGATGCCGGACAGCAGCGCGAAGGCGCGGCCAAGCTGCCACGGCCGCGCCTTGCTGATCGGGTTATAGAGCGCGATGACGAAGCCGGCGCCGGCCGCCGCCGCGAGCCGCTTTTCGACCAGCTCCCACGGCTTCAGGTTGTCGGACAGCGAGAGCGCGCAGAAATCGTGGCCGAGCGGGGCGCCGGCGCGGGCGGCGACCGCGAGCATGGCGGTGACGCCGGGCACGATCTCGACGTCGAGGTCGCGCCATTCGGCGGGGCCGGCCTCGATCGCCTCGCAGACGGCCGCAGCCATCGCGAAGACGCCCGGATCGCCGCCCGAGACGATGCAGACCTCCGCGCCCGCGGCGGCGCGTGCGAGCGCGGCCTTCGCCCGCGCCAGCTCCTCGCGGTTGTCGGAGGCGTGGCGGACCTGGTGGGAGCCGAGCGAGAGGCGGTCGAGATAGGGACCGTAGCCGAAGAACTCGGCCGCGCGGGCGGCCGCCTGCGCCGCCTGCGGCGTCATCTGGGCCGGATCGCCGGGACCCGTGCCGATCACGGTCAGCCTGCCGGTCATGCGGCGACCTCGTTTGCCGCGCTCGCCTGCGGCCGCCCCTTCCAGCCGGGCACCAGCACGACCGAGAAATAGGGTGCGTGGTCGTCGGCCTTGTCGGCGAGGCTCACGGCGAGGCCGCCCTCCATCGTGCCGCGCTCGACATAGACGGCGGTCGGCAGCCGGCCGACAGACTTCAGCGCGCGCCTGATCTTGGGCAGGTTGCGGCCGACCTTCATGATGACGGCCGCGTCGGTGTCGGAGAGCCGCCGCACAAGCTCCGCCTCCGGCAGCGTGCCGGGGAGCACGGTGGTGACGTCGTCGCCCTGCATCAGCGGCACGCCGGCCGCCGACCAGCAGCCGGACATGGCGGTGACGCCCGGCACGACCTCGGTCTCGAAGCGGTGGGCGAGCCGCACATGCAGGTGCATGTAGGAGCCGTAGAAGAACGGGTCACCCTCCGACAGCACCGCGACCGTGCGGCCGGCCTCCAACTCGGTTGCCACGCGCGCGGCCGCTTCGTCGAAGAAGCCGGCGATGGCGCTGCGGTAGTCCTGGTGGTCCTTCTCGATCTCGACGGTCACCGGATAGAGAAGCGGCAGCAGCGCCTGGTCGGGCCGGACATGCGCGGCGACGATCTTCTGCGCGTTGCCGGCGCTGCCCTGCTTGGCGAAATGCGCGACGATTTGCGCCTCGCCCAGCGCGCGCACCGCCTTCAGCGTCAGCAGCTCGGGATCGCCGGGGCCGGTGCCGAGGCCGTAGAGCTTTCCGGGCCGCATGGTCATATGCCGGCCCTCGCGATGGCGTTGATGGCGGCCGCCGTCATGGCCGAGCCGCCCATGCGGCCGCGTACGATGGCGAAGGGGACGCCGTGGCGGTTTTCGGCCAGCGCCTCCTTGGATTCGGCGGCACCGACGAAGCCGACCGGCATGCCGACGATCGCTGCCGGCTTCGGCGCGCCGTCGTCCAGCATCTCCAGCAGGTGGAACAGCGCGGTCGGCGCATTGCCGATGGCGACAAGCGCGCCGGCGAGCCGGTCGCCCCACAGATGTATGGCGGCGGCAGAGCGCGTGTTGCCGATCTTCGTGGCGATGTCCGCGGTGGCGGGGTCGCGTAAGGTGCAGACCACCTCGTTGCCGGCGGGCAGGCGGGCGCGGGTGACGCCCCGCGCGACCATCTCGGCGTCGCACAGGATCGGCGCGCCGGCGGCGAGCGCGGCGCGTGCCGCCTGCTCGAAGCCGGGCGAGAAGACGAAATGGCGGGCCGCCTCGACCTGCCCGCAGGCATGGATCATGCGGGTCGCGATGTCGGCCTCGCCGGGCGAGAAGCGCGACAGGTCGGCTTCCGCGCGGATCGTTGCGAAGGAGCGCTCGTAGATCGCGGTGCCGTCGCGGATGTAGTCGTAATTCGTCATTCGGCGGGTTCCGGAAGGGCGGCGAGCGCGGCAAGTGCGGCGTCCGCGTCGGGGAAGATCATCTCAGGCGCGTCGCCGGCGCGGCCGTCGCGGACGAGCGCGACGCCGGCGTCCGTGCCGACCAGCACGAGGCGGGCGGGGGAGGGATGGGCACAGCCCTTGGCGCAGCCCGAGACGTGGACGGAGCCGGGGAGGTCGCCGCGTTCCGCGAGCCGCCGCGCCAGCGCGCGCGTGGCGATGCGGCCCGACGCGCAGGCCGGCGCGCCGGGGCAGGCGGCGATCGTGCGGCGCGGGTCGGCGGGGTAGAGGATCAGGCCGGCACGGCGGGCAGTTTCACTCGCGGCCCGGACGGCATTTTCCGTTCCACAGATCAGGATCAGCGAACGCTGAGGGGCGAGACAGATTTCGTTGGTCTCGATCGCATCGAGGAAGGTGGCCAATTCACCGGCATGGGTGCTGCCGAAGGGAAGGCCGACGGAAGCGGCGAAGCGGCCGTCGGTAAGCTGCAGGGCGTTCAATTCGGTCAACGTTCGGCGCTCTACGTTGCCCCCCTCTGTCCTGCCGGACATCTCCCCCACAAGGGGGGAGATCTGCTGTCTCAACGGCTGGCGCCACTCGTCGACCTCGCAGGAGGAAAGCGATGTCAGCAGCAGGCCAATCTCCCCCCCTGTGGGGGAGATGTCCGGCAGGACAGAGGGGGGCGCGAAAGAACGCGGCGTGGACGGGGAGAACGAAGCTTTCATCTCCGCTGGCGCCAGATCCCTTGCCCGCGCGCTCATCCCGCGCGCCGCGATGGCTTCCAGCACCGTGACCACCGCAGCGACGGCGTCGTGCTCGTCCAGCACGGCGAGCGGCCTTGCGGTGCGGGCGTTGCCGCCGATGGCGAGGTGCCACGACACGCCCTCGTCCTGCCGCGCGGCCGTCAGCCGCACGTCCGCGAGGATGTCGGACAGGTCGACCGCGCCGCGGGCGTCGACCACCACCGACACCTTCGGGCCGAGCCGACCGGACAGGCCGGCATCCGCAATTGCCGCGCGGATGGCGCGCACCAGCGGCAGCGGGTCGGCGACCTCGGCGGGGTCGAGGCCGGCGAGCGGCGAGGTCTCGACCGGGACGCCCTCGCGCAAGGACAGGCCGAGCGCGGCGACCTCGGCTTCCAGCAGCGGCGCGGAAGCGGGCGTCAGGCCGCGGATCTGGAAGCTGCCGCGCGCGGTCACCTCGACGATGCCGTTGCCGTGGCGGGTGGCGAGATCGCAGAGCGTGGCGAGTTCTCCCGGCGTCATGCCGCCTTCGGCGAGGTTGAGCCGCACCAGCAGGCCGTCGCCGGTCTGCATCGGCGCCGACAGCGCCGGGCAGGCGCCGCGCCGCATCGTGGCTTTCGCGGCCGCGCTCATGCAGCCTCACGTCCGCGCGCTTGCGCGATCAGCTCGGCAAGATCGGCGTCGACCGAATTGCGCAGCGGGTGCCAGAGGCCGCGGCGGCGGGCGGCGGCCAGCCGTTCGGCGATGGCGCGCGCGGCGGCCGGGTTTTCCGCCAGCAGGAAGGCGCGCACGCGCGGGTCGCCCAGATAGGCGTCGTGGACGGCCTCGATCAGCCGGCCGGGGATGGCGCCGGTCGTCTCGGCGAAAGCGCAGAGGCGGTCGACGGTCTCGGCGAACTCGGCCGCGCCGCGCGGGCCATGGCGAAGCTGGCCCTCGATGAAGCGCGGGTTCGTCGCGCGCGCCCGCACCACGCGGGTGACGGCCTCGATCAGCGAGCGGGCGCGGGGCCGGGCCGGGTCGGTCGTGTCGAGCGTGACGAGGTCGGCGCGGCCGCCGACGGCGGCCACCGCCGCCGCGAAGCCGCCGATGAAGGCCGAATCGGCCGAGCCGTCGAGCAGGTCGCGGCCGGGGTCGTCGCCGGTATGGATCAGCAGTTCGGCCTCGGCCACGCGCTGCGCGAAGGCCTGCGGC
>JAFKJY010000004.1 GCA_017305835.1 Hyphomicrobiales bacterium
GCCTTTTCCTGATCCTTCGGCTCAAATCTTCACGATACAAGGACGGCAGGCGACGTGCGAGCCTGGGCGGGCAGGAGGAAGCCGATGGACGAGATTCACACCGGAGCGTGCCTTTGCGGCGCCGTCCGCTTCGCGGCGAGGGGGCCGCTGCGCGGCGTCATCTATTGCCACTGCTCGCAATGCCGCCGGCAGTCCGGCCATTTCTACGCCGCGACCAATGTCGAGGACGATTGCCTGGAGGTGACGGGCGCGGAGCGGCTCACCTGGTTCTCGGCCTCGCCGCAGGCGCGCCGGGGGTTCTGCTCGACCTGCGGCCCGGCGATGTTCTGGCAGCACGAGGAGGAGGCCTACACCTCGATCCTCGCCGGCAGCTTCGACAAGCCGACCGGGCTCAGGGGCGAGGCGCACATCTTCGTGCCCGACAAGGGCGACTATTACGAGATCGACGACGGACTGCCGCAATACGAGCGCTCGACGCCGTCGGTGAAGGTGGCGTGAGCCGGCGGCGCCTCAGCCGCTGTGGCCTTCCGAGATCGGCTTCTGGTAGGTGAAGCCCATGTCCCACGGGAAGTAGATCCAGGTGTCCTGCGACACCTCGGTGACGAAGGTGTCGACCAGCGGCCGGCCCTTCGGCTTGGCGTAGATCGTGGCGAAATGCGCCTTCGGCATCATCGCCCGCACGATCGCTGCGGTCTTGCCGGTGTCGGTCAGGTCGTCGACGATCAGCACGCCTTCGCCGTCGTTCTCCAGAAGCGTCGGCGTCACCTCCTTCAGCACCTGCAGTTCCCCCTGCTCGGTGTAGTCGTGATAGGAGGCGATGCAGACCGTCT
The DNA here is from genome assembly GCA_017305835.1 of Hyphomicrobiales bacterium. Taxonomy (GTDB): domain Bacteria; phylum Pseudomonadota; class Alphaproteobacteria; order Rhizobiales; family Rhizobiaceae; genus RCIO01. Next base: position 831 of record JAFKJY010000004.1, read on the forward strand.
CGATGACGCGGATGCCGAGCTCGCGCGAGATCACCGCCGCCGGCACCAGCCCGCCGCGGGTGATGCAGACCATGGCGCGCCATTTCACGTTGATGCCCGACAGCCGCCACGCAAGCGCGCGGGCGTCGCGGTGGAACTGGTCCCAGGAGACGGGAAAGGCTTTTTCGGGCAGCGACATCGGCGCACTCCGGCGTGAGCGGGGAATGCGCCTTCGCTTAGCCGCGAATCGGCGGCTCTGGCAAGGGAGGCGCGCGCCGTTTCCCTTGATTTACCGGGGTCAGCGCGACATCAGTGTGGCCGCCGACATCGACTTCAGCAGCGTGCGGGTCGCGCCGCCGAAGAAGAACTCCTTCAGCCAGGACTGGCCGTAGGCGCCCATCACGAGCAGGTCGGTGCCGCTCTCGGCGATGCGGTTCTCCAGCACGTCGCCCGGCGACATGCCCGCCGATACCTCGCTGGCAAGGTTGACCTTCGCGCCGTGGCGGGCGAGCGCCTCGGCGATGTCGGCGCCGGAGACGGCGGCGTCCTCGGTCGCCGTCGAGCGCGGGTCGACGCAGACGATCTCGGTCGCCTCCGCCGCCACGATGAAGGGCAGCGCGTCGAAGGCGGCGCGCGCAGCCTCCGCCGTGCCGTTCCAGGCCACCATCACCTTGCGGAAGCGCGGATCGACGTCGATCGCATAGGGCACGAACAGCACCGGCCGGCCGGTCTCGAACAGCAGCGCTTCGCTGTCGGGATAGGCGGCCTCGGCGTCGGGATCGGCCTGCTGCACGATCACCAGGTCGGCTGCGCGCGCCGCGCGCAGCGGCGACACCTCGCTGTTGCCCGAATAGCCCTGCGTGGAGTGCCACTCGCCCGAGGTGCCCTCGCGGCGCACGCGCTCCTCGAAGACGACCTTCATCCGCGCCGAGCGGTCGCGCGCGGCCTCCGCGCTGGTCTGGATGAACTCGACGTCCGGGAAGCCGAGCGGGGTGGCCTGCGGCAGCGGCAGAGCCTCGGAATGGAAACCGATGAGATGGGCGCCGAAACGCGCCGCCAGCGGCAGCGCGCAGTCGAGCACGCGCTTCATGTCGTCTTCGGCGTTCAGCACGGCGAGTAACGTCTTCGGGTTCATCGAAGCCTCCATCAGCGGGACGGGACAACGTTGCCGTGCGGCGCTTGTTCCGTCCTTGAGGCGGATCAAACGCGCCTGGGCGACGCGGTCGGTGAACCAGATTCGCACAGATGCCGGCCGCCTGCCAACGCCTTCCGATAACGGCGGATAAAGGTCTTGCGGGTATCGGGATCGAGGCGGAGGCGCGATGAGATACAACCCGGCCCTCGACGGCATGCGCGCGCTCGCGATCCTCGCGGTGCTCGCCTTCCATTGCCAGGCGCCGTTCGCCATCGGCGGCTATTTCGGCGTCGACCTGTTCTTCGTGCTCTCCGGCTACCTGATCACCGGCCTGCTGGCGGCCGAGCACGACGCGTCCGGCGCGATCGACCTGCGCCGCTTCTACCGCAACCGCTTCGTACGATTGATGCCGCTGCTCGCGCTGGTGGTGCTCGTCGTCTACGCGGCCGGGATGGCGCCGGCCTATAAGGCCGCCGTCGCGCTGCTCTACCTCACGGACGTCGTTTCTCCCTTCGACAGCCCGTTCGGCGTATTGGGCCACACCTGGTCGCTGTCGGTGGAGGAGCATTTCTACCTGCTGTGGCCGCTCGTCCTGCCGGCGGTCCTCAGGGCGCGCAACCCCGCCGCGCTCGCCTTCGGCCTGTGGGTCGCCGCCGGGCTGTGGCGGGTGTCGGCCTATCCGGCCTTTCCGGGCGAGGCGACCTACTACCGCTTCGATGCGCGGCTCTCCGGCCTGCTGCTCGGCTCGGCCGTGGCGCTGGCGCGGTTCGATATCGGCCCGGAGCGGCTGACGGGCATCGGCCGACTGTCGCTCGCCATGCTGGGCATTGCGCTGCTCACCATGCCGATCTTCACGCCGGTCTCGATGCTGCTGGCGCAGCCGCTGGTGGAGATCGCCGCGGCCGGCCTGCTGCTCGCCGTGCTGCGCGAGGGCGGCCGGCTGCATGTGGCCCTCTCGTATCCATGGCTGGTGACGATAGGGCGGTGGTCCTACGGCATCTATCTCTGGCACTATCCGGTCGCGGCCACGCTGCGCGAGCTGTTCGACTGGCCGCTCACGCTGGCGCTCACGGCGGCGATCTCGGTGCCGCTGGCGGCGCTGACATATCGCGCGGTCGAGCTGCCGTTCAGGCGCTTCCGCCGCGAGGCGCCGCGCGCGCTGCCCAGCCCCGCGCTCTGAGCCCGCAGGTCAGGCGGCGCGCCGCATCGGCGCGCCGACATGCTCGGGCCGCACGCCGAGGCCGACCGCGCGGGCGACGAGGCCGCGCAGCCACGGCCACCGCGCCAGCGCCCTGAGCGGCAGCGGCGGGGCGACCGGCCTGCCTCCCTCGATCAGCGGCGCAAGGAACCTGTCCTGCGCCTGCACCTGCGCGAACTGCGTAACCCGCGTCGGCCACAGCCGCCGCCGGCGCACCGCGTCGAGGTCTTCCGCCGTGAGGTCTTGCGCCTTCAGCTTCGGCGCCAGCAGGTTGGCGGCCGCTACCGCGTCCTGGATGGCGAGGTTGATGCCGACGCCGCCGATCGGCGACATGGCGTGCGCGGCGTCGCCGATGCACAGCAGGCCCGGTCGCGACCAGCGCTCCAGCCGGTCGACCTTGACGCTGAGCAGCTTCACCTGGTCCCAGTCGGTGAGCGCGCCGAGCCCGGCCGCGACCTGCGGCGCGGCTTCCGCGATGATGGCGCGGAAGGCGGGAAGGCCGCGCGCGCGGACGGCCTCCGCCTCGCCCTTGGCGATCACGCAGGCGCATTGCCAGTAGGTGCCGCGGTCGATGGTGACGACGAGGTGGCCGGCCGAGACGTTGATGAGCGTGTCGTCACGGCCGCCCTCGCGCGGCACGGAGAACCACAAGACGTCGATCGGTGCGCCGAGGTCGCGCACCGTGAGGCCGGCGAGCTCACGCACCGTCGAATGGCGCCCGTCGGCGCCGATGGCGAGCCGGCTCGCGACGGTCAGCTCACCGTCCGGCCCGGCCGCGCGCAGTCCGGTGACGCGGCCGCCATCCTCGACGAGGCCGGTCGCCGCGGTGCTGCGCATCAGCTCGAAGCCCGGCAGCCGCTCCGCCTCGTCGGCGACGAAGTCGAGGAACTCGGCCTGCGGCATGAAGGCGACGAAGCGGCATTGCGTCGGCAGGCCGGCGAAGTCGGCCACCGGCATGTATTTGCCGTTGAAGCGCACGCCGAGCTTCGGCATCTGGTCATGCGGGCGCGCCAGAAGCGCCTGCAGCAGGCCGAGCTCGTGGAAGATCTCGAGCGTCGAGGGATGGACCGTGTCGCCGCGGAAATCGCGCAGGAAGTCGGCGTGCTTCTCCAGCACCAGCGTCTTCAGCCCGGCACGCGCGAACAGCAGGCCGGCCACCAGCCCGGCCGGGCCGCCTCCGGCGATGCAGCAGTCGACTTCGCGCCGCGCGCTCACGGCTTCGCGGCGTCGAGCGCCGCGATCATCGCCACGATGTCGGCCTTGGCGGCGGCGAGCTTTTCCGGGTCGCGCGAGCGCACGACCAGCTCGGTCCAGAAGCTGCCGTCCATATATTTCGGGTAGGAGCCGATGATCGTGTCGGGATGGTTCTTCTGGATCTGCGTTAGCGCGTCGCCGATCGTGCCCTCGCCATAGGGACAATGGACCATGTCGGAGAGCAGCTTCGCGCCGGTCTTCAGCGTCGGCACGACATTGTCGAGCATGGCCTGGAAGATCGCCGGCACGCCGGCCATGACGTGCACGTTGCCGATGCGGAAGCCGGGCGCCATCGAGACCGGGTTGTCGATGTGCTCGGCCCCCGCCGGCATGCGCGCCATGCGCTTGCGCGCCTCGGTGAACTCCAGCCCGCGCTGGGCGTAGTGGGCTTCCAGCATCGCATAGGCCTTCGCGTCGTATTCGCACGGCACGCCGAAGGCGTGGGCGATCGAATCGGCCGTGATGTCGTCATGCGTCGGGCCGATGCCGCCGGTGGTGAAGACGTAGGTATAGCGCGCCCGCACCGCATTGACGGCGGCCGCGATGTCGTCGCGGTCGTCGGCGACGACGCGGACCTCCTTGAGGTCGATGCCGATCGCCGTCATGACCTCGGCGAGATGGCCGATGTTGCGGTCCTTGGTCCGGCCCGAGAGGATCTCGTCGCCGATGACGACCATGGCGGCGGTAACGGTCGCGCTCATTCCTGTCCTCCGCAAGCTGGTCCGCTGATAGCGCCGGCGGCCCGGTTCGGCAATGGCGGTACGGTGAGGCAGGGCCGCGACGAGGGCGCGCCGTGGCCAACTATTTTCACGCGGCGGTTGGAATCGGCGCCGCGCATGTTATGCGGGAAGAGGGCGCGGGCGCGCCGTGCAAAAAGGGGGAGGACGGCATGGGCATAGGCGGAATCGTGGCGACGCTGCTGGCGGTCCTGATCGCCGCGGCCATCCTCGTCGCCGGATATTATCTCTACGCCACCTGGCGGATCTCGCGGCAGGCGGAGCGGCTGGTACCGCCGCCCGGCAAGTTCGTCACCGTCGACGGCCATCGCATCCACTATGTCGAGCGCGGGCAGGGCAGGCCGATCCTGTTCGTCCACGGCCTCGGCGGCACGCAGTTCCAGTTCCGCCCGCTGCTCCCGGAGCTGGAGAAGGACTTTCGCCTGATCGCGGTCGACCGGCCGGGCTCCGGCTATTCCCGCCGCAACGGGCTTTCGCCCTCGAGCCCGAAGGAGCATGCGGCCTTCCTCGCCCGTCTCATCGACGCGCTCGGGCTGGAGCGCCCGCTGGTCGTCGGCCATTCGCTCGGCGGCGCCGTCTCGCTGGCGCTCGCGCTGGATCACCCGGACAAGATTTCTGGGTTGGCGCTCTTGTCGCCACTGACGCAGCGCGAGGGCAAGGTGGCGCCCCAGTTCGCCGACCTCTACGTGCCGTCGCCGTTGAAGCGGCGCATCGTCGCCCACACCATAGCGATCCCTAGGTCGATCAAGGCGGCTCCGCAGACGCTCGACTTCATCTTCGGGCCGCAGCAGCCGCCTTCCGACTACGCGGTGGCCGGCGGCGCCATGTCGACGCTGCGGCCGGCGCATTTCTTCGGCACCTCGACGGATTTCGGCGCGATCGGCCGGGTGATGAAGGAGCAGCAGGCCCGCTATGGCGAGCTCGGCGTGCCGGTCGGCGTCCTGTTCGGCACGGCCGACCGCGTCGTGAACTGGGAAAAGCACGGCAAGGCGCTGGAGGGCGTGGTGCCGGGCCTCGACTTCGAGACGGTGGAGGGGGTGGGGCACATGCCCCAATATGCCGCGACCGACCGCGTCGTCGCCTTCATCCGCCGCATGGCCGGCAAGGCCTTCGCGAACTGATCCGCAGCGGTGCGGACATATGGAAAAGGCCCCGCCCGGAGGCGGGGCCTCGAACTCATCGGCCGGCGATGATGCTCGTGATCAACCCGGTGGCGATGCCGAGCAGCACGTAGTCGTTGTCGACCTTGACCCACTGCTGGCCTGCCGGCGGCTTGCGCAGCCCGTAGCGGCCGTAGTCGCGGATCGGCGCATGCGCCCGCCAGTTGGACATCCGCTCGCCCTTCTTCCAGTGGTGCGGCGCGGGCTTGTAGCGGGGCGCCGGCTTGTACTGCGGCGCAGCCTTGTACTTGGGCGCCGGCTGCCACTGGGGCGGCACCTGCCTCTCGTAGCGGTGCGGCACCTGGCGGCTGCCGTCCGGGCGCGGCTGCGCATTGGCCATCGGCACGGCCATCACCGAAGCCGCGACGGCGGCGAGCAGGATCTTGCTGAAGCGTTTCATGGGGGCTCTCCTTCGTTTACCGAGCCCAGAGGTAGCGGGCAGGGCATGAACCGAACATGAATGCCCGGATTACGATTCCGTAATGAATCAAGCGGGATAGGACGGTATCTTCACGCGCGCGCCTTGAACCTGGCCGTTCCGGCAGCGTGTCGCTGCGGCGCAGACCGCGCATGCGCGGTTGACGAACCCCGGCAAAGCCCTGACAAACGGGCCACGCGGGCGTGGCGGAATTGGTAGACGCAAGGGACTTAAAATCCCTCGGGCTTTGCCCGTGCGGGTTCGATCCCCGCCGCCCGCACCATCTTGACCGGCCTGTTACCGCCTCAGCGCGCCAGCCAGCCGCCGTCGACGGGCAGGATCGTGCCGTGGACGTAGCCTGCGGCCGGCGAGAGCAGGAAGGTCACGGCGCCGCCTATGTCGCCGGGCGTGCCCCAGCGGCCGGCCGGGATGCGCGCCAGTATGGCGGCCGAGCGGTCGGGATCGGCCCGCAGCGCCTGCGTGTTGTTGCTGACGATATAGCCCGGCGCCACGGCGTTGACGTTGATGCCCTTTGCCGCCCATTCGTTGGCGAGGATGCGGGTGATGCCGGCGATGCCGTGCTTGGAGGCGGTGTAGGCGGCGACCCGGATGCCGCCCTGGAAGCTCAACAGCGAGGCGATGTTGACGATCGCGCCGCGCGGCTGCGGCCGGGAAAGCGCCAGCCGGCCGAAGGCCTGCGACAGGAAGAACGCCGTCTTCAGATTGACGTCCATCACCTCGTCCCATGCGGCTTCGGTGACGTCGACGGCGTCGTCGCGGCGGATGATGCCGGCATTGTTGACGAGTCCGTCCAGCCCGCCTCGCGCCTGCCAGGCCGCATTCAGCGTCGCTCGCGCCGCGTCGAGGTCGGCGAGGTCGCAGGCCATCGGCGTGAAGCCGCCGCTCTCAGCCGCGACGAGTGCGGCCGTCTCGTCCATCGACGAGCGGCCGACGCCGACGACATGCGCGCCCGCGCGTGCCACCGCCACCGCGATGCCCTGGCCGATGCCGGTATTGGCGCCGGTGACGAGGATGCTGCGGCCTTCCAGCGAGAAGGGCGAGGGGTCCGTGCTCATTTTGTCAGCCGATCGTGGGAAATGCGGGCCGCGGCGCGTGCCGCGGCCCGCATGGGCCTCAGTGAACCCGTTCGGTCAGGTCCGCCGGCAGGTCGCGGCCGTGGAAGGACTTGAACATCGCCGGCAGCGAGCCGTTGGCGAAGTTCTCCTTGATCCACGCATTGAGCCAGTCGCGGAGCTGCGGCTCCTCCTTGGGGATGGCGATGCCGAGGTCGAGCGACTGCTGCACGAACTTCACCTCCAGCGGCGCATCGGCGCGCTTCTCGTTCATCGCGGCGAGCACGGCGGTCTGCGTCGACACGATGTCCACCTGCTTGGAGGCGGTGGCGGTGATCAGCGTCGCGTCGTCCTCGAAGCGCACGGGGATGGCGTCCTTGGCCTTCTCCGAGACGAGCTGGTCGTTGACGGTGGCGCGGGTGACGCCGACGCGCTTGCCGGAAAGGTCCGGATAGTCGGCGATCTTGTCGGCGGCCGGGCCGGCCACGATGATGTCGAGCGTGGCGTAGGGGATGGTGAAGTCCACCACCTTCTGCCGCTCCGCCGTGATGGCGAGGTCGGCGACCAGTATGTCGGCCTTGCGCGCCTGGATGGTGGGCACGCGCGCCGCATTGGTGATCTCGATGAGCTCGAGGTCGACGCCGAGCGACTTGGCGATCATCCGCGCCGTCTCGACGTCCGAGCCGGTCGGCTTCAAATCCTTGTCGACGAAGGCGAACAGCGGCACGCCCATGGCAACCGCGATGCGCACCTTGCCGGCGGCCTTGATGTCGGCGAGCGAGTCGGCCTTGGCCGGCGCCACCGCGAAGGCCATGAGGGCTGCGGCCGCGAGGCCGAGTATGGTCCTGCTTTTCATTTCCGTTCCTCCCTTGGTGTTTCCGCCCGCGGGCGGACCTCTGCTGTCAGAGCTCGTTCGCCATGAAGTCCTTCAACTCCGGCGTCTGTGGGTTGCTGAGGATGGAGCTGGGCCCGGTCTCCCAGACGCGGCCCATATGCATGAAGATGACGCGGTTGGCCGCGCGCCGGGCGAACCCCATCTCGTGGGTGACGACGATCATGGTCATGCCGCCCTTGGCGAGCGCCTCCATGACGCGCAGCACCTCGCCGGTCAGGTGCGGGTCGAGCGCCGAGGTCACCTCGTCGAACAGCATCACGCGCGGCGACATGGCGAGCGAGCGGGCGATCGCCACGCGCTGCTGCTGGCCGCCGGAAAGCTGCTCCGGATAGGCGTCGATCTTCTCCGACAGGCCGACCTTGGCCAGCATCTCGGCCGCCAGCTCGCGGGCCTCGCGCTGCGCCATGCGCTTCACCCGGCGCGGCGCGAGCGTGATGTTCTGCTCGATCGTCAAATGCGGGAACAGATTGTAGCTCTGGAAGACGATGCCGACCTCCTGCCGCAGCGCGCGCAGGTCGAGGGCTGCGTCGTCGACGCGGCGCCCGCACACCTCGATCATGCCCGACTGGATGCGCTCCAGCCGGTTGATGCAGCGCAGCGCCGTGCTCTTGCCGGAGCCGGAGCGGCCGATCACGGCGACCACCTCGCCGGACGCGACCTCGAACGAGACGCCCTTCAGCACCTCGACGGCGCCATAGCTCTTGTGGACGTCCCGGAGCCTAACGACGGCCGACATTGAGCCTCCTCTCGAGGGTGCGGCTCCACAGCGACAGCGGGTAGCAGAGCACGAAGTACATTAGGCCCGCCGTGCCGAAGATGAGGAACGGCTGGAAGGTCGAGTTGTTGATGACCTGGGCGGCGCGGGTGAGCTCGACGAAGCCGACAACGGAGGCGAGCGACGTGCTCTTGAGCACCTGCACCAGGAAGCCGACGGTGGGCGGCGTGGCGATGCGCACGGCCTGCGGCAGGATGACGTCGCGCAGGGCCTGCCAGCGGGTGAGCGCCAGGCACTCGGCCGCCTCCATCTGCGTGCGCGGCACCGCCTCCACCGCGCCGCGCCAGATCTCGCCGAGGAAGGCGCTGGTGTAGGCCGTCAGCGACAGGCCGGCCGCCACCAGCGGCGGCACGTCGATCTCGAGGATGCCGAGGCCGAAATAGACGATGAACAGGATGACCAGCACGGGGATGCCCTGGATCACCTGCACGTAGGCCGCCGTGGCGCGGCTCACCGCGGGAACCGGCGAGATGCGCGCCAGCATGACGAGGAAGCCGGCGAGCCCGCCCAGCGCGAAGGCGAGCAGGGTGAGCGCCACGGTCCAGCCCATGCCCTGCAGCAGGTAGAGGAAGTAGTTGAGGCTCAGCCCGCCCATCGCGCCCTCACAGTGCCGTGCCGAGGCGCCGGCGGCGCGGGAACAGCACCTGGCCGAGCGCCCAGAAGCCGGACTTCAGCAGCAGCGTCAGCAGCAGATAGAGCAGGCCGACGACCAGGTAGGCCTCCATCGAGCGGAAGGTGATCGACTGGATGACGTTGGCGGCACCCGTCAGCTCCTCGGCCGAGATCTGCGAGGTGATCGAGGATTGCAGCATCATCAGCGTGAACTGGCTGGTCAGCGACGGGTAGACGCGCTCCAGCGCCGGCCGCAGGATGATGTCGCGGTAGATCTGGAAGGTCGAAAGACCGAGCGCCTCGGCCGCCTCGATCTGGCTGGGATGCACGGCCTCGATGCCCGCCCGCACGATCTCGGTCGTATAGGCGCCGACATTGATGACCATGGCCAGGACCGCCGCGGCGAAGACCGGCAGCCGCAGGCCCGCCGAGGCGAGGCCGAAATAGAGGAAGAAGATCTGGATCAGGAACGGCGTGTTGCGCACCAGCTCGACATAGCCGCCCGCCGCCACCCGCACCCATGCGGTTCCGCTGCGCCGCGCGATGGCGCCGACGATGCCCAGCACGAGGCCGAGCACGGTGGCGACGAAGGTGAACTCGATGGTCGTCACCGCGCCCGCGAGGAATTGCGGCCAGTAGGGCCACAGATCGGCGAACTCCAGATGATACCTCACCGGAGCTCCTCCATGGCCACCATGTCCATGTCGTCGAACTCGACGTTGTCGCCGGCCATCGCCCAGACGAAGCCGTAGTTCGAGGTGCCGACGCCCGAATGGATCGACCAGCCCGGCGACAGGATCGCCTGCTCGTTGGCGACCACCATGTGGCGGGTGTGCTGCGGCTCGCCCATGAAATGGAAGATGCGGGCGGGCTCGGGCAGGTCGAAGTAGAGATAGGCCTCCGAGCGCCGGTCATGCGTATGGGTCGGCATCGTGTTCCAGAAATTGGCGGGTTTCAGCAGCGTGATGCCGAGGGTGAGCTGGCAGGAGGCGCAGACGGCGGGGTGGATCACCTGGCAGATGGTGCGCATGTTGCCTTCGCCGGCCGTGCCCCGCTCGAACGAGCGGCCGCCGCCCCACGGCACGCGGCGCACGGGATGCGCGGCATGCGCCGGAGCGCTGACGAGGTAGAGCTTGGCCGGATCGGCCGGATCGGCGCTGGCGAGACGGACCTCGCCGGCGCCCATGCCGACATAGAGCGCGTCGAGCCGGTCGAGCGTATGCGCCGCACCCGCGACCGATACCAGCGCCGGGCCGCCGATGTTGACGATGGCGAGCTCGCGCCGCTCGAGGAAGTCGGCCACGCCGAACGGGGCAGGCGCGGTGAGCGTGAGGGCTGCGCCGAGCGGCTGCGCCCCGCCGATCACCATGCGGTCGGCATGGCTGTAGGTAAGGTGGACCTCGCCGGGCACGAACAGGGTCTCGACGAGGAAGTCGCGGCGCAGCTCGGCGCTGCCCGCGTTGCGCGCCGCCTCGGGGTGCATGTGGTGGCGCACGTCAATCCGCATCTTCGGCTCCTGAGAAATAGTCGGGGTTGACGTCGCGTATGTCGTCGAGGCTGGCGATCAGGGCGCCGAGATGGGCGCTGACGAAGGCGGCGGCGCGGTCCGGGTCGCGCGCCGCGATGGCGTCGACGATCGCCTGGTGCTCCTCGATCACCCGCAGCATGCGGCCTTCCTGCGGCAGGGTGAGGCGCCTGTAGCGGTCGACCTGCACCTTCACCTGCTGGACCAGCGACCAGATGCCGGGATAGCCCGCCATCTCGGCGATGGCCGCGTGAAAATGCTCGTCGGCCTGATGGAAGCCCTCGCGGTTTCCGGCCGCCGCCGCCTCACGCAACTGCTCGACGATCGCCTGAAGGCCCATGACCTGGCTGCGCGTGGCGCGCTCGGCCGCCAGCCGCGCCGCCTTCTCCTCCAGCGCCATGCGGATGACGATCGCCTCGGGCAGGGCGCGTTGCGGGATGCGCGCCACGAAGGTGCCCGACTGCGGGAAGATGTCGACCAGCCCCTCGTTGGCGAGCCGCAGGATCGCCTCGCGCACCGGCGTGCGGCTGACGCCGTAGACCTCGGTGATCTCCTTCTCCGACAGCGGCTCGCCCGGCTTGCGGGCGAGCGAGACGATCTCGCCGCGGATGCGCGAATGGATGACGGCGGCCGCGCTCGGCGGCCGGTCGCGGTCGCGCCGGGCGCCCGCGTCGAGCTGCGGACGCCTGCGGCGGCCGTCGCCGTCCGGGTCCGCTCGCGTTCCGCCCGCGTTCATCGCCATCGTCCTCCCCTGTGGCCGGGCCAGCTCTTGATGGCTGGTCCGGCGTCCGTTTCGTCCCTATCTGATATATGTAATATATTAGTTGGCGCCGTTCGGCAACCCCGCTGACTCATCTGGTATTTTGCCGGCGGGCTTGGCACAGTCGCCGCAGTCAGGAGATCCCACATGGCGAAGAAGAACGTGTCGGCGGCGCCGAAACCCTGGGCGGAGGTGGCGCCGGTGCTGGTCGACGTCGCGATGGGGCGGCGGCCTGCCGATCTCGTCGTGCGCAACGGCCGCTGGGTGAACGTGCATTCGGGCGAGATCATCCCCGGCACCGACATCGCGATCGCGGAAGGGCGCTTCGCCTATTGCGGGCCGAACGCGAGCCACGCCATCGGCAAGGGCACCAAGGTGGTGGACGCCGGCGGCCGCTATCTGGTGCCGGGCCTGTGCGACGGCCACATGCATGTCGAGAGCGGCATGGTGACCGTCACCGAGTTCTGCCGCGCCGTCGTTCCGCACGGCACCACCTCGATGTTCATCGACCCGCACGAGATCGCCAACGTGCTCGGGCTGGAGGGCGTGCGGCTGATGCACGACGAGGCGGTGGCCGCGCCGATCAACGTCTACGTGCAGATGCCGTCCTGCGTGCCGTCGGCGCCGGGGCTGGAGCACGCCGGCGCCGAGATCACGCCGGCCGACGTCGCCGAGGCGATGACCTGGCCGCAGATCATCGGGCTCGGCGAGGTGATGAATTTCCCGGGCGTCGCCGCCAACGACCCGACCATGGTCGGCGGCATCCGCGCCACGATGCAGGCCGGCCGCACGGTCGGCGGCCACTATGCCTCGCCCGACCTCGGTCTGGCCTTCCACGGCTATGTCGCCGGCGGGCCGGAGGACGACCACGAGGGCACGCGGCCCGAGGACGCCATCGCGCGCGTGCGGCAGGGCATGAAGGCGATGCTGCGGCTCGGCTCGGCCTGGTACGACGTCGCCAGCCAGATCCGGGCGGTGACGGAGAGCGGGCTGGACCCGCGCAACTTCATCCTGTGTACCGACGACAGCCATTCCGGCACGCTGGTCGAGGAGGGGCACATGGACCGCGTGGTCCGCCACGCGATCGCGCAGGGCCTGAAGCCGGTGACGGCGATCCAGATGGCGACGATCAACACGGCCGAGCATTTCCGGCTGGAGCGCGAGCTGGGCTCGATCGCGCCGGGGCGCCGCGCCGACTTCCTGATCGTCTCGAACCTGCCGGGGCTCGTGATCGACGAGGTCTATGCCCACGGCCGCAAGCTCGCGGCGGCCGGCAAGCTGACGACCGACGTACCCGCCTATCCCTATCCGCCCAAGGCCAAGAACACGGTGCGGCTGGGCCGCAAGCTGACGGCGTCCGATTTCGACATCCCGGCGCCCAAGGGCGCCAACGAGGTGCGCGTGCGCGTCATCGGCGTGATCGAGAACCAGGCGCCGACGCGGGCGCTGGAGGCCGACCTGCCGGTCAAGGACGGGCTGGTTGAAATGGACCGCCGCAACGACGTCTGCCAGATCGCGCTGGTCGAGCGCCATCGCGGCACCGGCGCGGTGGTCAACGGCTTCGTCTCCGGCTTCGGCTACACGCAGGACTGCGCGATGGCCTCGACCGTGGCGCATGATTCGCACCACATGATCGTCGTCGGCACCAACAAGGCCGACATGGCACTTGCCGCCGAAATTCTCGGCAAGGTCGGCGGCGGCGTCGTCATGGTGTCGAAGGGCCGGCAGCTCGCGCTGGTCGAGATGCCGATCGCCGGCCTGATGTCGGACGAGCGCGCCGAGACGGTGGCGGCCAAGGCCGCGAAGCTGACGGAGGCGATGCGGCAGATGGGTTGCACGTTGAACAACGCCTACATGCAGCACTCGCTGCTGGCGCTGGTGGTGATCCCCGAGCTGCGCATCTCCGACGCCGGCATCATCGACGTGACCAGGTTCGAGAAGGTCGACCTGTTCCTGTAGCGCCGCGCCGGCCCGCCCTTCGGCATCGAGGTCGTATCAGATGGGGCAGACGGAGCCGCTCCCGCCAACGCTCGTCGTTCCCAACAGCCCTCTCGTCGTCCGCGCCTTCGGCGCGTTCTGGACGGCGGAAGCCGTCCTGGGCCTCGCCTTCGCGGCCTATGGCGCCTTCTTCGGCGAGGAGGGCTGGTTCGTCGCGATCATGGTCGGGCTCGGCCTGTTCCTGGCCGCAGTCGGGACGGTGCTCGCGGTCCTCACCTTCGACCGCGCCAGGATCAAGGGTCCGCTCCTGACCATCGGGCCGGACGGGCTGCGCGATGCCGGCGTCAGCGACAGGCTCATACCGTGGCGGGCGCTGTCCTGGCGCCATGAGGTCTATTTCCGCGGGGCGGCGATCATGTACGAGGTCGACGAGACGATCACGGGACCGTTGGCCCCGAGCCTGCCCATCCGCATCCTCGCGGGAGCCAATCGGGCGTTCGGCTACGGCCGCTTCAGCCTGATGACGATGGGAACGGGAAAGTCGCTCGAGGAGCTCGCAAGGTTCCTGTCCGCCTACAAGCCAGAGTCCAGGTCCGGCCGGTGACATCGGGGCCTCAGCCGCCGACCGCAACCTTCAGGATCGAGCCCGGCGCGGTGATGACCAGCTCGGCCGCCGATCCGACGGCACGGCCGAGCCCGCGGGCGACGAGGCTGATGGCGTCGCTGACGTCGGTGCTCGTGCCCTCGAACGCGTTCGGGTCGGCGAGCTGCTTGCCGAGCAGCCGCACGATCAGCGGGTTGTCGGCGAACTTGGCGTGGTTGAGCCGGTCGCCGGCCTTCAGGTCCGACATGTTGACGACGATCACGCCGTAGTCTGCGAGGTCGCGCGCGTCGGCATATTCGCCGACGCGCGGGCTTTGGCCGGCGATCAGTGAGGACAGCCGCAGCGCCTTGTCGTCCCCCGACACCAGCACGAAATAGGGCCGCTTCGGCTTGCCGATGCGCAGCATCTGCGACTTGAAGACGTCGATGTCGATGTCCGGCGAGGCGAGCACCACGTCGCCGAGCCTGCCGCCGAGGTCCGGATTGCCGGCGATCGCGAGCTGGCGCAGCGCCTCCACCGCGATCCAGGTCCCCATCGAGTGGGCGACGAGGTCGATGCGGGTCGCGCCGTTGCGGGCGAGCATGCGCATCGTCTCCTCCAGCTCCTCGCGGGCGGCGCTGGCGCTGTTGTTGTCGTAGACATAGTCGAGGACGCGGCCCGCCGAGGCCCAACTGAACAGCACTGCCGTCCCGGTGAAGCGGGCGTCCTCGGCGAGCTGGGCGAGCCGGTAGACCGAATCGTCGAAATGGTTGTTGTAGCCGTGCACGAAGACCAGCGCCCGGCCGCCGGAGCGCTTCAGGTCGGCGCGCACCGCGTCCTCGAAGCCGTGCGCGTCGCGATAGAGGCCGACGCTGGTCGCGACGAGGTGGATGCGCGGGTCGGGCTTGCCGGAGGCGGGGCGGGCGCGGGCGCCGAGCTGCCGGTCGGGCGGGACCGAGATGTTGGCATAGGCGAAGGAGAGCTGCTGCGAGCGGTCGGGGCCGAACACTTCGGCCGGGCGCTGGGCCGGCTGGCGCGTGGTCGCGATGTAGACGCGCTGCGAGCGCTGCGCCTGCACCGCGCCGGCGCGGGCCGCGTCGGTGAGGATGTCGTGCGCGCCGGGGCCGGCGCAGGCGGCAAGCGCAAGGCAGAAAAGGAGAACCGCGCCGGCATTGAGCCGCATCGTGCACCGCCATCGTGACCCCGCCACGCAGGCCATAGCCGCGAATGGCGGGGAAATCCACCGCTGTCAGCGTTCCCAAAACACCGGCGTGAAGATCACCAGCACGGCGAGGATCTCGAGCCGGCCGAGAAGCATGGCGAAGGACAGGATCCATTTCGCCGCGTCCGGCACCGAGGCGTAGTTGCCGGCCGGCCCGATGACGTCGCCGAAGCCGGGGCCGACATTGGTGATCGAGGCGAGCGAGCCCGTCACCGCCGTCAGCAGGTCCAGTCCCGTCGCCGACAGCAGAACCGTGATGACGGCCCACAGCACGAAGAAGGCGGCGATGAACAGCACGACCGCGCGCTGCGTGTCGTCGGCGACAGGCCGGTCGCCGTAGCGCACCGACAGCACGGTGTTGGGATAGATGAGCTTGCGCAGGCCGTTGGCGAGCAGCTCGAACAGGATCAGGAAGCGATATGCCTTCATGCCGCCGGTGGTCGAGCCCGAGCAGCCACCTAGGAAGGTGGCCACGAACGCGCAGGCGATGGCGAACGGCCCCCAGGCGTTCCAGTCGGTGCTGGCGAAGCCGGTCGTGGTGATGATCGAGGTCAGGTTGAAGGCCGCGTGCGTCAGCGCAAAGAAGAACGGCTCGTCCGACCAGATGCGGATGTAGATGGCGACCGCCAGGATGAAGGCGAGCAGGTAGCTGGCGAACAGCTTGATCTGCGGGTCGGCCAGCGCGTCCAGCCGGCCGCGGCTGATGAACAGGATCAGGATCGAGAAGGGCAGCGCGCCGAGGAACATGAAGACGGTGGCGATCCACAGGATCGTCGGCCTGTCGTTGTAGGTGGCGAAGGAGGCGTCGTAGTTGGCGAAGCCGCCGGTGGAGACCGTCGACATGGCGTGGGTGAGCGCGTCGAAGCCGCCCATGCCGGCAGTAACGTAGAGGATCGCGCAGGCCGTCGTCAGCGCGGCGTAGATGGCGATCATCCAGAATACGTAGGTCGAAAACCGCGCGAAGGGCCGTTCGTCCGTGCTCGACGATTCGATGTTGAAGTACGAGACGCCGCCGATGTTGAGGAAGGGCAGCACGAAGATGCCGAAGGCGATGACGCCCAGCCCGCCCATCCAGTTGAGCAGCGCCCGCCACATCAGGATGCCGGGCGGCGCGTGGTCGAGCCCGGTCAGCACCGTGCCGCCGGTGGCGGTGAGCCCGGACACGGCCTCGAAGAACGCGTCGGCGATGCCGAGGTCGAAGGAGGACATGTAGAGTGGCACGGTCGCCACCATGCAGGTGGTCAGCCACAGAAGGTTGACGAGCAGGAAGCCGAAGCGCGACGACAGCACGGGCGGCCGCCCCTGCGTGGCCATCGCCACCGCCAGCGCCAGCCCGCCGGTGAACAGCGCCGAGAAGGCGAAGACCTGCCAGTCCGGGTTGCCGGCATAGAGGTCGACCGCCGCCGGAATCAGCATGGCGAAGCACAGATAGATGGCGAACACCGAGGCGACGTGGATGGCGGCGCGTATTGCCAGGTAGTGCACGGACGGCTTGCCTCGTTTCGCTGCCGGCGCTGCCGGCGGGGTCGCGCGGCAGGCTGTGGCCTCGCGCGCGCCGATATGCAATAGCCGGGCCGACGCGGCCGTTTCAAGCCGCAGCCGGCCTCGGTCCCGGCCGGCGAGCGCAAGGAAGGATGACCATGCCGGTATTCATCGTCCTGTTCCGCGGCGTCGGCGGCGCGACCCAGCTTCCGGTCAAGCCGTTGCGCGAGAAGCTGACGGAGGCCGGATTCGCCAACGTCGCCACCTACATCAACAGCGGCAACGCCGTGCTGAAGAGCCGGCTCGGGCGCGAGAAGGCGGTCGAGAGGATCGCGGAAATCTGCCGGCGCGAATTCGGCTTCGACAAGGACATCCACGCCGTCACGGCCGAGGAATGGCGCGTGCTGATCGCCAACAATCCGTTCCCGCAGGCCCTCGACGTGCCGAAATACCTGCATGCGGCCGTGCTGGAGAAGGCGCCGGCGCAGGCCAATGTGGAGAAGATCCGCGCTTACGCCGCAGACGGCGAGAGGATCGAGATCGTCGGCACGGTCGCCTATCTGCACACGCCCGACGGCTTCGGCACGTCGAAGATGGCCGAGCGCTTCGACAAGCTGATCGGGGTCGCCAACACGGCACGCAACTGGAACACGGTGCTGAAGCTGATGGAGCTGGCCGAGGCCGCCGCGTAGACCCGTTTTGGGGTCACCGACCATCCCATCATTTTGCGCCGCAACATTTGTGGATTGCATTTCGGGCCGAAGCAGCCCATATGAGCCCCACAAGGCGCATGGGCCGGTAAGAACCGGCTTTTCCGAAGGAACAGGTTGCGTCTGCTTCGCCCTCGGCTCCGGCCTGACGGGCGGAAAGCCCGCTGCATGATGCGGCGGCACGACAGCGCAGCCAGGCGGCGAGGGCCGCACGTCTTGTCGTCCACTCCCAACAATCACGCGCGCGGGTTGCGCCCCGCAGCGCTCACGTCGCGGCTCGCTCAGGCGGGCCGGACAACACGAAAGCTTTAAATTGACCAACGAAAACAACATTGAGCCGACCGGCTTCGCCAATCTCGGCATTTCGGGCGTGCTGCTCAAGGCCACCCACGCCGCCGGCTTTGCCGACCCCAAGCCGATCCAGGTCGAGGCGATCCCGCCGCACCTGGCCGGCCGCGACGTCCTCGGCGTCGCCCAGACCGGCTCGGGCAAGACGGCGGCCTTCGCGCTGCCGATCCTGTCCAAGATCATCGCGCTCGGCTCCAGGCGCAAGCCGCGCACGGCCCGCGCGCTGATCCTGGCGCCGACGCGCGAGCTCGCCGTGCAGATCGAGGAGACCATCCGTCTGCTCGCCCGCGGCGCCCACATCTCGACGGCGCTGGTGCTCGGCGGCGTCTCCCGCAGCAGCCAGGTGAAGAAGGTCCAGCCCGGCGTCGACTTCCTCGTCGCCACCCCCGGCCGCCTGACCGACCTCGTGCGCGAGCGAGACGTCGATCTCTCCGAGACCACATGGCTGGTGCTCGACGAGGCCGACCGCATGCTCGACATGGGCTTCATCAACGACGTGCGCCGGATCGCCAAGGCGACGCATCCGGCGCGCCAGACGGCGCTGTTCTCGGCGACCATGCCGCCGGAGATCGAGGAACTGGCCCGCGGCCTGCTGCGCGATCCCGTCCGCATCGAGGTCGCGCCGCAGGGCACGACGGCGGCCGAGATCGTCCAGTCCGTGGTGATGGCCCGCACCAAGCAGAAGCGCAAGCTTCTGTCCGACATGCTGGCCGACCCGGCCTATGAGCGCGTGATCGTCTTCGCCCGCACCAAGCACGGCGCCGACCGCGTTACCCGCGACCTGGCCCGCGACGGCTTCGAGGCGGCCGTGATTCACGGCAACAAGAGCCAGAACGCCCGCCAGAACGCGCTCAACGGTTTCCGCGAGGGCTCCGTGCGCATCCTGGTGGCGACCGACATCGCCGCGCGCGGCATCGACGTGCCGGGCATCAGCCACGTCATCAATTTCGACCTGCCGGACGAGGCCGAGAGCTACGTCCACCGCATCGGCCGAACCGGCCGCAACGGTGCCTCCGGCATCGCGGTGACGCTGTGCGACCCGACCGAGAACGCCAAGCTGCGCCAGGTCGAGCGGGTGATCCGCATGAAGCTGCCGGTCGCAGCGAGCTATCTCGACCAGCCGGACCCGGCGCCAAAGACCGCCGCCGACCGCCAGATCGCGGCGAACGACGACCGCCGCGACGCCGAGCACGAGCGCCGGCAGGGCAGGGGCGGCAACCGCAACGGCAGGCCGGCCCGGCCGCAGGCCAAGCCGGGGCAGGCCCATGCGAAGCCGGCGCACGCCAAGCCCGCGCAGCCGCATGCGACCCATGCCAAGGCCGACCACGGCCGCGGCGTGCCCTATCGCGAGATGCGCGACAACCAGCAGACGGAAGGGCATGCACGCGGCGGCGAGGCTCCGCGTCCGGCTTCCAAGGCCGGCGAGGGCGCCAAGTCCGGCAACAGGAAACGCTTCCGCGGCAAGCGCCGCGGCTTCGGCGGCGCCACCCGCGCCGCCTGACGAGCGACCTCCATCCAGGCAGTCTGGCGGCGCCCGTGTGGCGCCGTCGGCTTTTCGGCGGATGGATTTGAGCGGCCCTGCGTCAGGCCTTTTCGAGCGCGGCGAGCGCGAGCGACAGCGCGGTCCGCACCGTCTGGCGCCGCACGTAGTCGCGGCCGCGATTGTCGAAGGTGTGGAGCTCCGCCTGTGCGGGCCTGCCCTTCAGCGCCAGCCCGAACCACACCGTGCCGACCGGCTTCTGCGCGCTGCCGCCGTCGGGGCCGGCGATGCCGGTCACGGCGAGCGCGATGCCCGCGCGGGAGCGCGCAAGGGCACCCATGGCCATCTCCAGCGCGGTCTCGCGTGAGACCGCGCCGTAGGTCGCCAGCGTCTCGGCGCGCACGCCGAGCATCTCCATCTTGGCCTCGTTGGAATAGGTGACGAAGCCGCGGTCGACCATCGAGGACGAGCCGGGAATGTCGGTCATGGCGGCGATGATGAGGCCGCCCGTGCAGCTTTCGGCGGTCGCGGCGAGAATCTTGTGGCGGGCGCAGGCCTTGAGGAAGGCGTCCGCCAGCTCGCCGACCTGCGGCTCCTTCACTTCCCCGACGCCCGGCTCACTCATGCTGGAACCTCTCCCGGATAGACGACGCTCGCCGTCGCGATCGCCGCGATGCCTTCGCTGCGACCTATGAAACCCAGTTTCTCGTTGGTGGTTGCCTTGACCGAGACGCGATCGGGCAAAATCCGCAGCATGCCGGCCATCGCCGCCACCATCGCGGCGCGGTGCGGGCCGATCTTCGGCGCCTCGCAGATCAGCGTCACGTCGGCGCTGGCGATGCGGCCGCCACGCTCGCGCACCAGCTTGGCCGCGTGCTCGACGAAGATGCGCGAGGCCGCGCCCTTCCATTGCGGGTCCGAAGGCGGGAAGTGGGTGCCGATGTCGCCGGCCCCGCAGGTGGCGAGCAGCGCGTCGGTCAGCGCGTGCAGCCCGACATCGGCGTCGGAATGGCCCGACAGCCTGCGGTCGTGCGGGATGCTGACGCCGCACAGCGTCACCGCCTCGCCCGCCTCGAAGGCGTGCACGTCGTAGCCGTTGCCGGTGCGCACGTCGGGAAAGCCGGCAGGCGCCAGCCGCTCGTCCGCCATCTCGATGTCCCTTGCCCAGGTGAGTTTCAGATTGTCCGGCGAGCCGGGCACGAGGCGCACCTTCATCCCGGCCCATTCGGCGATCGCGCTGTCGTCGGTGAAGTCGGCGCGGCCGGCGCGCGCCGCCGCCTCGTGGGCGGCCAGGATCGCGGCGAAGGGAAGCCCTGCGGCGTCTGCGCGGCGTGCAGCCCGGCGCGGTCGACGGTGCCCGCGATATCCGTCGAGGCCGCC
>JAFKJY010000005.1 GCA_017305835.1 Hyphomicrobiales bacterium
CCGGCGGGCGAACTCCTCGACGCGGGCGAGCAGGGCCGCGCCGACGCGCCGGCCGCGCGCCGCGGGCTTCGTGAACATGCGCTTCACCTCGCCGAGGCCGCCGCCATGGTCCTTCAGCGAGGCCATGCCGAGCGGCGCGCCGGAGGCGTCGCGCGCGACGAGGCAGGTGACCGACGGCCTGGCCATCTGCTCGACCGTGAGCTGGAACTGGAACTCGCGCGGGGTGAGCGGGATCATGTGGGCGTTGAGCTCGGCCACCATCGCGCGGACGTCGTCCTGCAGCGGGGTCTCTGGAGCGATGACGATGTCGGCCGTCATTCGACGACCTTCGGCACGAGGAAGAAGTTTTCCTCCGTCGCCGGCGCGTTGGCGACGATGTCGGCGGCCTTGCCGCCGTCGGTGACGACGTCCTGCCGCTTCTTCATCTCCATCGGGATGACCGAGGTCATCGGCTCGACGCCGGAAACGTCGACCTCGTCGAGCTGAGCGACGAAGCCAAGGATGGCGTTCAACTCGCCCACCATGCGCTGCGCGTCCTCCTCGTCCACGGCGATGCGGGCAAGACGCGCGACGCGCTTCACGGTGGCGAGGTCGACGGACATGGCGGAACTCCGGGAAAGGGCAGAAGCCTTACCCGGCCTATAGAGCGGGGCGCAGCCGGGCGCAACATCGGCCGGCGGTTTCGGCGGCCGGCATTCCGCTCACACCGTCACGCTGCCGCCGGGCTTGGGCGTCAGCACCTTCGTGCCGGAGCCTTCCATGCCTTCGACGAACTTGTCGGCGTTCTGGTCGATGACGGGGAAGGAGGCGTAGTGGCAGGGCAGCACGGTCTCGAACTGGAAGAAGCGGCGGCAGGCGAGGGCTGCCACCGCGCCGCCCATGGTGAAGCGGTCGCCGATCGGCACGATGCCGACCTGCGGGGCGTGCAGCTCGTTGATCAGCGCCATGTCGGAGAAGATGTCGGAGTCGCCCATGTGGTAGACGGTCTTGTCATCTGGGAAGTGGAGGACGAGGCCGAGCGGGTTGCCCAGATAGGTGTTGGTGCCCTTGTCGCCGCCGAAGGAGGACGAGTGCAGCGCCTGCACGAAGGTGGTGGTGAAGCCGCCGCAGTCGACCGTGCCGCCGGTGTTGCCGGGATTGATGCGGTTGCCGTCGGCGCCCTGGCCGACCAGCCACATGCAGATCTCGAAATTGGCGACGAGCTGGGCGCCGGTCTTCTTCAGGATCGCCAGCGTGTCTCCGACATGGTCGTTGTGGCCGTGGGTGAGGAGCACGTGGGTGACGCCCTCGGCCGGGCCTTCCCAGCCGCCCTCGCGCCACGGCGTGCCCGACAGGAACGGGTCGATCAGGATCTTCGCCTTGCCGCTGTCGATGCGGAATGCCGAATGACCGTACCAGGTGATCTTCATGGGCGTGCCTCCTCGCAATGTCGTCGCCGCGAGGATAGAACGCGCGGACGCCTTGTCAAAAGGAAGCGCGCGTGAGCGTCGTTGCGATCGAAGACATGCCCGACCTGCTCGCCGCCGGCGCGACGCTGGCGGGGCTCGACCTCGGGACGAAGACGATCGGGCTTTCGGTGTCGGACCGGGGGCTCGCCTTCGCGCATACGCGGCCGGTGATCGCGCGCAAAAAGTTCGGGCAGGATGCCGAGGCGCTGCTCAAGGCCTTCGGAGCGGACGGGGTGGGGGCGGTCGTCGTCGGCCTGCCGGTCAACATGGACGGCTCCGAAGGGCCGCGGGCGCAGGCGGCCCGCGCCTTCGTGCGCAACATGCAGCGGCTGACGGAGCTGCCCTTCGCATTCTGGGACGAGCGGCTGTCGACGGTGGCGGCCGAGCGGTCGCTGATCGAGCAGGATTTTTCGCGCGGGAAGCGGGCGGGGCTCATCGATTCGGCCGCCGCCGCCTTCATCCTTCAGGGGGCGCTGGACCGGTTGAGGATGCTCGGCACCGGCCGGTCGCCGAAATAGCGCGGCCAGGCATCGCGCGCCCAGCCGGCGAGGTCGGCGCGGCGGCGGAAGGCGTAGATGCCGAAGATCAGCAGCGAATCCGTCACGCAGGCCTTGGCGACCAGCGGCGGGATGATGGCCGGGTCGATGCCCAGTATGTCGCCGTAGAACTGGAAGGCGAAGTCGTGGACGAGGCGGCTGAAGATCAGCAGGCCGAAGTTCATGTCGTAGTAGGACAGGCCGAACCAGCCCCAGAACAGCCCCATGGGCAGCGCCCAGAAGAAGAAGATGTAGCGCATCAGCGCGTCCCGCCCATTGCGTTGGTTGCCTTCAGGGGAAACGCGACGACATTGGTATTGGCTGCAGCGTCGATCGCCATGCGGCGCACGGCGGCCGGGGCGACCGGCTCGGGAGCGGGCGGCTTCAGCGCCCAGCGCAGCGTGCGGAACGAGGCCGCGAGCGCGACCGCGACGAGCACCAGCGCGGCGATCTGCGGGGCGGCGGCGTTGAGCACCAGCGCGCCGCCGACGATCGCGGTGAGGCAGGCGGCGCCGCCGAAGGCCATGTCTGCGAGGAAGGCGCCCTGCGCCAGGTGCTGGCGTCCGTTGAGGGCGCAGGAGACGGCGACGGTGGCGAACAGCGCCGCCACGATCGCCGCGCCGAAGCAGAGGCCGGCGAGCACCGGCCGGCCGGCGAGGGCTGCGAGATTCATAGAAGCGGGGAGGCCGAAGACGAGGCCGGCGGCGGCCGCGCCGCGGTCGGCCGCGATCAGGCAGACGGCCGAAAGGCCGCCGAAGGCTGCCGCCCAGACAAGCGAAATCGTGGCTGCGACGAGGCGTGTCATGTGGCTCCTGCCCGCTTGCCGGCCAAACTGGACCCGCGGGCGGGGCGGCGGCAATCGAAACCATTCGTTAAGGTTAATGTCCACAGGCCCGGCCGGGGCGCGCACCCTTGCAAGGCGGGCAGGGGCGGCACATCTTCCGGTCATGAGCGCCAGCAAGCCACCCGCCCGTCCCGACAAGGCCCAGCCGCCGGCCGCCTCGCGGTCGAGCAGCGCCGACATCGAGGCGTTCGTGCAGCGGGCGCGGGCCGTCGCGCCGGCGGCAGGCGGCGGCAGCGGCCGGCTGATCCTGGCGCTCGACGCGACGATGAGCCGGCAGCCGACCTGGGATCTGGCCTGCCGGCTGCAGGCCGAGATGTTCGACACGGTCGGCAGGACGGCAAACCTCGCCGTCCAGCTCGTCTATTTCCGCGGCTTCGGCGAGTGCCGCGCCTCGCGCTTCGTCTCCGACACCGGCTCGCTCAAGACGCTGATGACCAAGATCGACTGCCGCGGCGGCCAGACGCAGATCGGCAAGGTGCTGTCGCATGCGCTGAAGGAGGCGCAGCGCGGCAAGGTCGGCGCGCTCGTCTATATCGGCGACGCGATGGAGGAGAACGTCGACGCGCTCGCCGCCAAGGCGGGCGAGCTCGGCCTGCGCGGCGTCCCCGTCTTCGTCTTCCAGGAGGGCAGGGACGCGGGCGCGGAGACGGCGTTCCGCGAGATCGCGCGGCTCACCAAGGGCGCATGGTTCCGTTTCGACCACGATTCGGCCGGACGGCTGGCGAAGCTGCTCTCGGCGGCGGCGATGTTCGCCACCGGCGGTCTCGCCGCGCTGGAGGCGCGGGGCCGGCCCGAGGACAGGCTGATGATTGAGCACATGAAGGGGTCGCGATGACCTTCATGTTCTATCTGGCGGCGGCGGCGCTCGTCGTGCTGGTGCTCGCCTATGTGGCGACGCGGGCGAACCCGGCGTATCTGGCCGACGGGCTGCGGCTGGCCGGGCCGGCGGTGCTGGTGGTCGCCGCGATCGTGCTCCTGATCGCGGGCAGGGGCGGCATATCGGCCAGCCTCGTCGCGCTGGCGGTCGGCTGGTACACGGCGATGCGGCGGCGGCGCGCGGCGCGGCCGACGCCGGGCGGCCGCTCGCATGTGCGCACGGCCGCGCTGGAGATGGAGCTCGACCACGACACGGGCGGGCTGGAAGGGCTGGTGCTGGCCGGCCGCTTCGAGGGCAGGGAGCTTTCCGCCCTCTCGCTCGGGGAGCTGCTCACGCTGCGCGGCGAGCTCGCCGCCGACGGCGAGAGCCTACAGCTCCTGGAGACCTCTCTTGACGGCCGCTTTCCCGTCTGGCGCGACGACGCTGAGGCGGATGCTCACCGGGGGCAGGGAAGCGCGCCAGCTTCGGGCGCCATGTCCAAGCAGGAAGCCTACAAGATCCTTGGTCTTGAACCGGGCGCCTCCGCGGCGGATATCCGCAAGGCGCACCGCCGCCTGATGCAGCGCCTGCACCCCGATATCGGCGGTACGTCCTTTCTTGCGGCCAGAATCAACGAGGCCAAAGACGTTCTGCTGTCCGAACAAGACTGACTCCCTCGACACGATACAAACCAGGAGAGGAGGAGGCCCCCGCCTCCATTCTTCCAATCGCATTTCCGGACGCAAAACCGCTTCGCGCTTTTGCCGGAAATGCTCGAAATGCTACGGGCGCGCTACTGCTGCACCGCGTAGCAGGAGATGTCCCTCTTCTTCAGCGCGCCGCAGGCGTTCCACGCCTCGGTCTTCGAGGCGAAGCCGCCGTAGCGGGCGCGGACATAGAGCGTGCCGCCCTTCTGGAACGGCTCGGTGAACGGCTTGGCGCCGGACAGGAGCGGGCCGGCGTCGCGGCGCACGCGGGCGAGCAGCGCCTGAGCTTCCGCCTCGCTGCCGACGGAGGCGACCTGGATGACCCAGCCGGACATGGCGGTCGAGGCGGTCTCCTCGAGGTCGATGTCGCCTTCGCCTTCCTCCACCGCGATCGCCGCTTGCGCGGCCGCCGCGACCTGCGGGGCGGAAGCGACGCCGACCTTCGGCCGCGCGGTCGGAACCGGAACGGGCAGGGCGGCCACGCGGGCGACCGGCGCGGCGGGCTGCGAGACCGTCTTGCCGGAGAAGGCGACGATGCTGTCGGTCGGGCGGTCGTCGGGCGTCGGCACGTTGGCGGTCGGCAGCTCGATCGCATTGGCGGTCACCACCGCGGTCGGCGCGATGGTGCGGCGGGAGGCGACCAGCGGGCCGCCGTCGCGCGTCGAGGCGCGGGGCAGATAGGTGCGGATCAGCTCGGCCATCTGGTCGTCGCGCGAGCGGGCGGTCTTGCCGCCCATCACCACGGCGACGAGGCTGCGATTGCCGTCGCGCACGGAGGTGACGAGGTTGAAGCCGGCGGCGCGGATGTAGCCGGTCTTGATGCCGTCGACGCCCTTGACGCGGCCGAGCATGCGGTTGTGGTTGCCCAGCCGCTTGCCGGCGACGACCACCGAGCGGGTGGAGAAGTAGCCGTAATATTGCGGGAAGTGCTCGCGCAGCGCGATGCCGAGCGTGGCCATGTCGCGCGCGCTGGTGTGCTGGGCTGGATCCGGCAGGCCGTTGGCGTTGCGGAAGACGGTGTTCCTCATGCCGAGCGCGCGGGCCTTGGCCGTCATCATCTTGGCGAAGCCGGCCTCGCTGCCGCCGAGGAACTCGCCGAGCGCGGTGGCCGCGTCGTTGGCCGAGCGCGTGACCAGGCTGTAGACGGCGTCCTCGACGCTGATCGAGCCGCCGGCATGGATGCCGATCTTGGAGGGCGGCTCGGAGGCCGCGTGGGCGGAGAAGACGACGCGCGAGTTCTTGTTGATCCTGCCGTTGGCCAGCGCCTCGAAGGTCAGATAGAGCGTCATCATCTTGGTGAGCGAGGCCGGGAAGCGGGCCGCGTCCGCGTCGGAGGCGTAGAGCACCTTGCCCGTGTTGGCGTCGATCACGATGCCGGAATATTTCGGGTTGGCGGCGGCGGTCCCGACCGCGGAGACGGCCAGCGCGACGGCTGCCAGCAGGGAGAGCAGGGGCTTGCGGCCCACACGGAACGACGACGCTTGACGCACTTTCACACCCGTCGATTTTCGTATCGCATTTGAGGCAGCGCGAGCTGCCCGATTTTCGCCGACAGTAGCGGCCGCGACGTTACCAACTGGTTTATGGTAACCGGGCCGTTCATCTTTCCTTGCCGATTTGCCTCGAATTTTGCCTATTTCCGGGCAGACGGACGAAGCCGGCTCATCCCCTCTTGATTTTTTGTGCAGCGCACACTAATTGGTGTGCATTGCACAATAGCGCGGCGGCCCGCAGCCGACCGACGCGGAAAGGAACGCCCAGATGTTTCAGAATTTCGAGCAGACCAGCAAATTCGGCAAGGAGGCCATGGACAACGGCCTGAAGAGCTTTGCCGCCGTGTCCAAGAACATGCAGGCGATCGCCGCCGAGGCGACCGAATATTCCAAGAAGGCCTTCGAGAACGGCAGCGTCGCCGTCGAGAAGATGTTCGCCGCCAAGAGCCCGGAGAAGGCGCTCGAGGTGCAGGCCGACTACATGAAGCAGGCCTATGAGGGTTTCGTGGCGCAGGCCAGCAAGCTCGGCGAGCTCTATGCCGAGATGGCCAAGGACGCCTACAAGCCGTTCGAGTCGCTCGTCGTCAAGGCGAAGTAACCGCCCGCGTCGGCTCGACGCGAAACGAACGCTACGGAAAGGCCCGGCCGCGGATTTCGCGGCCGGGCCTTTGCTTTTGGGGCCCGGCGCGAAGGCCTGCGCCGTCATGGCGCGGTCAATTTCCCGCGTCCAGCCCCGCGCCATATTGTCAGCGTAAAAGAAGCCCTTAAAATCCGGTGCGGAAGCCCTACATGTCGTCCCTGGACCCGGGGTGCGACATTCAGGGAAATGGCAGACATATCGGCGAGGGCGCCATGCTCCTTCACATGGCACGGATGAGCGAGCGCGACGAGGATTCGGGCGGCAACGGCACCAGCCGCGGCACCGCGGTGATCACGCGCACCAAGCCGAAGACGAAGAAGCCCAGCCTGTACCGCGTGCTCCTGCTCAACGACGACTACACGCCGATGGAGTTCGTGGTCCACGTGCTGGAGCGGTTCTTCCAGAAGAACCGGGAGGCCGCGACCCGCATCATGCTGCACGTCCACAACCACGGCGTCGGCGAATGCGGCGTCTTTACGTTCGAGGTGGCCGAGACCAAGGTGTCCCAGGTCATGGATTTTGCCCGTCAGCATCAGCATCCGCTGCAATGCGTGATGGAGAAGAAGTGAGGTTCTAATGCCGGCTTTCTCCCAAGGCCTGGAACGGGCGCTGCACCAGGCGCTCACATTCGCCAACGAACGGCACCACGAATACGCGACGCTCGAGCATCTGCTGCTCGCGCTGATCGACGACCAGGACGCATCCGCCGTGATGCGCGCCTGCAACGTCGATCTCGACGAGCTCAAGCGCACGCTGGTCGGCTACATCGACAGCGAGCTCGACAACCTCGTCACCGGCTACGACGAGGACTCCAAGCCGACCGCCGGCTTCCAGCGCGTCATCCAGCGCGCGGTGATCCACGTGCAATCGTCGGGCCGCGAGGAGGTGTCGGGCGCCAACGTGCTCGTCGCCATCTTCGCCGAGCGCGAGAGCCACGCCGCGTTCTTCCTGCAGGAACAGCAGATGACCCGCTACGACGCGGTCAACTACATCAGCCACGGCATCGCCAAGCGCGCCGGCTCGTCCGAATCGCGCGCCCCGCGCGGCGCCGAGGAGGAGCAGCAGAACCAGGCCGGCGGCGAGGCCGAGGAGGGCGGCAAGAAGAAGCAGCAGGACGCGCTGACGGCCTACTGCGTCAACCTCAACAAGAAGGCCAAGGCCGGCCGCATCGACCCGCTGATCGGCCGCGAGCCGGAGATCAACCGCACCATCCAGGTGCTGTGCCGCCGCTCCAAGAACAACCCGCTCTACGTGGGCGATCCCGGCGTCGGCAAGACGGCGATCGCGGAGGGCCTGGCCAAGCGCATCGTCGAGGGCCAGGTGCCCGAGGTGCTGGCGGACGCCACCATCTTCGCGCTCGACATGGGCACGCTGCTCGCCGGCACGCGCTACCGCGGCGACTTCGAGGAGCGGCTGAAGCAGGTCGTCAAGGAGCTGGAGGAATATCCCGGCGCGGTGCTGTTCATCGACGAGATCCACACCGTGATCGGCGCCGGGGCCACCTCCGGCGGCGCGATGGACGCCTCCAACCTGCTCAAGCCGGCGCTGTCGTCCGGCACGATCCGCTGCATCGGCTCGACCACCTACAAGGAGTTCCGCCAGTTCTTCGAGAAGGACCGGGCGCTGGTGCGCCGCTTCCAGAAGATCGACGTGAACGAGCCGACGGTGGACGACGCCATCGCCATCATGAAGGGGCTCAAGCCCTATTTCGAGGAGTTCCACCACGTCCGCTACACCAACGACGCCATCAAGGCGGCGGTGGAGTTGTCGGCGCGCTACATCAACGACCGCAAGCTGCCCGACAAGGCGATCGACGTGATCGACGAGACCGGCGCCAGCCAGATGCTGCTGCCGGAATCGCGGCGCAAGAAGACCATCTCGGTCAAGGAGATCGAGGCGACGATCGCGACCATGGCGCGCATCCCGCCGAAGTCGGTCTCGGCCGACGACGAGAAGGTGCTCGGCAACCTCGAGGAGGAGCTGAAGCGCGTCGTCTACGGCCAGGACACCGCGATCACCGCGCTGGCGTCGGCCATCAAGCTGGCGCGGGCCGGCCTGCGCGAGCCGGAGAAGCCGATCGGCTCCTACCTGTTCTCGGGCCCGACCGGCGTCGGCAAGACCGAGGTCGCCAAGCAGCTCGCCGCCTCGCTCGGCGTGGAACTGCTGCGCTTCGATATGTCGGAATACATGGAGCGCCACACGGTCAGCCGCCTGATCGGCGCGCCTCCCGGCTATGTCGGCTTCGACCAGGGCGGCCTGCTGACCGACGGCGTCGACCAGCACCCGCACTGCGTGCTTTTGCTCGACGAGGTCGAGAAGGCGCATCCGGACCTGTTCAACATCCTGTTGCAGGTGATGGACCACGGCAAGCTGACCGACCACAACGGCAAGCAGATCTCGTTCCGCAACGTCATCCTCATCATGACGACCAACGCCGGCGCGGCCGACCTCGCCAAGCCCGCCATCGGCTTCGGCTCGTCGAAGCGCGAGGGCGATGACATGGAGGCGATCAACCGGCTGTTCTCGCCGGAGTTCCGCAACCGCCTCGACGCGATCATCCCGTTCGGCTCGCTGCCGGTGCCGGTGATCCACCAGGTCGTGCAGAAGTTCGTCATGCAGCTCGAGGCGCAGCTCGCCGAGCGCGGCGTCACCTTCGAGCTGACGCCGGAAGCGATCGCGTGGCTGGCCGAGAAGGGCTATGACGAGCGCATGGGCGCGCGTCCGCTCTCCCGCGTCATCCAGGAGCACATCAAGAAGCCGCTGGCCGACGAGGTGCTGTTCGGCAAGCTCAAGAAGGGCGGCACGGTGCGCGTCGGCGTCGAGGACGGCGAGGGCGGCCAGCAGACGCTCAGGCTCGAACCGCTGCCGGCCGACCTGCCGGTGCGGCCGAAGAAGGAAGAGCCGGAAGTCGCGCCCGCCCGGCGCAAGCCGGCGGCCAAGGCGGCGAAGAAGCCGGCCGCCAAGGGCAAGCCGTCCAGGCCGGCGTCCACCAAGTCGGGCGACGGCGCCAAGCGCAGCCTCGTGCCGCAGCTTCCACGGAAGAGCTGAGGCGGGTTAAGGCGAGACATCGGCGGCCGGTCCATTGGGACCGGCCGTTTTCTTTTGCGGGGCAGCGGCAGCCTCGCGGACAGCCTTCCTCGCCTCGTGTGCAGGTACCCCCACCCCTGTCCCCTCCCCACAAGGGGGAGGGGAACCTTGGTCCGACGCTGCGTGGCGCGGGTTCGACGATTTTTCTCGTAAGGTGATGACGGCGTCTCCCTCCCCCTTGTGGGGAGGGGACAGGGGTGGGGGTAACGGCCGCGCGCTCTCCTATGCGACTATGCAGTTTCCCTGCCTGCAGGAAGATGCCGGAACAGGAAAATAAGTATAATCAGTGGCTTGCCGGATTCCGCCGACAAACCGAATCCGCTTCCTCGCAAACCGATTCAACGTCCGTCTCACGCCAGCGCGGCGCGGAGGGTCTCGGCGTTGCGGGCGAGCAGCTCGGGTTTTTCCATCTGGCCGGTGTGCGGCTTCAGCGGCACGCCCTCGAAGCGCGGGATGATGTGGACATGCAGGTGGAAGACCACCTGGCCGCCGGCCGGCTCGTTGTACTGCTGGATGGTGACGCCGTCGGCGCGAAAGGCCTTCACCGCGACGGGCGCCAGCTTGCGCACGGTGCGGTAGACGGCGGCGTGCGTCTCCTCGTCGACGTCGAGCACGTTGCGCACCGGCTTCTTCGGGATCACCAGCACATGACCCTCGCCGCGCGGCATGATGTCCATGAAGGCGAGCGTGTCGGCGTCCTCGTAGATCTTGTGGCACGGGATCTCGCCGCGCAGGATTTTGGCGAAGACGTTGTCGGTGTCGTAGGCGGCGGTCATGGCTTTCGCTTTCCTCGATGCGTCGGCCCTTCTTTCCGCTAGCCGCCGCAGACGTCAACCCATTCCGCGCCGGTGAGCGCGGCGAGCCGCTCGGTGCCGATGCGCACCGCCGCGTTCGTCGCGCCGGCGGCCGGCACCACCTCGGCATAGGCGCGCAGCGAGACGTCGCAATAGACCGGCAGCGGCGAGGGCAGGCCGAACGGGCAGACGCCGCCGACCGGATGGCTGGTGACGGCGACGACCTGCCCGGCGTCGAGCATGCGCGGCTTGCCGCCGAAGCGGTCCTTGAACTTGCGGTTGTCGAGCCGCGCCGTGCCGGCGGTCACGAGCAGCAGCGTCGTCTCGCCGACCCGCAGGCAGATCGTCTTGGCGATCTGCCCCGGCTCGACACCATGCGCCTCCGCGGCAAGCGCCACCGTCGCCGAGCTCTGCCCGGTGACGATGATGTCGATGTCGGACGCGTTGGCGGCGAAGAAGGCGCGGACGGAGGAGAGGGACATGACGGAGCCTCGGCAGTCGGCAGTCGGCAGTCGGCAATCGGAACAGAGCGAATAGCGTAGCGAGTAGCGATTTGAGAGTAATGCGGCAAGCTCTGCACCGACTGCCGATTGCCGACTGCCTACTGCCCCTTTTTGAACGGCCCGTGCTCCGCCAGGTATTCGCCCATCGCGGCGACGTCGCGGCGTTCGCGCACGAGGTAGTCCTCCACCGCGCGGCGCAGGCCGGGGTGGGCGATGTAGTGGGCGGAGTGGGTGGTGACGGGCATGTAGCCGCGCGCGAGCTTGTGCTCGCCCTGCGCGCCGGCCTCGACCGTCCTCAGCCCGCGCGCGATCGCGAAGTCGATGGCCTGGTGATAACAGACCTCGAAATGCAGGAAGGGGTGGTCCTCGACGCAGCCCCAGTGGCGGCCGTAGAGCGTGTCCGAGCCGATGAAGTTGATCGCGCCGGCGACGTAGCGGCCGCCGCGCCGCGCCATGACGAGCAGCACGTCGTCGGCCATGCGCTCGCCGATCAGCGAGTAGAACTTGCGGTTCAGGTAGGGCCGGCCCCATTTGCGGCCGCCCGTGTCCATGTAGAAGGAGAAGAAGTCGTCCCAGACGGCTTCGGTCAGGTCGGCGCCGGTCAGCCAGTCGATCTCGATGCCGTTCTCGATTGCCGCGCGGCGCTCCTTGCGCAAGGCCTTGCGCTTGCGCGAGGCGAGGCCGTCGAGGAAGTCGTCGTAGCTGCCGTAGCCTTCGTTGTGGAAGTGGAACTGCTGGTCGGTGCGGTGGAGGAAGCCGCGCCCTTCCAGCAGGTTCGCCTCGTCTTCCGGCGCGAAGGTGACGTGGGCGGAGGAAGCGCCGATCTCGCCGCACAGGCTCTTCAGCCCCTCGGCGAGCGTCGTGCGGACCGCGGCCGGATCGGCGCCGGCGCGGACGAGCAGGCGCGGGCCGGTGGCCGGCGTGAAGGGGACCGAGGCCTGCAGCTTCGGATAGTAGCGGCCGCCGGCGCGCTCGAAGGCGTCGGCCCAGCCGTGGTCGAAGACGTATTCGCCCTGGCTGTGCGATTTCAGGTAGCAGAAGGCAGCCCCCAGCAGCGCGCCGCCGGGCGCCTCCAGCCGCAAATGCTGCGGCAGCCAGCCGGTCTTGCGCGCGGCGCAGCCGCTGTCCTCCAGCGCCGACAGGAAGGCGTGCGAAACGAAGGGGTTGTAGGGCAGGGGGCCGTCCCTCGCGGCGCCCGCGAGGCCGGCCCATTCGGCGGGCGCGAAGGCGTCCATGCCGCCCGCCGCCCGCAGCACGGCCTCGCCGCCGGCTGGTCCTGCGCCGCTGTCTGCCCGATGGTCCATGCCGCTCCCGCGCCGGCGCGGCTTGAGCCGCGCGTCATGCCGAGTAGATACGGCGTGGCCGGGCTATTGCAAGGCCGCCTACGCCTGCGCCGGTCCCTTCTCGGGATCGAAACCCTCGAAGGTGATCTGGTCGGCGTAGCGGCGGGTGATGTCGAGGCCCCACTGGTCGCGCACGGTCCAGGTGATGACCGGCATGGCGAGCTTTTCGCGCACCGTCCCGACGAAGCGGTTTGGCAGGTCCATCAGGCCGAAGGAGACGAAGGCGATCGGATGCGCGAGCATGGAGAAGTGTGCCTCAAGGTCGGCCGCCGTGCGGCCCGACGCGGTGAGGCCGCCCGGTATGCCCGGCGCCTCGATGTCGAAGCGGCGCACCAGCCAGTGGTCGAAGGACATGATCGCGGCCTTGCCCGAATAGGCGCGCAGGCATTCGGCGACGCGCGCGACCAGGCCTTCGTCCTTGCCCTCGATGCCCTTGAGCTCGATCACGACCGGCACCCGCCCGCCGATGCGGGCGAGCATCTCGGCCAGCGTCGGCACGTGGTCGGCGGTGCCGCCGACCCGCATCTGCGCCAGCTCGGCGGCGGTGACGTCGAAGACGTTGCCCTTGCGGCCGGTCAGCCGCTCCAGCTCGCCGTCGTGGAAGACGACGGGCACGCCGTCGGCCGACAGGTGCACGTCGCATTCGATGGCGAAGCCGCGGGACGCCGCGGCCTCGAACGCCGACAGCGTGTTTTCCCAGCGCGCGCGGTTGAGGTCATGGTAGCCGCGATGGGCGATCGGCCGCGCGGTCAGCCAGGAAATGTCGGTCATGGGACGGCCTCAGGCGAGCTCGACGATCGCCTCGACCTCGACCGGTGCATTGAGCGGCAGCGAGGCCATGCCGACGGCCGAGCGGGCGTGGCGGCCGCGGTCGCCGAGCACCTGGACGAGGAAGTCGGAGGCGCCGTTGGCGACGAGGTGCTGCTCGGTGAAGCCGGGCGCGGAGGCGACGAAGGCGGTGATCTTGACGAAGCGGGCGATCTTCTCGAGGTCGCCGGCGGCCGCCTTCACCTGGGCCAGGATGTTGATGGCGCACTGGCGCGCGGCCTGCTGGCCGGCGGCGACGTCGAGGTCGCGCCCGACCAGGCCGGTCGAGATCAGCTTGCCGCCGCCGAGCGGGAGCTGGCCCGCCGTGAACAGCAGCTTGCCGGTCGCCATGAACGGCAGGTAGCTGGCGGCGGGCGCCGCCGGGGCCGGCAGCTCGACACCCATCTGTGCCAGCTTCTGCTCGATCGTCTGTGCCATGATGTCCATTCTCCTGTGCTTAACCTGTTCCGGCTATGAAAACGGACAAAAGGGTTTCGCCTCGCTTCCGCCACCGATTGCGATATTGTGGTACACGCGGCGGTCGCGCCGCCCAAGCCTCCAGCGGAGAATTTTTGCATGCGCCCCGCGCGCCGAACCGGCCTCGCCCTCGCTGCCGTCATCGCGGCCTTCACGCTGCCCGCGCAGGCGGCCGCGCTGCTCGCTCCGCACCGCGCGGTCTACGACCTGTCGCTCGACGGGGCGACCGACGATTCGGACATCACCGGCGCGGCCGGGCGCATCGTCTACGAGTTCGACGGCTCGGCCTGCGACGGCTACACGACGAAGTTCCGCATGGTCACCCAGCTCGACACGGAGGAGGCCTCGCGGCTGTCCGACCTGCAGACGTCGAGCTTCGAGGACGGCGACGGCAAGAGCTTCAGCTTCATCTCGAAGAGCTATATCGACCAGAACCTCGACAAGGAGGTGAAGGGCGTCGCGACGCGCGGCCGCACCGAGACGACCGTCCAGATCGACAAGCCGAAGCCGCGCACCGTGGCGCTGGAGGCGACCCAGTTCCCGACCCAGCACACGCTGGAGATGATCGAGAAGGCGAAGGAGGGCGTCCGCTTCTACCAGACGACGCTGTTCGACGCCTCCGAAGACGCCGACAAGGCGACGATGACCACGGTCGTCATCGGCGACGAGCGCAAGACCGCGGCGGACGACCCGGAGCGGGCGGCGATGGGCAAGCTGGCGGACGATTCCTACTGGCCTGTGCAGATCGCCTATTACGACCTGTCGGACGGCGACGGCGACGAGACGCCCAACTACCGCATCTCCTTCAAGCTGCACGCCAACGGCATCACCCACGGGCTCGCCATGGACTATGGCGACTTCTCGATGACCGGCCGGCTGGTGAGGCTCGACCTGTTCGACCACGCCGCCGAGGGCTGCGGCCACTAGCGGTGGGCGAGACGGCCCTGAAATCCGTCGTCCCGATCCTGTTCGTCCGCGACGTCCCGGCGAGCGCCGCCTTCTACAGGGAGAGGCTGGGGTTTACCGTCGATTTCCTCTACGGCGCGCCGCCGTTCTACGGGTCGGTGTCGCGTGACGGGGCCTGCCTGCACCTGCGCTGCGTCGAGCGGCCGAACTTCGCCGAGCTCGCCGCGCGGGAGGTGTCGCTGATCCTGGCCACGGTGGAGGTTTCCGACGTGCAGGGCCTCCACGCGGAGTTTTCGGCGCGCGGCGTGGAGTTCCCGCAGGCGCCGACGCGGCAGCCCTGGGGCGGCACCGATTTCCACGTCCGCGACCCCGACGGAAACGTGATCTCCTTCGTGACCTACGGCTGACGGGCGGGCGCCCGGCGTCGAGCGGTTGCAATTTGGCGCGGCAGCCTCTATATGCGCGCCCATTCCACACACGGACTTGGTTTCCGGCCGGGAGAAATCCGGCGGCGACCGCCGGTGGCGCGAGGAAGCTCCGAAGCGTCGTTGTCCGTGGAGGCCAACCGGAAAGGAAATGAAAGATGGCTCTGCCTGACTACAGCATGCGCCAGCTCCTGGAAGCTGGTGTTCACTTCGGCCACCAGACCCACCGCTGGAACCCGAAGATGGCGCCCTACATCTTCGGCGCCCGCAACAACATCCACATCATCGACCTGTCGCAGACGGTTCCGCTGCTGCACCAGGCGCTGAAGCAGGTTTCCGACACCGTCGCGCGCGGCGGCCGCGTGCTGTTCGTCGGCACCAAGCGGCAGGCGTCCGACATCGTCGCCGACGCGGCCAAGCGCTCGGCCCAGTACTACGTCAACGCCCGCTGGCTCGGCGGCATGCTGACCAACTGGAAGACGATCTCCAACTCGATCCAGCGGCTGCGCAAGCTCGACGAGCTGCTCGCCTCCGAAGGCCAGGGCTTCACCAAGAAGGAGCTGCTCAACCTGCAGCGCGAGCGCGAGAAGCTCAACCGCGCGCTGGGCGGCATCAAGGACATGGGCTCGACGCCGGACCTGATGTTCGTGATCGACACCAACAAGGAGGCGATCGCGATCCAGGAGGCCAAGCGCCTCGGCATCCCGGTCGTGGCGGTGATCGATTCCAACTGCGACCCGGACACGGTCGACTTCCCGATCCCGGGCAATGACGACGCGGCGCGCGCCATCTCGCTCTATTGCGACCT
Source organism: Hyphomicrobiales bacterium (assembly GCA_017305835.1). Taxonomy (GTDB): domain Bacteria; phylum Pseudomonadota; class Alphaproteobacteria; order Rhizobiales; family Rhizobiaceae; genus RCIO01. Next base: position 15,675 of record JAFKJY010000005.1, read on the forward strand.
GATCGCCAAGGCCGCGCTCGACGGCATCGCCCGCCAGCAGGGCGCCATGGGCGTCGACATCGGCGCTTCCGAGGAAGCCCCGGTCGAGCCGGCCCTCGACGCCGAGGCCGGACAGGGCAAGGAGGCCTGAGCCGGCGCGCTGGCACGGGTTTTCCAAAGGTTTCGCGACCGGCGGCGCGCCTGACCTCGAAGGACAGGTGCGCCGCGCGGCGTTTTGAAGATGACGGATTGAAGAGGCACAGATGAGCATTTCAGCAGCACAGGTCAAGGAACTGCGCGAGATGACCGGCGCGGGCATGATGGACTGCAAGGCCGCGCTCGCCGAGACCAATGGCGACATGGAGGCCGCGGTCGACTGGCTGCGCAAGAAGGGCATCGCCAAGGCCGACAAGAAGGCCGGCCGCACCGCCGCCGAGGGCCTGATCGGCGTCGCCTCCGACGCGAAGAGCGCCGTGGTGGTCGAGGTCAATTCCGAGACCGACTTCGTCGCGCGCAACGACAGTTTCCAGGAGATGGTGCGCGGCATCGCCAAAGTGGCGCTCGGCACCGACGGCTCGACCGCGGCGGTCGCGGCCGCGACCTATCCGGCGACCGGCAAGTCGGTGGCCGACACGGTCAAGGACGCGGTCGGCACGATCGGCGAGAACATGAGCTTCCGCCGCTCGGCCAAGCTCACCGTGGCCTCCGGCGCGGTGGCGACCTACATCCACAACGCCGCCGCCGACAGCCTCGGCAAGATGGGCGTGCTGGTGGCGATCGAGACGACCGGCAACGCGGACGCCGCGCGCGCCTTCGCGCGCCAGGTCGCCATGCACGTCGCCGCGACCAACCCGCTCGCGCTGACGGCCGAGGAGGTCGACCCGGCGGTCGTCGCCCGCGAGAAGGACATCTTCTCCGACCAGGCGCGCCAGTCGGGCAAGCCCGAGGCGATCATCGAGAAGATGGTCGAGGGCCGGCTGCGCAAGTTCTACGAGGAAGTCGTGCTGCTGAAGCAGAACTTCGTCATCAATCCCGACCTGACGGTCGAGAAGGCGCTGAAGGACGCCGAGAAGGAGATCGGCGCGGCCGCGAAGATCACCGGCTTCGTCCGCTTCGCGCTGGGCGAGGGCATCGAGAAGGAAGCGACGGACTTCGCCGCGGAAGTCGCGGCGACGGTGAAGCGCTGACCGGCGCTGCGCGCCGGTCAAGTGAGTAGGGGGATAGGGCAATAAGGCAATAGGGGGTAACCCCGATGCCGCGCTCCTTTTCCCTATTGCCCTACTGCCTTATTGCCCTATTCCCCTCTCAGGGCGCCGCGTGACATCGCGGCGCCCTTCGTGTATCGCAACCCCCGCTATCGTGACCGGAGGCGCTGACGCATGACGAAGCCGAAATACCGACGCGTGCTGCTCAAGGCTTCCGGCGAGGCGCTGATGGGCGGACAGGGTTTCGGCATCGACGTTTCCGTGGTCGACCAGATCGCCTCAGACATCGCCGAGGCGCGCAGCCTGGGCGTCGAGGTGGGCGTCGTCATCGGCGGCGGCAACATCTTTCGCGGCGTGGCCGTCGCCTCCAAGGGCGGCGACCGGGTGACCGGCGACCACATGGGCATGCTGGCCACCGTCATCAACAGCCTCGCGCTGCGCACCTCGCTGGTGAAGCTCGGCGTCGACGCGGTGGTGCTGTCGGCGATCGCCATGCCGGAGCTGTGCGAGAGTTTTTCGCAGCGCCAGGCGACCGCCTACATGAACGCCGGCAAGGTGGTGATCTTCGCCGGCGGCACCGGCAACCCGTTCTTCACCACCGATTCGGCGGCGGCACTGCGGGCGGCCGAGATCGGCGCCGACGCGCTCTTCAAGGGCACGCAGGTGGACGGCGTCTACACCGCCGATCCCAAGAAGGACCGGACCGCGACGCGCTACGAGCGGCTGACGCACGACCAGGTGCTGCGCGACGGGCTGGCGATCATGGACACGGCCGCGATTGCGCTTGCACGCGAGAACAACATTCCGATAATCGTCTTCTCGATTCACGAAAAGGGCGGGTTCGGCGCCATCCTGCGTGGGAATGGGCGTTGCACCGTCGTTTCCGACGAGTGACGGACCCGATGCAGGCGAAGCCGCCGAGAGCCGCGGCACGCGACATGGAGGACGGGCATGAGTGAGGCGATCGACTTCAAGGACGTGCAGCGCCGGATGGACGGCGCCATCCAGTCCTACAAGCACGACCTGGCGTCGCTGCGCACCGGCCGCGCCTCGGCCAATGTGCTCGACCCGGTCCAGGTGCAGGCCTACGGCTCGCCGATGCCGATCAACCAGGTGGCGACCATCTCGGTGCCGGAGCCGCGCATGCTGTCGGTCTCGGTGTGGGACAGGGGCATGGTCGGCGCCGTCGACCGCGCCATCCGCGAATCCAATCTCGGCCTGAACCCGATCGTCGACGGCACGACGCTGCGCATCCCGCTGCCGGAGCTCAACGAGCAGCGGCGCAAGGAACTGGTCAAGATCGCCCACACCTATGCCGAAAACGCGCGCGTGGCCGCCCGCCACGTGCGCCGCGACGGGCTCGACCATATCAAGAAGTCCGAGAAGGACGGGCGGGTGAGCGAGGACGACGCGCGCCGCCATTCCGAGCGCATCCAGAAGATGACCGACGAGACGATCAAGGAGATCGATCAGCTTCTGGGCGAAAAGGAAGCGGAAATCATGCAGGTCTAGGTCGTTTCCGCTTTTCCCTGAACCGCGGAAATGATCTATCTCTTTGTTTTGATGCAGTTCCGGACGGCAAGCCGCTTCGCGCTCCGCCCGGAACCGGCACAGGCGCGCGGCCGGCGCACGCCGCGGGCGCGGCGCGCCGGATGAGGATGGCAGGGTGAAGCCCGAACACATCGCGATCATCATGGACGGCAACGGCCGCTGGGCGAAGGCGCGCGGCCTGCCGCGCAGCGCCGGCCACAGGGCCGGCGTCGAGGCGCTGCAGCGGACCGTGCGGGCGGTCGGCGACCGCGGCATCGGCTGGCTCACCGTCTACGCCTTTTCGTCGGAGAACTGGTCGCGGCCCAAGACCGAGGTCAAAGACCTGATGGGCCTGCTCAAGCTGTTCATCCGCCGCGATCTCGCCGAGCTGCACCGGAACGGCGTGCGGGTGCGGGTGATCGGCGAGCGCACCGGCCTGCAGGCCGACATCGCCGACCTTCTGCGCGAGGCCGAGACGCTGACCGCGCTCAACCGCGGCATGACGCTGGTGATCGCCTTCAACTACGGCAGCCGCGACGAGATCGTGCGTGCCGCGCGCGTCGCGGCCGAAGCGGTGCGCCGCGGCGAGATGACGCCGGGCGAGATCACCGAGGCGCTGCTCGCCTCGCATCTCGACACCGCCGGCATCCCCGATCCAGACCTCGTCATCCGCACGAGCGGCGAGCAGCGGCTGTCCAACTTCCTGCTGTGGCAGGCGGCCTATGCCGAGCTCGTCTTCACGCCGCGCTACTGGCCCGATTTCGGGCCGGACGATCTCGACGCCGCGCTCGAAACGTTCGACGCGCGCGAGCGCCGTTTCGGCGGGCTCGTCGCCCGCGACGCCTCGTGAGCGGCCCGGCCGATCCCGTCGACCCCGCCGCGCGCGCGCCGCGGCTCAGCAACCTTCAGACGCGCGTCATCTCGGCCGTCGTGCTGGCGGCGGTGGCGCTGTCGGCCACCTGGGCAGGCGGCATCTGGTTCCGGCTGCTCGCCGTGGCGATCGGCGCGGCGGTGTTCTTCGAGTGGGCGACGATGGCAGGCCGCGTCGCCTCGATCCGCCAGCAGGCGGGATCCTGGGTGCTGGTCGGGCTGGTGCTGCTGGCGCTCGCCGTCGGCATGGACGCGCAGACCGTGTTCCTCGGCGCGCTCGGCGCGGCGCTGCTGGTGTTCCTCTACGGCCGGCTCGCGGGCGAGGGGGGCTGGCTGTGGCTGGCGGTCGCCTATGCGGCGATCCCCGCGGCCGCGCTCGCCTTCCTGCGCGACGGCGACGCCGCCGGCCTGTGGGCGATCCTGTTCCTGTTCGCGGTGGTGTGGGCGACCGACATCCTCGCCTATTTCGTCGGCCGCGCGGTCGGCGGCCCGAAGCTCGCCCCTTCGATCTCGCCCGGCAAGACCTGGAGCGGGGCGATCGGCGGCGCGGCGGCGGGAACGCTGGCCGGCATCGGCGTCGCGGCGGCCGCAGCCTCGCCGGCCTCGCCCTGGCTGATCGGGCTCGCCGCGCTGCTGCTGTCGGTGCTGTCGCAGATGGGCGACCTGTTCGAATCGGGCCTGAAGCGCCGCTTCGGGGTGAAGGATTCGGGCTGGCTGATCCCCGGCCACGGCGGCGTCATGGACCGCGTCGACGGGCTTGTCGCGGCGGCGATCGCGCTTTCCGTGGTGGGGGCGCTCGCGGCGGGCGCCGACATGCCGGCCCACGGCCTGTTCGGCCCGTAAGGGACGATCGCGGCGGCGCCACCGAATCGCCCGGTTTCCGGTGCGACGGTGTCGCGGCAGCAGCCGGACGACAACAGCAGGGGGCGCGGTGACCGACATCCTGACCAACATCTTCAGCACGCAGGGGCTGCTCGTCGGCACGATCATCCCGTTCCTGTGCGTGCTGACGGTCGTCGTCTTCGTGCACGAGATGGGCCACTATCTCGTCGGCCGCGCCTGCGGCATCGGCGTGCAGGCCTTCTCGATCGGCTTCGGGCCGGAGCTTGCCGGCTTCACCGACCGGCACGGCACGCGCTGGAAGCTCAGCGCCGTGCCGCTCGGCGGCTACGTCAAGTTCGTCGGCGACGTCGGCGCCACCAGCACGCCCAGCGAGGAGGAGCTCGCGGCGCTGACGCCGCAGGAGCGCAGCGTCGCCTTCCATCTCCAGCCGATCTGGAAGCGCGCGGCGACCGTATTCGCCGGCCCGGCCTTCAACTTCCTGCTGACGATCGCCGTGTTCGCGGTGATGTTCTCCGTCTACGGGCGCTTCGTGTTCGAGCCGGTGGTGGCCGAGGTCAGGCCGGGCAGCCCGGCGGCGATTGCCGGCATCATGCCCGGCGACCGCTTCGTCAGCGTCGACGGCGTCAAGGTCGAGACCTTCTCCGACGTGCAGCGGCTGGTGTCGGGCAGGGCGGGCGACGCGATCGTCTTCGTCATGCTGCGCGACGGCGGCGAGGTCCAGGTCACCGCGACGCCCGAGGTGAGCGAGCAGAAGGACGCGCTCGGCAACACCGTCAAGGTCGGGCTGATCGGCGTGGTCAACAACCAGGAGGTCGGCCAGCCGCGGCTGGTCAGCTACGGCCCGGCCGAGGCGCTGGGCCAGGCGGTGCTGGAGACCGGCCGCATCATCGAGCGGACAGGCCATTTCCTGCAGCGCTTCGCGACGGGCCGCGAGGACCGCTGCCAGCTCGGCGGGCCGGTCAAGATCGCCGAGATGTCCGGCAAGGCCGCCTCGCTCGGCTTCATGTGGCTGGTCCAGCTCGTTGCGCTGCTGTCGGTCGGCATCGGCTTCCTGAACCTGTTGCCGATCCCGCCGCTCGACGGCGGCCATCTGATGTTCTACCTCGTCGAGGCGGTCATCCGGCGGCCGGTGCCGGAACGCTTCATGGAGGCCGTCTACCGGGTGGGGATGCTGATGGTGCTCGGCTTCATGGGGTTTGTATTCTTTAACGATATCTTCGGCTGCTGAGGCCGGCGAGGGGCTTTGGTGAGGTGGCATTTACCATGAGGCCGAAAATCCGTGACGCGATTGCAACGCGGGGCCGATTAGTAAACGCAGGTTAACCAGAAGCCTTGCGTGTAGGGAAAATCC
>JAFKJY010000006.1 GCA_017305835.1 Hyphomicrobiales bacterium
ATGAGCGGCGCGCGGCTTGCCGGCCACGCGCTCATCGAGGGCAAGCGTCGCGGCGTCAAATACGCGGTCGTGACCATGTGCGTCGGCGGCGGCATGGGTGCGGCGGGGCTGTTCGAGATCGCGTAAATACATGATCGCCCCCTCCACCATGCTTCGCATGGTCTCCCTCCCCCGTGAACGGGGGAGGGAGACCGCCGAAGGCGGTGAAGGGGGCGTTCGAGTTCAGAGGAGGAGAACATGGATCTTCGCTTCACCCCCGAGGAACAGGCGTTCCGCGACGAGGTGCGGACCTTCTTCCGCGAGCACCTGCCGGAGGACATCCGCGTGAAGCTCGTCGACGGCGAGCACATCGACAAGGCCGACATGGTCCGGTGGACGCGCATCCTCAATGCCAAGGGATGGGCCGTGCCGCACTGGCCGGTCGAGCATGGCGGCACCGGCTGGGACCCGATGCGGCAGTACATCTTCCTCGAGGAGTTGCAGAAGTTCCCCGCCCCTTCGCCGCTGCCCTTCGGCGTCAACATGGTCGGGCCGGTGATCTACACCTTCGGCAGCGAGGCTCAGAAGCAGCGCTTCCTGCCGCGCATCGCCAATCTCGACGACTGGTGGTGCCAGGGCTTTTCCGAGCCCGGCGCCGGCTCCGACCTCGCCTCGCTCAAGACGCGCGCCGTCCGCGAGGGCGACCATTACATCGTCAACGGCCAGAAGACGTGGACGACGCTGGCGCAATATGCCGACTGGATCTTCTGCCTGGTGCGGACCGACCCGGCCGCCAAGAAGCAGGAGGGCATCTCCTTCCTGCTGATCGACATGAATACGCCGGGCATCGAGGTGCGGCCGATCGTGACGATCGACGGCGGCCGCGAGATCAACGAGGTCTTCCTGACCGACGTGAAGGTGCCGGCTGAAAACCTCGTCGGGCAGGAGAACAAGGGCTGGGACTACGCCAAGTTCCTGCTCGGCAACGAGCGCACCAACATCGCCCGCGTCGGCATGTCGAAGCAGCGCATCGCCCGCATCCGCGAACTGGCGGGCAAGGAAATGTCGGGCGGCCGGCCGCTGATCGAGGACCCGCGCTTCATGGAGAAGCTGACGGCCACCGAGATCGAGCTCAAGGCGCTGGAGATCACGCAGCTCCGCGTCGTCGCGGCCGATGCCAAGCGCGGCAAGACGGGCAGGCCCGACCCGGCCTCCTCGATCCTCAAGATCAAGGGCTCGGAGATCCAGCAGGCCACGACATGGCTGCTGATGCAGGTGATGGGCCCGCACGCCATGCCCTACCACGCCGACCAGCTCGACGGCTCCAACGAGCCCCCTATCGAGCCGGACTACGCGGCAAGCGCGGCGCCGGGCTATTTCAACTACCGCAAGGTCTCGATCTATGGCGGCTCGAACGAGATCCAGAAGAACATCATCGCCAAGGCCGTGCTGGGGCTTTAGGGCGATGTCATTCGGCTTCGACCAGGGCCTCAACCGGCACGTCGAGGACGCGGCTGAGGTTCAGCCAGAGCTCGACCGGTCCGGCGCGCTTGCCGTTCTCGAGATCCGAGAGATAGTTCTGCGCGATGCCGGCCGCCGACGCCAGTGCGACCTGGGTCAGGCCCGCCTGCTTGCGCCAGAAGGCCAACGGCGAAGGAGCCGCCACGAACTCGCGCGCCTGCTCGGACGTCAGCCCCGGCATCCTGCCGGCGCGATAGTCGGCGAGTGCCCGCGCATGCTCGGCCGCCTCGGTGAGCGCTTCGAGTTCCGCGCGCGGCAGGACCGCCATTTCCTCGCCCTTCGGCGTGGTGAAATACTGCACCGTCATGGTCCGCATCCCCTAGTCATAGACCGAGCCTCGCGGCCCGATCTTCGTGACGACGATCTCGGCATCCGTTTCCTCGAATACGATGCGGAAGTCGCCGACCCGCAGGCGCCGCGCCGTCGAGCCTTTCAACGCCTTGACGTTGTTGGCCTGCGTCGCCGGGTCGGCCGCATAGGCTTCCAGCTTCGCCAGAAGTCGCTCCGATTCCAACCGATGCCTACGCAAAGCCTTGGCAGCGGCGGGAAGGACGACGAGGCGTTTCATCTACTCAATATCGCATACTGCGATCATACGTCAACAAGCCAGCGATAATCGCGGGGACGGACCATGGATTTCGACTACAGCGAAGAACAGACGATCCTGAGGGATTCGCTTCAGCGGCTGCTGGCGGACCGCTACGGCTTCGAGGAGCGGCGTCGCATCCTCGCCTCGCCCGAGGGCTTCAGCGCCGAGATGTGGGGCCGCTATGCCGAGATGGGGCTGATGGCGCTGCCCTTCGCGGAGGCCGACGGGGGCCTGGGCGGCACGCCGGTCGAGACGATGCTCGTCATGGAGGCGCTGGGCGGCGCGCTGGCGCTGGAGCCCTATTTCGCGACGATCGTGCTCGGCGGCGGCGTGCTGCGCTTCGGCGGCTCGGCCGCGCAGAAGGCGGAGCTCGTCCCGCAGGTGGCGGCCGGCGAACTGAAGCTCGCGCTCGCGCACACCGAGCCGCGCTCGCGCTGGGACCTGAACCATGTCGAGACCAGCGCGCGGAAGGACGGCGACGGCTGGGTGCTGTCGGGCCGCAAGAGCGTGGTGCTGGGCGGCGACAGCGCCGACCGCCTCTTCGTCACCGCGCGCACGGCCGGTGACGCGCGCGACACGAAGGGCATCGGCGCCTTCATGGTCGACGGCAAGGCGGACGGCCTGACGCGCCGGGGCTACGTCAACCAGGACGGCAACCGCGCGGCCGAGATCGCACTGGACGGAGTACGCGTGGCTGCGGCGGACGCGATCGGCGATCCGGCCGGCGGCCTGCCGCTCGTCGAGCGCGTGGCGGATGCGGCGATCGCAGCACTCTGCGCCGAGGCGATCGGCGCGATGGCGGCCATGCACGCGCTCACCGTCGACTACCTCAAGGTCAGAAAACAGTTCGGCGTGCCGATCGGCTCCTTCCAGGTGCTGCAGCACAAGGCGGTCGACATGTTCGTGGCGCTGGAGCAGGCGCGCTCGATCACGCTCTATGCGACGATGCTGGCCGACAGCGACGACGCCGGCGAGCGCGCACGCGCCGCCAGCGCGGCCAAGGCCGAGGTCGGCCGCGCCTGCCGGCTGGTCGGCGAGAACGCGATCCAGCTCCACGGCGGCGTCGGCATGACGATGGAGCTCGCCGTCGGCCACTATTTCAAGCGGGCGACGATGATCGACCTGATGCTGGGCGACCACGAGCATCATCTGCGGCGGCTGGCCGGGCTCGGCGGGCTGATGGCGGCCGCCTAGGCTTTCATGTAGGCTCCCTGCCGTCCGGCATCGCCGGCTCGAAGCACATACCGGATGCCCGGCCGGTTTTTGCTTGCGCAGGCAGGCGCGGGTTCATATCCAGTCGGTGAAGCGGCGCCCACCGCGCCCGCACCGGCAGCAGGATACAGGAGGCAGCCATGTCCTTGCCCTTCAAGCCCGACCTTTCGGTCAAGCCCGAGGTCACCGGCTTCTTCGACGCCCAGACCAACACGATCTCCTATGTCGTGAAGGATCCGAACTCGGACGCCTGCGCGGTGATCGATTCGGTCATGGACATCGACTACGCGGCCGGCCGCATCACCTTCGACGGCGCCGACAGGATCATCGCCTTCATCCGCGACAAGGGCCTGCGGCTCGAATGGATCATCGAGACGCATGCGCATGCCGACCATTTGTCGGCGGCGCCCTACATCCAGCAGGAGCTGGGCGGCAAGATGGGCATCGGCGAGAACATCACCGTCGTGCAGGACACGTTCGGCAAGATCTTCAACGAGGGCACCGAGTTCCAGCGCGACGGCTCGCAGTTCGACCGGCTGTTCAGGGACGGCGACAGCTACACGATCGGCACCATGACGAGCCACACGATGCACACGCCCGGCCATACGCCGGCCTGCACGACGCACGTCATCGGCGACGCCGCCTTCGTCGGCGACACGCTGTTCATGCCCGACGGCGGCTCGGCGCGGGCCGACTTCCCCGGCGGCGACGCGCGCACGCTGTTCCGCTCGATCAAGCGGGTGCTGGAGCTGCCGCGCGAAACGCGGCTGTTCATGTGCCACGACTACGGCCCGAACGGCCGCAACATCGCCTGGGAGACGAGCGTCGGCGACGAGCGCGACCACAACATCCACGTCAAGGACGGCGTCGGCGAGGACGAGTTCGTCAGGACGCGCGAGGCGCGCGACAAGACCCTGTCGATGCCCAAGCTCATCATCCCCTCGCTGCAGGTCAACATCCGCGGCGGCCGCCTGCCCGAGCCCGACAGGAGCGGCTCGACCTTCCTCAAGGTGCCGGTCAACGGGCTCTGAGCCCCACCCTTCGCAACCAGGATCCGACGATGAACTTCCAGCAGATCACCAGCGACTATTCGGTCGCGCCGCAGCTTTCGGCCGCCGACGTGAAGGCCGTGGCCGCGGCCGGCTTCAAGAGCATCATCTGCAACCGCCCGGATGCCGAGCATCCGGGCGAGGCGCCGGCCGACGAGGTGCGCGCCGCGGCCGAGAAGGCGGGGCTGGAGTTCCGCTACATCCCGGTGATCAGCGGCCAGATCACGCCGCAGAACGTCGCCGACCAGGCGGCTGCGCTCGCCGGCCTGCCCGGGCCGGTACTCGCCTATTGCCGCTCCGGCGCGCGCTGCACCAACCTGTTCGGCCTGGTCCAGCAGCAGCGCCGCTGACCTGCGCCAGCCTGCGACACGAGCAAGGAAGCCCATACGTGAGCGACATCACCGTCTCCGAGGCCATCGAGGCGATCTACGCCTCGCTGAACAACGACAACGAGGAGCTCGACGCCCGCATCGCCGCGCTCAAGGGTGCGATGGCGCGCGAGGGCGTCAAGGAAGCCACCTTCGAGACCGCCCGGCTGGCGCAGCCCAACCGGCAGGGCCGCAAGTTCATGCAGTCCTACTTCCGCAAGAAGGGCGTCGCGGTCGGCTTCGCCTGATACGGCGCCCGCAGGCTGCCGGGCCGCGCGACGCTGCGGCTCAATACATCAGCCGCAGCAGATAGAGCGTGATCGACGGGAAGGCGACGAGGATCGCCGTGCGCGTGGCGTCCGACACGATGAAGGGGACGACGCCGCGGAAGATCTCGCCGGTCGATATGTGCCTGGCCATCGACTGGATGATGAACAGGTTCATCCCCACCGGCGGCGAGATCAGCCCCACCTCGACCGAGATCAGCACGAGGATGCCGAACCACAGCGCCGTCTCCTCCGGCGTCAGGCCGAAATCCAGCTTCATGATGATCGGGTAGAAGATCGGGATGGTCAGCAGGATCATCGACAGCGAGTCCATCGGGCCGCCGAGGATGAAGTAGAGGACCAGCATGATCGACAGGATCACCCAAGGGCCGAGGCCGAGCTCGATCACCATGGTCGCGGCCTCCTGCGGAAGCTGCGACAGAGCCAGGAAGCTGTTGTAGAGGCCGGCGCCCAGCAGGATGAAGAACATCATGGCCGAGACGTTGGCCGTGTAGAGGATCGCCTCGCGCAGGTTCGCCCCGTTCATGCCGCCGCGCGCCCAGGCGATCAGACCGGTGCCGACCGCGCCGAAGGCCGACGCCTCGGTCGGCGTGAAGAAGCCGCCATAGATGCCGCCCAGCACCGCGACGAAGACGATCAGGATGTCCCACACGCGCACCAGGTTCCACAGCCGCTGCCCGTAGGGCACGCGCGGCAGCACGGTGCCCTCGCTGGGACGGAACCAGACGACGATGCGGATGGTCAGCATGTAGCCCAGCGCCGCCAGCAGGCCGGGAATGAAGGCGCAGAGGAACAGCTTGGCGATGTTCTGCTCCGCCAGCGAGGCGTAGATGATCAGGATGATCGAGGGCGGGATCAGGATGCCGAGCGTGCCGCCGGCGGCGAGCGTGCCGGCCGACAGCGCGCCGGAATAGCCGTTGCGCTTCAGCTCCGGCAGCGCCACCTGCGTCATCGTCGCGGCGGTGGCCATTGAGGAGCCGCAGATGGCGCCGAAGCCGGCGCAGGCGCCGATCGTGGCCATGGCGATGCCGCCCTTGCGGTGGCCGAGCCAGTTCTCCGCGACCTTGAACAGCTTGGTCGAGATGCCGCCGAAGGCGGCGAACTGCCCCATCAGCAGGAACAGCGGCACGACCGAGAAGTCGTAGCTCGAGAAGGTCGAGTAGGTGACGTTCTTGAGGTGGTTCAGCACCGGCATGGGCGAGCCGGTGATCACCCACATGCCGACTGCGCCGCAGGTGAACATCGACAGGCCGATCGGCACGCGGATGAACACCATGCCGAGCAGGATGACGAAGGAGATGATGCCAAGCGTGATCCCGCTCATCACTCGACACCCTGGTGCTCGGGCAGCAGGTCGCGGCCGGTGGCAACGGACCCGATGGCCAGCGCGGAGGTGTAGACGCCGGTGAGCGCCGCGACATAGGCCGGGAGCAGGCAGGCGAAATAGGGCCACCAGATCGGGAACTGGCGGATGAAGCTCGTCTCGCCGTAGCGCAGCTTGTCCTGGAAGCCGAGCGTCAGCCGCCAGGCGATGACGATCAGCACGATCGCCATGATGATCTCGGACAGCGCATCGACCAGCCGCACCAGCCGCGGCCCCATCGCGTTGGTGAACAGATCGACGATGACGTGGCCGCGGCGGAGCTGGCAGATCGGCAGGAAGCAGAAGACGGCGAAGCCCGACAGCGCCTCGACGATCTCGTAGTCGCCGGCGATCGGCGACAGACCGGCGAAGATGAAGGCGCGGCCGATGACGCTGACGACGGTCAGGATCGACACCACGAAGAGCACGGCGCCGCCCAGATAGGCCAGCCAGCGCGCCAGCCCCTCCACAAAGCTGGAAACTCCCATTTCCCCCTCCGCTCGCCTCCGGTCCCCTCCCCGCCGCCCCGTCGGGACGGCGGCCCCTCGACCAGAGCGACTTTGTTATGCACTATAACAGTATCGAATGGAAGCGCTCCTGGCGAGACGCCGGGAGCGGACGCAGGCCGATGGACATGGCCTGCGGCGCGGGCTCAGCTTCCCTTGGTGTATTTGTCGATCAGCGCGCGCGCCTCGTCGAGCAGCGCCTGGCCGTCGATGTTCTTGCCCTTCATCTCGGCGACCCACTTGTCGATCACCGGCTGCGAGGCCTTCTTCCAGGCTTCCGTCTCCTCGGCCGAGAGCTGGACGATGCTGTTGCCGAGGTCGACCGCGATCTTGCGGCCGGGCGCGTCCCATTCGGCCTGCGTCTTGCCGGCGAAGGCGGAGAATTCCTGGCCGGAATTGTCGTCCATCACCTTCTTCAGGTCGGCCGGCAGGCTCTCGTACCTGTCCTTGTTCATCGCCAGCACGAAGGCCGTCGTGTAGAGCGCGTGGTCGCCGCCGAACTCGGTGTGGTTGTGGACCAGCTCCGAGACCTTGAGCGACGGCGTCACCTCCCACGGGATCACGCAGCCGTCGATGACGCCCTTGGACAGCGCGTCGGTGATGGCCGGCACCGGCAGGCCGATCGCGGTGGCGCCCAGTTCGGTCAGCATGCCGGTGATCACGCGCGTCGGGGCGCGCACCTTCAGGCCCTTGAGGTCGTCGAGCGACTTCACCGGCTTGCTGGAGTGGATCACGCCGGGGCCGTGCACCCAGGTGCCGATGATGTGGAACTCCCTGAAGTCGGTGTCCTTCATCTCCTTGTCGAAGAGGTCCCAGTAGGCCCGCGAGGTCGCCTCGGCGTTGGTCATCATGAATGGCAGCTCGAACACCTCGGCGCGCGGGAAGCGGCCGGGCGTGTAGCCCACCACCGTCCACACCACGTCGGCCACGCCGTCATGGGCCTGGTCGATGAGCTGCGGCGGGGTGCCGCCGAGCGCCATCGCGGCATAGCGCTCGACCTTGATGCGGCCGCCGGACTCCTTCTCGACCTTGTCGGCCCAGACGTCGAGCACGTGCGCCGGCACGTTGGCCTGCGCCGGCAGGAACTGGTGCAGCTTGAGCGTCACCTCCTGCGCGGCCGACAGCGTCGTCGCCGACAGCCAGCCCGAGGTGGCGAGCGCGCCCGCCAAAGCGAGCGACTTCATCGATAGCGGCTTCATCGTTCTCCTCCACTCTCCTTCGTTGCGGGCGACGTTGCGCCCTGCGTGTTCCTCCCCGCGCAGCGGAAACTGTAACAACATTGAAGGCAGATGGAAGTTTTTCGTAACGCCCGGAGGCGCTCTATCCGATAGGGAGCGACAGGCTCTCCTTCAGCGTCTGCAGCACGATCGCCGTCTTCACGTGCTGGACCGAATCGTGCGGCAGCAGCGTGCCGCTGACGAACTCCGACAGCGACTTCAGGTCGGGTGTGACGATCTTCAGGATGTAGTCCATCTCGCCGGTCAGCGCGTGCGCCTCCTGCACCTCGGGCAGCCGGGCAAGCAGCTCGGCGAAACGGCGGGCATTGTCGGGGCTGTGGGTGGCCAGCGTCACCGACACCATGCTGACCAGCGGGAAGCCGAGCTGCTCGCGGTCGAGCTCGGCCCGGTAGCCGCGGATCAGCCCCTCCTCCTCGAGCCGCTGGCGGCGGCGCGAGCATTGCGAGGGCGACAGGTGGATGCGGGCCGACAGGTCGTTGTTGGTCAGCCGCGCGTCCTCCTGCAACAGCGCGAGTATCTTGCGGTCAAATCCATCAAGCTGCACGGCAGATGCCATCGAACGCTCCTTCCCGCACGCTTCCCGCATCAAATGCCCCGGCGGGCGGCCCGAATGCAAGCCCCTTGCAGCGGCGCGGCGCTACACTCCGGACCATTCATCCCTGAATCAAGGAGGCCGAGATGGGTCCGTTTCCGCACGATGCGCCGCCCGCGAAGATCAGCACCGACAATCCGGCCGGCACCGACGGCTTCGAGTTCGTCGAGTTCGCGCATCCCGAGCCGGAGAAACTCGCCGAGCTGTTCAGGAAGATGGGCTATGCGCCGGTCGCGAAGCACCGCAGCAAGGCGATCACCGTGTGGCGACAGGGCGACGTCAACTACGTCGTCAACGCCGAGCCCGGCTCGCACGCCATGCGCTTCGTCGACGAGCACGGCCCCTGTGCCCCGTCGATGGGCTGGCGCGTGGTGGAGGCGAAGCACGCCTTCGAGCATGCGGTGGCGAAGGGCGCGACGCCCTACACGGGCACCGACAAGGCGCTCGACGTGCCGGCCATCGTCGGCATCGGCGGCTCGCTGATCTACTTCGTCGAGAACTACGGCCAGAAGGGCTCGCCCTACGCGGCCGAGTTCGAGTGGCTGGGCGAGGCGAACCCGCGGCCGCAGGGCGTCGGCTTCTACTATCTCGACCACCTCACCCACAACGTCTATCGCGGCAACATGGACAAGTGGTGGGACTTCTACCGCGACCTGTTCGGCTTCAGGCAGATCCACTATTTCGACATCGACGGCCGCATCACCGGTCTGGTCAGCCGCGCCATCACCTCGCCCTGCGGCAAGATCCGCATCCCGCTCAACGAATCCAAGGACGAGACGAGCCAGATCGTCGAGTACCTGAAGAAGTACAAGGGCGAGGGCATCCAGCACATCGCGGTGGGCACCGACGACATCTACGACGCCACCGACCGGCTCGCCGACAACGGGCTGAAGTTCATGCCCGGCCCGCCCGAGACCTATTACGAGAAGTCGTTCGACCGCGTGAACGGCCATGACGAGCCGGTCGACCGGATGAAGAAGCACGGCATCCTGATCGACGGCGAGGGCGTGGTCGACGGCGGCATGACCAAGATCCTGCTGCAGATCTTCTCCAGGACCGTCATCGGCCCGATCTTCTTCGAGTTCATCCAGAGGAAGGGTGACGAGGGCTTCGGCGAAGGCAACTTCCGCGCCCTGTTCGAGTCGATCGAGGAAGACCAGATCCGCCGCGGCGTACTCAAGGTCCAGGCGGCGGAGTAGGCGCGCTATGAGGGATTGCGGGCCGCTTCGATCGCGGCCCGCAGCGTCTCCAGATCGCCCACCCGGTTGGCCAGCAGCAGCACCAGCCGGGCGTTGAGCCGCGCGCTTTCCTCGAAGCTCAGCCCCTCGTGGGCGGCCATCAGCGCGGCGTAGAAATCGTCGCCGGCGGCGCCGAGGCGATCGCGCCCGATCTCGCTATCTGCAGCCATCAGGCCCTCCCCGTCGCGCGCTTCAGCGCGGCCTCGATCGCGGTGGCGTCGGGCCGGACGAGCCGCGCAGCCACATGTTGGTCCGGCCGGATCAGGTAGACCGAGCCGGCGCCGTAGCGCGCGGCGACGAGCCCCTCGCCGTCGACAAGCATCGTCGCGCCCGCGGGCAGCGGCCGCGCCTGTTTCGCCACGACGAGCCCGGCCACGCCGTCCGGCAGCCGTTGCGGCAGATCCGCCTCGACGGCCATCAGCCCGACGCCGCCGCCGAAATGGTTGAGCAGCCAGCCGCCCCGCGGCCCGTCGACCGGCGCATCAAGCATCGCCATGCCGGGCGCCACGCCCTGCCCCTCGCCCGCCGGCGTCTGCAGGCTCATGCCCTCCAGCGAGCACGGCCGCGACAGCCGGCCGGAATTGACCAGCCTGCGCGCGAATTCGTGCCCGGCCGCGAGCTCCAGCACGCTGTCGCGGAAAATTCGTTCCATCTGCGTCTTCGGCGTCATGAAGGAAGTGGCACGGGCCGAGTTGCGGATGTTCTCGTCGGCGCCGAAGACGCGCTCCTCGTCATAGGTCGCGACGAGGCTTTCCGGCGCCTCGCCGCGCACCACCATGGCGAGCTTCCAGACGAGGTTGTCGGCATCCTGGATGCCGCCGTTGCCGCCGCGCGCGCCGAAGGGCGAGACGATGTGGGCGCTGTCCCCGGCGAAGACCACGCGGCCGTGGACGAAGCGGTCGAGGCGGCGGCACTGGAAGGTGTAGACCGACACCCAGTCGAGCTCGAAGGGCCGGCCGCCGACCACCTTCGAGATGCGTGGGACGACGTGTTCCGGCTTCCGTTCCTCCTCGGGATCGGCGTCGGGGCCGAGCTGCAGGTCGATGCGGTAGATGTCGTCGGGCTGCTTGTGCAGCAGCGCCGAGCGGCCGCCGTGGAAAGGCGGCTCGAACCAGAACCAGCGCTCGGACGGAAAGTCGGCCTCCATCTCGACGTCGGCGATCAGGAAGCGCTCCTCGAAGACGCGCCCCTCGAAGTCGAGCCCTATCATCGCCCGCACCGGCGAGCGCGCGCCGTCGCAGGCGACCAGCCAGTCGGCCTCCAGCTCGTAGCCCCCGTCGGGCGTCTCGATGCGCGCCGTGACGCCGTCGGGGCGCGGGCTGACGCCGGTCACCCTGTTCTTCCAGCGCAGGTCGATCAGGTCCGGGAAGTCGGCCGCGCGCTCGACCAGATACTGCTCGACGTAATATTGCTGGAGGTTGATGAAGGCCGGCATCTTGTGGCCCGCTTCCGGCAGCAGGTCGAAGCTCCACACCTCGCGGTCGCCGTGGAACAGGCGCCCGACCTTCCAGGTCACGCCCTTCTCCACCATGCGCTCGCCGACGCCCAGCCGGTCGAAGATCTCCAGCGTGCGCTTGGACCAGCAGATCGCCCGGCTGCCGAGCGAGACCACGTCGTTGTCGTCGAGCACGACGCAGGGCACGCCGCGCAGCGCGCAGTCGATCGCCGCGGCCAGCCCGACCGGCCCGGCCCCGACGATGACGACGGGCCGGCGCTGCGGCCTCGCCCCGCGCAATTCGGGCGGCGTCGCATAAGCGAAGGGCTTGTAGGAATAGCGGGGCATCAGGCAGCTGCCTTGATGGAACCGGAGTTATGACCTAAATTTAGGCCATAATAGATGGAGCGGCCCATGAACATCACTGTGGCGCAGTTGAAATCCAATCTTTCGGAGATTCTTCGCAAGGCGGCAGCCGGCGAGGAGATCGCCATCACAAAGCATGGCAAGCCATATGTGAAGGTAGGGCCGGACAAGCCCGGCTTCGGCTCATTGCCGCGCATCGGCGCGTTCAAAGGCGAATTCTGGATGGCGGACGATTTTGATGAGCTCGGCCCCGAATGGGACGAGTACACCAAACCTGATCCTGCCACGGAGCGACGCCGGTCCGATGCGGATGACGCGGCGTGAACGGCTATCTCGTCGACACCCATATTCTGCTCTGGTCGCTCGATGGCGACTACCGGCTTCAGCCTCACCATCGCAAAGCCATTGAGTCGGGGCAGCCATTGTGGGTCAGCATGGCGACACTGTGGGAGATTGCGATCAAGCGATCGCTCGGCAAGCTTAGGGCGCCAGGCGATCTCCCCGAGAAGCTGCACATGACCGGCTACAGGCTCCTCGACATCACGACGCGGCACATCGCCGCCCTCGAAGCGCTGCCTCATCATCACCGGGACCCGTTCGATCGCATGTTGATTGCCCAGGCTAGGGCTGAAGATCTGATAATAGTCACGCTCGACGATCAGTTCGCTCGGTATGCAGTGCAGCTTTCCTGAATACATCCAGCCCTCCGCGCCCAGCGTGCGCGTTATGCCGCCTCCCCCTGTCCGGCGACCGCGAGGAACAGCGCGAAGGCGACGAAGCCGCCGAGGATCATCAGCAGACGCTTCACCACCTCGCGGCGCAGGCTCTGCGTCTCCTCGTCGCGCGCCACGCCGATGTTGAGCGCCACCGGGACGATGTTGGCGAAGCCCGGCAGGCCGTTGCGCAGCAGCGGCCTGCCCGACCGCGCCTCGACCATGTAGGTGAAGCGGGTCGCGCGGATCAGCGCGCCGACGACCGCGACCGCCCAGATGGCGCAGACGACGTAGAACCAGACGCTGCCCTGCACGGTCACGCCCCCTGCAATTCGGCCCACATCGCGCGGTCGCGCTCGGCCGTCCAGATGCGCGGCGTGTCGATGCCGAGCGCCTCGTCATAGGCGCGCGCGACGTTGAAGGGCAGGCAGTGCTCGTAGATGGCGTAGGAGGCGAACTTCGGGTCGCACTCCGCGCGGGCTGCGTCCCACGCCTGCTTCAACGAGCCGCCGCCCTGCGCCACGCGCGCGATCGGCCGGTAGGTCGAGCGCAGGAAGTCGGCGGTGTTGGCGAGTGCCTCGTCGACCCTCGCCCGGCCGACCAGCGCGTCGCCCCGGCCCGGGGCGATGGCGTCGAGCTCGAAATCCGCGATGTTCTCCAGCGTGTCCGGCCAGTCGGAAAAATGCCCGTCGCCGCAATAGCAGGCCGAGTGGTATTCGACGATGTCGCCGGTGAACATGACGTTGGCGTCGGGCACGAAGGCGACGATGTCGCCGGCCGTGTGCGCCCGGCCGAGGAAGGCGAGGTCGACGCGGCGTTTGCCCATGTAGAGCGTCATGCGATCCGAGAAGGTCAGCGTCGGCCAGGTCAGGCCGGGGATCGATTCATGGCCCTGGAACAGGCGGGGGAAGCGGCCGAACTCCGAATCCCAGTCCTCCTTGCCGCGCTCGGCCACCTGCATGCGCGCGGCGTCCGACATGATCACCTCAGAGGCGCCGTAGGCCGAGGCGCCGAGCACGCGCACGGCGTGATAGTGCGTCAGCATCACGTATTTGATCGGCTTGTCGGTGACGGTGCGCACCTTCTCGATCACCTTGCCGGCGAGCCGCGGCGTCGCCTGCGCGTCGACGATCATCACGGCGTCGTCGCCGATGATGACGCCGGTGTTCGGGTCGCCCTCGGCGGTGAAGGCCCACAGGTCCCTGCCGATCTCGGTGAAGGAGATCTTCTTCTCGGCCATGTCGCCGGTGGAAGCGAATTGCCTGGCCATCGCTCAGCCCTCCCTCGAATAGCGCTCCACCGACTGCTCGATCGCGCCGAAGATCGAGTGGCCGGAGCCGTCGCGCATCTCGATGCGGACCGTGTCGCCGAAGCGCAGGAAAGGCGTCTTGGGCGCGCCGGCCTCGATCGTCTCGATCATGCGGATCTCGGCGATGCAGGCATAGCCGACGCCGCCCTCGGCGACCGGCTTGCCGGGGCCGTCGCCCAGCTTGTTGGAGATGGTGCCGGAGCCGACGATGGTGCCGGCGCCGAGCGGCCGCGACTTCGCCGCATGGGCGACCAGCGTCGGGAAGTCGAAGGTCATGTCGATGCCGGCGTTCGCCCGGCCGAACGGCTTGCCGTTCAGGTCGACCAGCAGCGGCAGGTGCAGCCGGCCGCCGTCCCAGGCCTCGCCCAGTTCGTCCGGGGTGACGGCGAGCGGCGAGAACGCCGTGGAGGGCTTGCCGTGGAAGAAGCCGAAGCCCTTGGCGAGCTCGGCCGGGATCAGCCCGCGCAGCGAGACGTCGTTGACCAGCATGACGAGGCGGATGGCGGCGCGCGCCTCGGCGAGCGTCGCGCCCATCGGCACGTCGTCGACGATGACGGCGACCTCGCCCTCCATGTCGATGCCCCAGGCCTCGTCGACGACGCGGATCGGCTCGCGCGGGTCGAGGAAGGCGTCGGAGCCGCCCTGATACATCAGCGGGTCGGTCCAGAAGCTCGCCGGCAGCTCGGCCCCGCGCGCCTTCCTGACCAGCTCGACATGGTTCACATAGGCCGAGCCGTCGGCCCACTGGTAGGCGCGCGGCAGCGGCGAGCGGGCGTCATGCTCGTGGAAGCGCTGCGACGGCACGGAGCCGTGCTCGAGGCTTTCGGCCAGCGCCTCCAGATGCGGCGCGATCCGGCCCCAGTCGTCGAGCGCAGCCTGCAGCGTCGGCACCAGGAACGAGGCATCTGTAAAGCGCGTGAGATCGCGCGAGACGACCGCCAGCCGGCCGTCGCGCGTGCCGTCCTTCATCGTTGCAAGCTTCAAGCAATTTCCTCCAGCACGCCGCGTCGCGCGGTCCTTCTCGGTTCGTCATTCATAGCGCCCGCCCGGCGCGGAAGCGAGCGCCGCGCTTCAGCTCCAGTCGCCTTCCTTCGAGCCGTCGAAGCGCTTCTTCAGGTCGGTCCAGCAGTCGAGATAGTCGTCCTGCAGGGTCTCGGCCTCGGCCGCGTGGCGGGTCAGCATCTGCGGAAAGCGCGTCTCGAACATGAAGGCCATCGTGTCCTCCAGCTTGACCGGCTTCAGCTCCGACTTGGTCGCCTTGTCGAAGCCGAAGGCGTCGGGCCCGTGCGCCAGCATCATGTTGTGCAGGCTCATGCCGCCGGGCACGAAACCCTTCTCCTTGGCGTCGTACTGGCCGCGGATCAGACCCATGAACTCGCTCATGATGTTGCGGTGATACCATGGCGGCCGGAACGTGTGCTCGGCCACCAGCCAGCGCGGCGGGAAGATGACGAAGTCGACATTCGCCGTCCCCTCCTCGCCGCTCGGCGCCGTCAGCACGGTGAAGATCGACGGGTCGGGATGGTCGAACAGGATGGCGCCGACCGGCGAATATGTCGACAGATCATACTTGTAGGGCGCGTAGTTGCCGTGCCACGCGACCACGTCGAGCGGCGAAGCGCCAATCTCGGTGACGTAGAAGCGGCCGCACCACTTGACGACGATGCGGCAGGGCCGCTCCTTGTCCTCATACCAGGCGACCGGCGTCTTGAAGTCGCGCGGATTGGCCAGGCAGTTGGCGCCGATCGGGCCGCGGTCGGGCATGGTGAACTTGGCGCCGTAGTTCTCGCAGACGTAGCCGCGCGCTGTTTTTCCCCCGGGGCCGCCCATCAGCTCGACCTTGAAGGTCAGGCCGCGCGGGATGACGCAGATCTCGCCGGGCTTCACCTCCATCACGCCCATCTCGGTGACGAAGCGCACGCCGCCCTCCTGCGGCACGACCAGAAGCTCGCCGTCGGCGTTGAAGAAATGGTCGTCCACCATGTCGGTGTTGGCGACGTAGACATGCGCGGCCATGCCGGCCTGCCCGGTGGCGTCGCCGGCCGTCGTCATGGTGCGTATGCCGGAGAGGAAGTCGGTCTCGACATTGGGCATCGGCGTCGGGTCCCAGCGGAGCTGGCCGATCGGCAGGTCGCTGTCGTTCTGGTTGGGCGCGGTCTTCCACAGCGGGAAGTCCGTCGCCGTGAAGCGGCCGTGATGCTTCACGCTCGGCCGGATGCGATAAAGCCAGGAGCGCTCGTTGGTGCCGCGCGGGGCGGTGAAGGGCGAACCGGAAAGCTGCTCGGCATAAAGCCCGTAGGCGGGGCGCTGCGGCGAGTTCTGGCCCTGCGGCAGGGCGCCCGGAAGGCTCTCGGTCTCGAAATCGTTGCCGAAGCCCGGCATGTAGGAAAAGGCCATGGCGTGTCTCCTCGAAGCCGGCGCTTTGACGCGCCAGCGAATTTGTTGCACTCGTAACTATCGATTTTGCAACCATCAAGGCTGGCGCGATGGCCGACGACATCCTCGCACTGGAGAGCTTCCTGCCATACCGGCTCAACCGGCTGGCCGACGCGATGAGCCGCGAGTTCTCGGCGATCTATCGCCAGAAGCTCGGCATCACGCGGCCGGAATGGCGGCTGCTCGCCACGCTCGGCCAGTACGGCACGATGACGGCAACGCAGGTCGGCCGGCATTCGGCCATGCACAAGACCCGCGTCAGCCGCGCCGTCACCGCGCTGGAAAAGCGCCGCTGGGTCGCGCGGGAGACGGACGGAACCGACCGCCGCGTCGAGCATCTGCGGCTGACGAAGGCCGGCGAGGACACCTACCGCGCCATGGTCCCGCCCGCGCGCGACTACGAAGCCCGCATGATGGCCGGCCTGACGCCCGCCGAGCAGGCGGCCGTCGCCGCCGGACTAGGGGCGCTGGAGGCGGCCGTCATCAGCCACAATCGGCACACTTGACATCACATATGATATCATCCAACTTTCACCATGCGCGTGGTTCTCGATACGAACGTCGTGGTGGCCGGACTGCGCAGCCCATCGGGCGCTTCTGCCGGACTGTTGCGCAGTTTACGCGCGGGTCGGGGCGAACTGCTCCTGAGCGTACCCCTGTTGCTCGAGTATGAAGCCATTTGCTGTCAGCCGGAGCATCTGGAGGCGTCGGGGCTCTCCGCTGCGGAAGTGCTTCAGGTTCTCGACGTCATCGTCGCCATCGCGACACCCGTCGAGATCAAGTTTCTCTGGCGACCGCAATTGCGCGATCCGGGAGACGAGATGGTTCTGGAAACAGCGGTCAACGGCCGGGCGGATGTGATCGCAACCTTCAACGAGAAGGATTTCAGGCCTGCCGTTTCGATGTTCAATGTCGAGGTCGACCGTCCGCAGGGCGTGATGCAGAGGATGAGCTCATGAGCACCAAGATCAAGACGTTTCCCCTGCGCCTTCCGCGCTCGCTCAAGGAGGCCGCCGAGCGGGTGGCCAGCGAGGACGGAACGAGCATGAATCAACTCGTCGTCACAGCGCTCGCGGAAAAGCTCTCCGCAATGAAGACTGCCGAGATCTTCGCGGAACGAAAGCAGCGCGCCGACTTCCAGGCGTTCGACCGGATCATGAGCCGCAAGGGCGGCGTAAAGCCGGCACCGGAGGACATGCCGTAGCGCCGCCGGCTCTACCAGTCCATCACCACCTTGCCGGCGTCGCCGCTCTTCATCGCGGCGAAGCCTTCGCGGAAATCGTCGATGCCGATGCGGTGGGTGATCAGGCCGGAGACGTCGAGCGGACCCTGCACCAGCGCAATCATCTTGTACCAGGTCTCGAACATCTCGCGGCCGTAGATGCCCTTGAGCGTCAGCATCTTGAAGATGACCTTGTTCCAGTCGATCTCGAAGCCGGTCGGCGCGATGCCGAGGATGGCGATCCTGCCGCCATTGTTCATGGCGTCGATCATGTCGCGGAAGGCGCCGGCATTGCCCGACATCTCCAGCCCGACGTCGAAGCCCTCGGTCATGCCCTCCTCGCGCATGATCCCGGCGAGCTTCTCCTTCGAGGCGTCGACGGCGCGGTGGATGCCGAGCTTCCTGGCCAGCGCCAGCCGGGTCGGGTTGACGTCGGTGATGATCACCTTGCGGGCGCCGACGCACTGGGCCACCAGCGCGCCCATGATGCCGATCGGCCCGGCGCCGGTGACGAGCACGTCCTCTCCCACCAGATCGAAGGAGAGCGCGGTGTGGACCGCGTTGCCGAGCGGGTCGAAGATCGCGGCGACCTCGTCGGGGATGTCGTCGGGGATCGGCACGACGTTGTGCTGCGGCAGCGCGACGTATTCGGCGAACGAGCCCGGCCGCTGCACGCCGACGCCGCGCGTGTTGCGGCACAGATGCCCCCTGCCCGCGCGGCAGTTGCGGCAATGGCCGCAGACGATGTGGCCCTCGCCCGAGACGCGCTGGCCGACATGGTATTCGCTCACCGCCGAGCCGACCTCGGCGACGGTCCCGACGAACTCATGCCCCGTCACCAGCGGCACCGGCACGGTCTTTTGCGCCCATTCGTCCCAGTTCCAGATGTGGACGTCGGTGCCGCAGATCGCGCTCTTCTTCACCTTGATCAGCACGTCGTTGGGGCCGATCTCGGGCACCGGCACGCGTTCCATCCACAGGCCCGGCTCGGCCTTGGCCTTCACCAGCGCGCGCATCATGTTGGACATCGAACACTCCCTGCCTTTCAGCGCGGCACGCCGCCGCCCGCCGTACCCTCGGGGAAAGCGTGGCGGCCGCTCACTTCCTCGACCACGATGCGGTAGAAGATGCGATGCGTCGGCGGCTCGGGCACCGGCTTGAACGCGCCGGGCTCCCACCAATGGGCTTCCTTGCTCAGCAGCGACCAGGCGCGCTCGCGCTCAACCTTCCAGCCGACGAGGTCGGGCAGTTCCTCGTAGCGGCCGTGGGCGACGACGCTGCGCCACTCCCGCTCGCCCTCGAAGCTGTCGACCTGGACGCAGACCTGCGGGTTGCCGCGCATCCATTCGACCTTCTGCCCGAGCAGCGAGAAGCCGTAGAGGTTGTCGCCGTCGGGCGCATAGGTAACCGGCACCAGATAGGGCCGGCCGTCCTTGACGCAGGCCAGCCGCGCCAGCCGCGAGGCGCGCAGCAGCGCCATGCACTGCGTGCGGTCCATGTTGGTGACGATCATCGTGCTTCACTCCAGCTTGGCCGGCCCCGAAGGGCGGGACCGGCCCGAAACGTCAGATAATCCCGAGCTCGCGCCCGACCTCGCCGAACGCCTGCACCGCGCGGTCGATGTCGGCAGTCGAATGCGCCGCCGACATCTGGGTGCGGATGCGAGCCTGGCCCTTCGGCACCACGGGGAAGGAGAAGCCTATCACATAGATGCCGTGGTCGAGCAGGCGTTCGGCCATCTGCCCCGCGAGCGCGGCGTCGCCGACCATCACCGGGACGATCGGGTGGCCGGCGCCGGCCAGCCGGAAGCCCCCCTTCTCCATGCCGGCGCGGAAGCGCGCCGCATTGTCGTAGAGTTTCCGCCGCAGGCCGCCGCCGGCCTCGATCATGTCGAGCACCTTCAGCGAGGCGCCGGCGATCGCCGGCATCAGCGTGTTGGAGAACAGATAGGGCCGCGAGCGCTGGCGCAGCCAGTCGATCACCTGCCGCCGGCCGCTGGTGTAGCCGCCCGAGGCGCCGCCCAGCGCCTTGCCGAGCGTGCCGGTGAGGATGTCGACGCGCCCCTCGACGCTGCAATGTTCCGGCGTGCCGCGTCCGTGCTCGCCGACGAAACCCACCGCATGGCTGTCGTCCACCATCACCATCGCGTCGTATTCTTCCGCGAGGTCGCAGATGCCCTTCAGGTCGGCGATGACGCCGTCCATGGAGAACACGCCGTCGGTGGCGATCAGCCGGAAGCGCGCGTCGGAGGCCTCCTTCAGCCGCGCCTCCAGCTCCTTCATGTCGTTGTTGGCGTAGCGATAGCGGCGCGCCTTCGAGAGCCGCACGCCGTCGATGATCGAGGCGTGGTTGAGCGCGTCCGAGATGACGGCGTCCTCCTCTCCGAGCAGCGTCTCGAACAGGCCGCCATTGGCGTCGAAGCAGGAGGAATAGAGGATCGTGTCCTCCATGCCGAGGAAGCGCGACAGCCGCGCCTCGAGCTCCTTGTGCTCCTCCTGCGTGCCGCAGATGAAGCGCACCGAGGCCATGCCGTAGCCGTAGCGGTCGAGCGTGGTTTTCGCGGCGTCGCGCAGCTCGTCCGAGTCCGCCAGGCCGAGATAGTTGTTGGCGCAGAAGTTGAGCAGCCGGCGGCCGCCCACCTCGATCTGCGCCGATTGCGGCGAGGAGATCACGCGCTCGGCCTTGTAGAGGCCGGCCGTCTTCAGGGCTTCCAGTTCGGTCTCGATATGTCGCAGAAAGCCGGTCGCCATCGCTCGGTCGTTGCCTGCCGCAGTCTCGCCGACCGCGGTCCGCCGGTCCAGCGCCAAACCGTCGCGCGGCTCGATCCACATCCGATCGCGGCGCCGTCCTTCGCGCCAGCGGCGAATCCGCTATGATCGGCCCATGCCCATCCGCCAGCTCTCCGAGACCGTCATCAACCAGATCGCCGCCGGCGAGGTGATCGAACGTCCGGCGATCGTCGTCAAGGAGCTGGTCGAGAACGCGCTCGACGCGCGCGCGTCGCGCGTCGAGATCGCCACGGCCGGCGGCGGCCTGTCGCTGATCCGCGTCGTCGACGACGGCGGCGGGATCGCCGCCGACGAGCTGCCGCTGGCGGTCGGGCGCCACTGCACCTCGAAGCTTGCCGACGACATCCACGACATCCGCTCGCTCGGCTTCCGCGGCGAGGCGCTGCCCTCGATCGGCTCGGTGGCGCGGCTGTCGATCCGAAGCCGCCCAACGGCCAGCGAAGGGGCCGGCGGCTCCGGCGCCGAGATCCGCGTCGAGGGCGGGGCCGTGTCGCCGGTGCGGCCGGCCGCCGCCAATGGCGGCACGCTTGTCGAGGTGCGCGACCTGTTCTTCGCCACGCCGGCGCGGCTCAAGTTCATGAAGGGCGAGCGGGCCGAGGCCGCCGCCATCACCGACGTCATCCGCCGCATCGCGCTCGCCTTCCCGCGCGTGCGCTTCGTGCTGTCGGGCAGCGATCGCTCCACGCTCGAATATGCCGCAGCGGCCTCGCAAACGCCGGAGCTGGAACGGCTGGCGCAGGTGATGGGCGCCGATTTCGCCGACAATTCGATCGCGATCGACGCCGCGCGCGAGGGCGTGCAGCTCCAGGGCCGCGTCTCGATCCCCTCCTACACGCGCGCCACGGCGCAGCAGCAATATGCCTATGTCAACGGCCGGCCGATCCGCGACAGGCTGGTGGCAGGCGCCCTGCGCGGCGCCTTCGCCGACGTGCTGCCGCGCGACCGGCACGCGGTCGCCGCGCTGTTCCTGACGCTCGACCCGGCGCTGGTCGACGTCAACGTGCACCCGGCCAAGGCCGATGTGCGGTTCCGCGATCCCGGCCTGGTGCGCGGGCTGATCGTCGGCGCGGTGAAGCAGGCGCTGGCCGGCGCCGGCATCCGCCCCGCCACGACCTCGGCCGCCGCGATG
>JAFKJY010000007.1 GCA_017305835.1 Hyphomicrobiales bacterium
CGTCGGTCAGGATCGAGAAGCGCGCGTTGGTGCCGCCGATGTCGCCGATGAGGATCGGGAACGCCAGCGCGCCGGGGGTTTGGTTGCTGCTCGACATGGCGGCCGCGTCGTTCCTCCGCTTCAGGGTTGGCGCGCCGCGTCCGACCCGTGCGCGGCGACCAGCACTTCCGCGGTCGCCGGATTGAGGGCCATGGCGATGTCGTAGACGATGGCGAGCCGCATCAGTGCCTTGACGTCGACGTCATGCGGCAAAGGCGTCAGCGGATCAACGAAGAATATCATCGCGTCGATCGCGCCGTCGGCGATCAGCGCGCCGATCTGCTGGTCGCCGCCGAGCGGGCCGCTCTTCAGCCGCCGCACGGAAAGCTGCGGGCAGGCCTCGAGGATGCGGGCGCCGGTGGTGCCGGTCGCGACCAGCTCGCAGCCGGACAGGAAGGCGGCATGCCGGGCCGCGAAGGCTACGAGCTCGTCCTTCTTGAGATCGTGCGCGATCAGCGCGAGCCGCAGCGCCACCCCTGCCTCCCGGGAACATCGGTCCGGGCGCATCGGGCGCCGGATTCAACCGTTTGAAACCTATATGGGGCTTCCCCGGCGAGGTCCAGACGGCGCCCGCCCGCCGGCCGTCAATTCGTCGGGCGCGGCGTCGGCAGCGGCACCTTGCCCGTCGGGATCGGCGCGAAGGCGCTGGCCTGCGCCGGCGGCGCGGCGCCGATGGTGCCCTGCGGGGGAAGCGCCATCGTGGCGGCGGCGGCCGATTCGGGCGCCGGCGCGGCGAGCACGGCGCGGCACTCCTTCGGCAGGCTCGCCATGGTCATGACGTCGCGCGGGCGCGGCTTCTGCGGGCCGGTGGCGGGCCGCCACGGCTCGTCGGTGAACCACCAGTCGAGCGAGGTGTCGCAGCCGTCGCCGCGGCCGATCGCGGGCTGCGGCTTGCAGCCGGGCGAGCCGGGCTGGCAGCCGATGCGCAGGTGGAAATGCGAATCGTGACCCCAGTAGGGG
This sequence comes from Hyphomicrobiales bacterium, assembly GCA_017305835.1. Classification (GTDB taxonomy): domain Bacteria; phylum Pseudomonadota; class Alphaproteobacteria; order Rhizobiales; family Rhizobiaceae; genus RCIO01. Next base: position 1,000 of record JAFKJY010000007.1, read on the forward strand.
CGGATCTTGCCGAGCCACGAGCGGTCGCCCGTCACCGTGTCGCACAGCTTCTTCTTGATGCCGGGGTGGACGAAGATGCGCTCCACCTCGGGGAAGCTGGCGGCGTCGCGCAGCAGCGTCGCGTGCTGCGGCGTCCATTTGCGGTCGTCGACGGTGAGCGCGCCCTTCTTCAGCATCGACACGGCGCTGACGGTCTCGCGCTCGGCTTCGGTGAAGCGGCCGGCCGGCATCGGCATCAGCCAGATATCGGCGTCGAGGCCGACCTGGTGGGAGGCGTGGCCGGTGGTCATCGGCCCGCCGCGCGGCTGCGAGATGTCGCCGATCAGGAGGCCGTTCCAGCCGTCCTTCGCCGCCTTCTGCGACAGCGCCTCGATCAGCTCGATCAGCCGGGGATGGCCCCAGCGGCGGTTGCGCGACTGCCGCATCACCTGCCAGTGCGGGCCGTCGGGCGCGATGCCGACGCCGCCGGCGAAGCAGCCCTTGGAGTAGAAGCCGATCGACTGCGGCGCGGCGACCGCCGGCAGCTTCTGCGCGCCGAACAGCGTCTTGGCCAGCGGCTCGGCGGCGACCGCGACGCCCTCGATGAGGCCGGCCGCGGCGACCGCGGCGGCGAGCAGCGCGGCGAGCGAGGCCATCCTGCCGAAGCGAGCCGTCATGTTGTCTCCCGTCGAAGCGGACCCGGTCGCGGCGAGATTTCCCGCGCCGTGGTTACCGGAAGGTTAACGCGCCCGTCACGATTCCTTTCATAGCACGGGATGGCCGGCGCGCGCAGACAGCGGGGCTATTCGCCCCGGCTCCAGCTTCCGTCGCGCCACATCGCCTCCAGCGCGACCCGGTGGTTGGGGTAGCGGAAGGCGTAGCCCGCCTGTTTCAGCCGGCCGTTGGAAACGCGCTTGTTCTCGCCCCAGAAGGAGCGCGCCATCGGCGTCATTTCCACTTCGTCGAAGGGGATTTCGGGCGGCGGCTCGACGCCCGTCAGCGAAGCGGCGAAGGCGATGACGTCCTGCGGCGGGCCGGGCTCGTCGTCGCAGACGTTGAAGACGCCACCCGTCCCGCTTCTGCCGAGATGGTCGAGCGCGCCGGCGATGTCGGCGACGTGGATGCGGTTGAACACCTGGCCGGGCTTGACGACGCGCCGCGCCGTGCCGCGCGCCAGGTTGACGAGCGCGTTGCGGCCCGGCCCGTAGATGCCGGCGAGCCGCAGCACCGCGACCGGCACGCCCGCTTGCGCGCCGGCGGTGAGCCACGCCTTCTCCGCCTCGACCCGTGCGACCGTACGGCGCGACTTCGCCTTGAGATCGCTCTCTTCGGTGACCGCCGCCCCGTCATGGTCGCCGTAGACACCGACGGTGGACAAGTAGCCGATCCAGCGCAGCATCGGCATGGCTTGCGTGATCGGGGTAGGGAGGAGCCGCAGCAGCGGGTCGCCGCCGTCGACTGGCGCGGCCGACAGCACCAGATGCGTCGTTGCCTTCAGCGCCGTCGCCATTTCCTCCCCGATCTCCGTGCCGTCGAAGGCGAGCGGCGTGATGCCGTCTGCGCGCAGGGCGTCGAATCGCTCGGCCGAGCGGGTGGTGCCCCAGATCGTGCCGGCGCGGCCTGCCGTGAGCCGGGCATAGGCGCGCGCCGAACAGCCGGCGCCGAGCAGGAAGACGTTCATTGTCATGCGGCATGCCCTTCTTTCGCGCCGGCCAGCGCCAGGCGCCATTCCTCGGTGACGGTCGCGTCGGCCTCGTCGCGTCCGCGGGCGGCGAGCGCGGCGAAGTCGCGCGCCGGCAGCAGCCGCGACAGCGCCCACACCGCCGCGCCGCGCACCAGCGGCGAGGGGTCGGCGAGCAGCGCCGTACAGGCCGGCGCCAGCGCGGCCTCGCCTGAATTGCCGGTCGCCACCAGCACGTTGCGGACGAAACGGTCGCGGCCGATGCGCTTGACCGGCGAGCCGGAGAAGAAGCCACGAAAAGCCGCGTCGTCGAGGCCGAGCAGAAAGGACAGTTCAGGCGCGCGCAGGTCGTCGCGCGCCGCGAGCTTGGCTTCCTGCGCGATGCTGGCGAACTTGTTCCACGGGCAGGCGGCGAGGCAGTCGTCGCAGCCGTAGACGCGGTTGCCGATCGCCGCGCGGAACGCGTGCGGGATCGGCCCCTTGTGCTCGATCGTCAGGTAGGAGATGCAGCGCCGCGCGTCGAGCTGGTAGGGCGCCGGGAAGGCCGCCGTCGGGCAGATGTCGAGGCAGGCCCGGCAGGAGCCGCAATGGTCGATTTCGGCCGTATCGGCCGGCAGCTCGGCGGTGGTGAAGATCGAGCCGAGGAACAGCCAGGAACCGAATTGCCGGCTGACCAGGTTCGTGTGCTTGCCCTGCCAGCCGAGCCCCGCCGCCTGCGCCAGCGGCTTTTCCATCACCGGCGCCGTGTCGACGAAGATCTTGACGTCGGCGCCGCTGCGCGAGGCGAATTTCTGGGCGATCTCCTTGAGCCGGCCCTTCATGATGTCGTGATAGTCGCGGTTGCGGGCGTAGACCGAGATCGCCGCGCGGTCGCGGCGGTAAAGCAGCGCCAGCGGGTCCTCGTCTGGCCCGTAGTTCATGCCTAACATGACGACGCTGCGCGCTTCAGGCCACAGCGCCCGCGGGCTGCCGCGGCGCTCGGCCGTCTCGGCCATCCATTCCATCGTGCCGTGCCGGCCCTTCGCCACGAATTCGGCGAGATAGCCGGAGCGATCGCCGGCGGCGTCGGCCGCCACCACGCCGACCGCGTCGAAGCCCAGCCGCCGGGCTTCCGTCTCGAGGAAAGCCCGCAGGCGGGCGGGGTCGCCGGTCGTGCCGGCCGCGCCCATCAGAAATCGAGGTCCGCGTAGTGCGAGACCGGCGAGAGGCCGCGCACGCGGTCCTGCAGCAGCGGGCGGAAGGAGGGGCGCGACTTCATGCGCTGGTACCATTCGCGCGCGGCGCGGTGCTCGCCCCAGTCGATCTCGCCGAGATAGTCGAGCACCGACAGCGTGGCGGCGGCCGCCATGTCGGCATAGGTGAGCCGCGGCCCGGCGAGCCAGTTGCGCGTCGCCGCCAGCCAGTTGGTGTATTTGAGATGCTGGCGGATGTTGGCGCGCGCGGCGCGGATCACGCCGGCATCCGGCGAGCCGCCATTGCCGTCGGTCATCTGCGGCTTCAGCACCCGCTCGCGCACGAGGTGGCGCGTCACGTCGGCCTCGGCCTTGACAAGATACCAGTCGATCAGCCGGCGGATCTCGGCGCGCTCGAAGGAATCCTCGGCAAACAGCCGCTTGTCGCGCTTGAAGACGCCGCGCGTCTCGTCGACATATTCGGCGATCACCGCCGCGCCGACGACCGGCACGTCGCCCTCGGCCAGCAGCACCGGCAGCGTGCCCGCCGGGTTGAGCGACAGGAACTCCCTGCGCCGCGTCCACGGCTTCTCCTCGATCAGCGCCAGCTCCTCGCCATATTCGGCGAAGGACAGCCGGACGAAGCGGCAGCCGGCGAACAGCGGAAAGTGAAAGAGCGTCAGCATCCGGTTGAGAACGAAGCTCGACTCTGGCCATTTTCAGGCCCGGGGTTTAAGTCTCGGCAGCCCGATTCCGGGCGACCTTTCGTGGACCGGACCTATAGGCGTCGCGGTCCGGCCTGACAAGCACGCCGGCTTTTTGAGGGACCCATGGCAACGCAGACGATCGTCGACGCCTTCGCGCTGGGCGTGCTGGAGGGGCTGACCGAGTTCATCCCGGTCTCCTCCACCGGCCACATCCTGCTCGCCGGCCATTTCCTCGGCTTCGAATCGACCGGCAAGGCCTTCGAGGTGCTGATCCAGCTCGGCGCCATACTGGCGATCCTGACCGTCTATTTCGGCCGGCTGTGGCGGCTGCTGCTGGCGCTGCCGGGCGACCGCCAGGCGCGCTATTTCGTCGGTGGCATCCTGCTCGCCTTCCTGCCCGCCGCGATCATCGGCGCGCTGGCCCACGACTTCATCAAGACCGTGCTGTTCGAGACGCCGAAGCTGATCTGCGTCATGCTGCTGCTCGGCGGCATCGTGCTCCTGTGGGTCGACCGCTGGGCGCTGAAGCCGCGCTACGGCGACGTCACCCGCTTCCCGCTCGCCACCTATTTCGGCATCGGCCTGTTCCAGTGCCTGGCGATGGTGCCGGGCGTGTCGCGCTCGGGCTCGACCATCGTCGGCGCGCTGCTGCTCGGCGCCGACAAGCGGGCGGCGGCCGAGTTCTCCTTCTGGCTCGCCATGCCGACCATGGTCGGCGCCTTCGCGCTCGACCTGTGGAAGAACAAGGACGTGCTCTCGGCCGCCGACGTGCCGATCATCGCCACCGGCTTCGTGACGTCCTTCATCGTCGCCGTCTTCGTCGTGCGCGGCCTGCTCGATTTCGTCTCGAAGCGCGGCTACGCCCTGTTCGGCTGGTGGCGCATCGTCGTCGGCGCGCTCGGGCTGGCGGCGCTGTTCATCTGGGGATGAGGCTTCACAGGTAGTCGGCGAGCCCGCGCCGCACCATGTCGAGCGCCAGCAGCGTGATGCCGATCCTGAACCAGAAGCGGAACTTGTCCTCCGGCAGCCGGTCGAGCAGCTTCGAGCCGTAGACCGTGCCGAGATAGCCCGAGACGATCATTACTGCGACCAGCGGCACCCAGGCCGCGAAGGCGAAGCCGGCGACGCCGAACACCACCACCTTGAGCAGGTGCTGCACCGACATCGAAGCGGCATGGGTGGCCACCAGCGCCTTGCGGTCGCCGGCCATGAACTGCGCGAAGAAGGTCGTCAGCAGCGGCCCGGTGGCGCCGACGAACATGTTGAGCAGCGCCAGGACGATCGAGCCGGCGGCCAGCCCGGCGCGGCCGAGCCGCTCGATTCCGGGGATATTCGCCCAGGTGACGACCACGATGAACAGGCCGAGGAACAGCTTCAGCGCGGCGTCCGGGAGCTGGACGACGAGGAAGGCGCCGGCGATCGCGCCGATCACGCTGCCGATCGAGAACGGCCAAAAGATGTCGCGCCGCACATGCGCGCGCTGGTGCCAGGCGCGGCCGGTGTTGGAGCCGAACTGCACCGCCCCATGCACCGGGATCAGCGCGGCGACGGGGATGAAGAAGCCGAGCAGCAGCAGCATGACTGTGCCGCCGCCGACGCCGAACGAGGCGGTCAGCGCCGAGGTGAAGAAGCTCGCCGCGATCAGGAATGCGGCCGCACCCGTCCCGATCCCGTCGGGCAGCAGGCCGGAGAGAGCCTCCAAGCGGGCGGCTCCCTAGATCGCCGTGCGTCCTACCGGACGCACAAAGGACGATCTAGCTTTTTGATTGAGCATCGGAATGATCCGAAAACCGGATTTCACTTTTCGGTCCGATGCTCTAGGAGGCCGACCTCTGGCTGAACTGGCCGGCCGGCCGGTAGGACCACAGATATCCGGGCAGGATCGCCTCGATGTCGCAGCCGCGCACGCCGATGTCCGCCAGCGTGCGGCCTTCCGTCTCGGCCTCCGCGGAGACGACGTTGTGCTGCGCGAGCAGCGCCACCTGGTCGCGCGTCAGCAGCGGCTTCGGCAGCAGGCCGAGCACCGAGCCCATCAGGCGCGCCGCCCACCACGGCACCGGCACCAGCGCGCGCCGGCGCTGGATGACGCCGAGCATGTACTCCATGCACTCGCGGAAGGAGAGCACCTGTGGCCCGCCCAGCTCGTAGGCGCGGCCGCCGGCCAGCACGCCGTCGACCGAGCGCGCGATCGCCTCGGCGACGTCGCCGACATAGACAGGCTGGAAGCGCGTCTGGCCGCCGCCGATCAGCGGCAGGAAGGGCGAGAAGCGCGCCATGTTGGCGAAGCGGTTGAAGAAGCCGTCCTCCGGCCCGAACACGATCGAGGGCCGCATGACGACGGCGCCCGGCAGCGTCTCCAGCACCGCCTTCTCGCCGGCCGCCTTGCTGCGCGCGTAGGCGGAGGTGGAAGTTGCGTCGGCGCCGAGCGCCGACATGTGGGTCAGCCCGATGCCGCGCGCGCGGGCGGCCTCGGCGACCGCGCGGGCGCCGAACTCGTGCACGGCGTTGAAGCGCTGGCGGCCGGTCTCGTGCATGATGCCGACGAGGTTGACGACGTGGTCGGCGCCCTCGACAGCGCGGTCGACCGACCAGCGCACCCTGAGATTGGCCTGCACCGGCTGCACCTGCCCGACATTGCCGAGCGGCACGACGTAGAGCGCGAGGTCCGGCCTGCGGCAGGCGACCCGCACGCGGTAGCCGCGCCGCGCCAGCGCCTGCACGACATGCCGGCCGACGAAGCCCGATCCCCCGAAGACCGTGACCAGCTTGGGCGTCGAGATGATCGTCGTCATGGCATGCTCCACAGGCGCAGGCGGCTATGGCCGCTTCATAATCGGTTTCAGGGCAAAGGCAAAGGTCCTGCAAGGCCTGCCGGCCGGGCATGCGCCATCGCGCCGCGCCCGTCCGCTCAGTGGCTGCAGGTGGCGCAGGTGCCGCGGATCTCGATCGTGGTCTTGTGCGGGTGGAAGCCGTGCCCTGCGGCCCATCCCGACAGGCGCTCGGCCACCTGCTCGTCGGAGAACTCGTCGACCTGGCCGCAGGTCTCGCAGATGGCGAAGGCGACGACCGTGCCCGCCTCGTGGCTATGCGGCTGGATGCAGGCGACGAAGGCGTTGAGGCTCTCCAGCCGGTGCACCAGCCCGAGCTCGGTCAGCTTGTCGAGCGCGCGGTAGACCTGCAGCGGCGCGCGAAAACCGTCATCGCGCAGGCGGTCGAGGATGGTGTAGGCCGACAGCGGGCCGTCGGCATGCGACAGCGTGTCGAGCACGAGCGACTGGTTGCGGGTGAGGTCGGGTTGGGCGTTCATGGTTGTCGACCTTGGCCCGAAGCGCCGTCGCGCGCAAGCAGGGCCGGCCACGGCAGCAGGCTGGCGAGGAACAGCACCAGCGCGGCGACGACGATCGAGGGCCCGGACGGCGTGTCCCAGGCGAGCGAGCCGGCCAGCCCCGCGACGGCCGCCACGGCGCCGATCAGCGCCGCGAGCACGGCCATCGCCTCCGGCGTGGCGGCGAAGCGGCGCGCCGTCGCCGCCGGCACCACCAGCAGGGCGGTGATGAGCAGGATGCCGACCACCTTCATGGCGATCGCGATGACGGCGGCCATCAGGAGCATGAAGGCGATGCGGGCGCGCTCCGGCCGCAGGCCTTCGGCCTCGGCGATCTCGGTGCTGACGGTCGCCGCCAGCAGCGGCCGCCACAGGGCCACGACGCCGGCCAGCACGACCGCGCCGCCCGCCCAGACCAGCAGTACGTCGACGTTCGACACCGCCAGTATGTCGCCGAACAGGAAGCCCATCAGGTCGACCCGCACCCACGACATGAAGGCGAGCATGACCAGCCCGATCGCCAGCGTCGAATGCGACAGGATGCCGAGCAGCGCGTCGGTCGACAGCGTGCCGCGCCGCTCGAGCAGCAGCAGCGCCACCGACACCAGCGCGGCGATGACGAACACGCCGGCCGTCAGGCTGGTGCCGAGCAGGAAGGAGAGCGCCACGCCCAGCAGCGCCGAATGCGCCATCGTGTCGCCGAAATAGGCCATCCGCCGCCAGACGATGAAGCAGCCGAGCGGCCCGGCGACGAGCGCGACGCCGATGCCGGCGAGCAGCGCGCGGAGGAAGAAGCCGTCAAGCATGGCGGTCCTCACCGGCATGGTCGTGCGCGTGATCGTGTCCCGCCTCGTGCACATGCGCATGGTCGTGGCCGTCATGATGGCCGTCGTCGGGATGGCAGTTGTCGGTCACCGTTCCGTCGGCATGGCGCACGCGGCCGTCGGGCAGGTGCGTGTGGTCGTGGTGGTGGCGGTAGATCGCCAGCGTCTCGGCGGCGCGGGCGCCGAACAGGCGCAGATATTCCGGGCTCTCGACGACCGATTCGGGCGTGCCGGAGCAGCAGACATGGCCGTTGAGGCAGATCACCGTGTCGGTCTCGGCCATCACCACGTGCAGGTCGTGCGAGATCAGCAGGATGCCGCAGCCGGTGCGGTCGCGGATCCGCCCTATCAGCTCGTAGATCGCCACCTCGCCGGTGAAGTCGACGCCCTGCACCGGCTCGTCGAGCACCAGGAGGTCCGGTTTGCCGATCATGGCGCGGGCGAGCAGCGCGCGCTGGAACTCGCCGCCCGACAGCGTCTGCACCTGGGCGCGGGCCAGATGCGGGATGCCGACCTCCTCCAGCGCCGCGCGGATCGCCTCGACCGGCTGCGGGCCGGTCAGCCGCATCAGCCGCTCCACGGTGAGCGGCAGCGTCCGGTCGATCGCGAGCTTCTGCGGCACGTAGCCGACGCTGAGGCCCGGCGCGTGGCGCACGCCGCCCTCGTCCGGCCGCCGCACGCCGGTCGCCATCCGCGCCGTCGTGCTCTTGCCGGAGCCGTTTGGACCGATCAGGGTGACGATCTCGCCCCGCCGCACGGTCAGGTCGACGCCGCGCACCAGCCAGCGGCCGGAGGCGCGCGCCCCGGCGCCGGCGAGCCGGACGAGCGGCTCGGAAGCCGGATCTGCCTTGGTCATGCGTGCGCCTTGGCTGCGGGGTTGCGGACCGGGATTTATAAGTTATAACGTTACTGGATATGTAATGATATTACGTATCGTGTGCAATGAATCCGGTCAAGGGGAGAGCGGGCCGATGACGTTTCTGCGAGTCACGCCGGCCGCCTGCTTGGCGCTGCTTCTGGGAGCCGGCCCCGCCGCGGCTTTTGAGGGCGTGGTAGCCTCGATCAAGCCGATCCACGCGCTGGTGGCGGGCGTGATGAAGGGCATCGGCGAGCCCGAACTGCTGCTGAAGGGCGCGGCCTCGCCGCACACATATGCGCTGCGCCCATCCGACGCGGCGGCGCTCTCCAGGGCGAAGCTGGTGTTCTGGGTCGGGCCGAACATGGAGGCCTTCCTGGCGAAGCCGCTGGAGAGCCTGGCCGCGGGCGCCACCACGGTCGAGCTCGACGAGGCGGAAGGGGTAGAGCACCGGCCGCTGCGCGAGGGCGGCGCCTTCGAGGCGGACGACGACGAGGGCGGGAAAGCGCACGAGGCCCATGATCATGGCCATGGCGAGGCCGACGCGCATGTCTGGCTCGACCCCGAGAACGCCAGGGCGATGGTGGCGGCGATCGGCAAGGCGCTCGCCGGGGCCGACCCGGCCAACGCGGCCGCCTATGCCGCCAATGCGGCCGAGCTTTCGGCGCGCCTCGATGCGCTGTCGGCCGAGATCGCCGGAGAGCTCGCGCCGGTGCGCGGCAAGGGCTTCGTCGTCTTCCACGACGCCTACCAGTATTTCGAGAAGCGCTTCGGGATGACGGCCGTCGGCTCGATCACCGTCAGCCCGGAGGTGATGCCGGGGGCGGCGCGCATCGCCGAGATCCGCGACAAGGTGAAGGAGCTAGACGTCGCCTGCGTCTTCGCCGAGCCGCAGTTCGAGCCGCGGCTGATCGAGGTGATCACCGAGGGCACCGGCGCGCGCGCCGGCGTGCTCGACCCCGAGGCGAGCGCGATCGAGCCCGGCCCGGACCTCTATTTCGAGATGCTGCGCGGCCTCGCGGCGTCGCTGCGCACCTGCCTCGCGCCGGCCGGCTGAATGTTCTAGTCTGGCCGCCTCGCGGGAGGCGACCGGATGAAGAGGCTGCTTGCACTTGGCTTGCTCGGGCTGGCGGCGACGACCGCCGCCGCCGATCCGCTCACCGACCTGCTGGCCGCCAATCGCGGCTTCGCCTGCTACGACCGCGTCTACGACGCGGCGCATCTGGCGAAGAACCCCAACCAGAGGACGCGGACGATCCGGCTGCTGCTCACCGACGACCCGGCGATCGGCGGCACCACCATGCGGGTCTCGATCCGCGGCCGCGACGGCGACCGCCACATCGTGGCCGGGTGCGAATGGAACGAGGCGCCGCATCTCGACGTGCTCGGCAAGCCCTATATCGACACCTACAAGGCCGGCGCCGGCCTCGTCTGCCATGCCGCGGCGAGCTCGGACGGCGCCTCGGCGGAGGAGGGCGGCGATTTCGTCGCCGAACTGCGCTCGGCCGACAGGATCGTGCTGCACCTGCCGGACGGCATCGCCGCCTGGCCGTCCTACGACACCCGGCCGGAGGCCGGCTTCTTCGACTTCGGCGTCGACGACCGCGTCTTCCGGGTCGACCGGACGGCCGACAGGCTGTGCGTCGAGATGGCCGAGCGGCTGCCCTCGGCCGGCGACATCTGGGGACCGGCGACGGACGACGAGGCCCCGGCCGTCCCGGCCATGCCCGCGCGGCCCTAAAGCATTTCCAGCAAAAGTGCGAAGCGGTTTTGCGTTCGGAAATGCGGCTCAAACAAAGAGATAGAGCGGTTCTGTCGATTCCGTGAAAACCAGAACCGCTCTAGGTAGCCAAAAGAAAAAGGCCCCGCAGGGCGGGGCCTTCCGGATTCGACCCGAGGGTCAGTGGCGGGCGAGCCAGGTGTCGATTTCCTTCTCGGCGTCTTCCTGCGCCTTGCCGTAGCGCTCCTGGATGCGGCCGGCGAGCTCCTTGCGCTTGCCCTTGATGACGCTGATGTCGTCGTTTGTGAGCTTGCCCCACTGCGACTGCACCTTGCCCTTGAACTGCTCCCAGTTCCCTTCGACCTGATTCCAATTCATCGTGGCCTCCTTGCCGTGATTGCGTACGCGGCCTTGCGTCCGCCGCTCCATCTAAATGCGCGGGGCCTTCCGGTGTTCCCTCCGCGGCCCGCTACCGCCCTCAAAGCAAACGAAAAAAGCCCCGCCGGATCGCTCCGGCGGGGCTTTCGATGTTGCGGCGCGAAGCCGGGCGGCGAGGCTTACTCGTCGCGCGCGCCCTGCTTCTTCAGCGCGGCGCCCAGGATGTCGCCGAGCGAGGCGCCGGAGTCGGTCGAGCCGTACTGGGCCACCGCCTCCTTCTCCTCGGCGATCTCCAGCGCCTTGATCGACACCTGGAGCTTGCGGCTCTTCTTGTCGAAGGAGATGACGCGCGCGTCGACCTTCTGGCCGATCGCGAAGCGCTCCGGGCGCTGCTCGTCGCGGTCGCGCGACAGGTCGTTGCGGCGAATGAAGGTCTCGATGTCGTGGTCGACGAGGCGGACCTCAAGACCGCCATCCGTGATCTTCATGACCTCGCAGGTGACGACCGCGTTCTTGCGCAGTTCGCCCGAGGCCGCGGCCTCGCCGACCGCGTCGCGGCCGAGCTGCTTGATGCCGAGCGAGATGCGCTCCTTGTCGATGTCGACGTCGAGCACCTGCGCCTTCACCACGTCGCCGCGGTTGAACTCCTCGATCACCTGCTCGCCCGGACGGCTCCAGTCGAGGTCGGAGAGGTGGACCATGCCGTCCACGTCGCCGTCGAGGCCGATGAACAGGCCGAACTCGGTCTTGTTCTTGACCTCGCCCTCGACGGTCGAGCCGACCGGATGGTTGCGGGCGAAGGCCTCCCACGGGTTCTCCAGCGTCTGCTTGAGGCCGAGCGAGATGCGGCGCTTGACCGGGTCGACCTCGAGCACCACCACCTCGACTTCCTGGGTGGTGGAGAGGATCTTGCCGGGGTGCACGTTCTTCTTCGTCCAGCTCATCTCGGAGACGTGGATCAAGCCCTCGATCCCCGGCTCAAGCTCGACGAACGCGCCGTAGTCGGTGATGTTGGTGACGGTGCCCTTGATCTTCTTGCCGATCGGGTACTTGCCGCCGATGCCCTCCCACGGATCGCTCTCGAGCTGCTTCATGCCGAGCGAGATGCGGTGGGTTTCCTGGTTGATGCGGATGATCTGCACCTTGACGGTCTGGCCGATCGACAGGATCTCGGTCGGGTGGTTGACGCGCCTCCAGGCCATGTCGGTGACATGCAGCAGGCCGTCGATGCCGCCGAGGTCGACGAACGCACCGTAGTCGGTGATGTTCTTGACCACGCCCTCGACGACCTGGCCCTCTTCGAGGTTCTGCACGATCTCCGAGCGCTGCTCGGCGCGGCTCTCTTCCAGAACCGTGCGGCGCGACACGACGATGTTGCCGCGGCGGCGATCCATCTTGAGGATCTCGAAGGGCTGCGGGTTGTGCATCAGCGGCGTGACGTCGCGGATCGGGCGGATGTCGACCTGGGAACGCGGCAGGAAGGCCACGGCGCCGTCGAGGTCGACGGTGAAGCCGCCCTTGACCTGGTTGAAGATCACGCCTTCGACGCGCTCGCCCTTGTTGAACTTCTCTTCGAGCTTGGTCCAGCTCTCCTCGCGGCGAGCCTTCTCGCGCGACAGGACGGCCTCACCAAGTGCGTTCTCGATGCGGTCGACATAGATCTCGACCTCGTCGCCCGGCTTCAGCTCCTTGGCGCGCGAGCCGAACTCCTTGAGCGGAACGCGGCCCTCGACCTTGAGGCCGACGTCGATGATGGCCATGTCCTTCTCGATGGCCGTGATGGTGCCCTTGACGACCGAGCCCTCGGCCGAATGTTCGGCGGAGAAGGACTCGTCGAGCATGCTCGCGAAATCGTCGCGGGACGGATTGAAGTTTGCCATTTTTTCTCCTGGAAACTGCCCCTTCGAGGGGCGGCGCCGGCGGTTGGTGTTGCGTTTGCCCTTCCTGTCCGGCCGGGCTCGTCAAGCGGAGCCTTTGGGCGCCCTTGCGGGCGGTCCGGCGCGTCGGCGCGGATGGTCGAGCGGTTTCAGTCCATGTAAGAACGAAATGGCCGATCCGCCATCCGCTCGTCTTTCGCGGTGGTGGAGCTGCCGGTCCGTCTCAGTCTTGTCTCGCCGCCAGCGCCTTCTCCACAAGGGAGACCGCCGCGCGGAACGCGGCCTCTATATCCATTTCGGACGTATCGAGCAAGTGCGCGTCCGCCGCCGGCCTGAGCGGCGAGTCGGCGCGGCCCATGTCGCGCGCGTCGCGCTTCTCGATGTCGGCGAGGATCTGGCCGTAGTCGGCATGGCCTCCGCGCTGCTCGATCTCGCGCAGGCGGCGCGTAGCGCGCACCGGCGCGCTCGCCGTGACGTAGAGCTTCACGTCGGCGTCGGGCAGCACGACGGTGCCGATGTCGCGGCCGTCGAGCACCGCGCCGGGCGCGGCCTTCGCGAAGTCGCGCTGCTTCTCGACCAGCGCGCGCCGCACGCCGGGGATGACCGCGACCTGCGAGGCCGCCTCTCCCACCGCATGCGCCGACAGCACCTCTCGGTCGAGCGTGGCGAGGTCGATCTGCCGGGCGGCCGTCTCGGCCGCCGAGACGTTGTCGAGCGGCAGGCCGTAGGCGAGCATGCGGTGCGCCACCGCGCGGTAGGTCAGCCCGGTATCGAGCAGGTTCAGGTGGAAATGGTCCGCCAGCCTGCGCGCCATCGTCCCCTTCCCCGCGCCCGCCGGCCCGTCGATCGCGATGACGAGATGGGTCCTGCTCATTTTCGCACCACGCCGATCTCGACCTGTTCGAGATGTGCATACGGCTCTTTCCCGAACAGTTCCCCGTCAGCCAGCCAGTCCTTCAGCATGTCCGTGCTGTCGACGCCCCAGAACAGCTCGTGGCCGCCCGCCGCGGGCACGGCGAAGGTCGGCACGCCGAACACGCCGCGCGAGATCGCCTCCTCGGTCAGCGTCCGCAGCCGCGCCTTGGCAGCCTCGTCGGTCGCCAGCGAGACCGGCGCGCCGACGGCCTCGGCGAAGGCGGCCAGCCCTTCCGGCGTGTCGACGGCGCCGCCCTTGCCGAACACGAAGTCGAAGGCGCGGCCGACCATGGCGATGTCGGCGTCAGCCCCGGCGAGGATGCGCAGCGCCGACAGCGGATTGAACGGATGGCGCGGCGGAAACCGCATGGCGATGCCGTGGCTCGCCGCCAGATGGGTGGCGAGGCGATAGGTGTGCAGCCGCTTCGGCGCGATCTCGGCCGGCCCGCGCTGGCCCCAATGGGCGAGCAGCGCGCCGAGCAGCACCGGCGCCGGCTCTACCTCGACGTCGGCCGGCAGCTCGGAAAGCCGCTTCAGCGCTACATGCGCGAAGGGCGAGATCAGGTCGTAGTAGAAGGTGATCCGCCGCGTCATCGTCCCTCGCCGTTCGATTGCCGCAAGGCCGGCCACGGTCGCCCGCTCACCGCGCCTGCCGCGCGCCGTAGCGGCGGACGAGCTCGGCCATCTCGGGGGCGACCCCCTCCGCGTTCAATCCGCGGACCACGCCGTCGCGGTCGGCCTCGGGCCGGTTCTGGCTCACCTTCCACTTGCCCTCGATCGCGGAGATCGCGATCTCGATGCCGACGATGCCCCGGATCTGCGCGGCGAGGAACGGCTCCGGCGCGTCGCCCACTAGCCAGGGCTGCGTCCGCCGCCCTTCCTGGTGGTCGGTCAGCGCCTCGATCTGCGCGCGCAGCCAGGCCGGGTCCTCGACGATCGTCGCCGCGCCCCGCACCTGCACGATCGCGTAGTTCCAGGTCGGCACCACCTTGCCGGTCTCGGCCTTGGTCCGGTACCAGGACGGCGTCACGTAGGTCTCCGCGCCCTGGAACACGACCAGCACCTCGGCGCCGTCGCGGATGGCCTGCCACTGGGGATTGGCGCGCGCCACATGCGCCCGCAGCGTGCCGAGCGGCGGTCCGTCGCGGTCGACCAGGAACGGTACCGCATTGGCCATCAGCCCGCCGGCGCCGGCCGTGACCAGCAGGCCGAGCGGATGCGCGCGGATCAGCGCGTGCTGGGTATCGAGGTCGTCCTCGGGGAAATGCGGCGGCTGGTACATTCGGCGTCTCCGATTCAGACCGAGCGCATCAGCCCGCCGTCGACGCGGATGCTCTGCCCCGTGATGTAGCCGGCGCCGTCCGAGCAGAGGAAGGCGACGGTCGCCGCGATCTCCTCGGCCTTGCCGTAGCGCTTCATCGGCACGCCGTCGCGCCGCTCGTCGGTCTGCGGCAGGCTGTCGATCCAGCCCGGCAGCACGTTGTTCATGCGCACATTGTGGGCGGCGTGGCTGTCGGCGAACAGCTTCGTGTAGACGCCGAGCCCCGCCCGCGCCACCGCCGAGGTGGGGAACATCGCCGACGGCTCGTCCACCCAGGCGGTCGAGATGTTGACGATCGCGCCGCTTTTCTGCGCCACCATGACCGGCGCGACCAGCCGCACGGCGCGCACGACGTTCATGAAATAGGTGTCGAAGCCCTTTTGCCACTGCTCGTCGGTGATCTCGGTGATCGCCGCGCGCGGGCCGTGGCCTGCGCCGTTGACCAGCGCGTCGATCCGGCCCCATTTTTCCATCGCGAGATCGACGAAGCGCTTCAGGTCGTCGTTCGACTGGTTGGAGCCGGTGAAGCCGAGCCCGCCGAGCTCCTTGCCCAGCGCCTCGCCCTTGCCGGAGGACGACATCACGGCGACGGCGAACCCGTCCGCCGCCAGCCTTTTCGCGGCGGCCGCGCCCATGCCGGACCCGCCGCCGATGATCATCGCTACCTTGTCGGTCATTTCCGCTCCTTCATGCGCCTGCCGCCATATGCTCGACGACGGACAGCAGGTTTCCGTCCGGATCCCTGAACCATGCCACCCGCGCGCCGGATGGCGAGTGCCAGATACCCTGCTCGTCCTGTTGCAGGAAAGGATAGCGCTCGAAGGCGACGCCCTTGCCGGCAAGCGCCCGGACCGTGTCGCGGATCGAGCCGACCGCCCAGCCCAGCGAGGTATAGGGCGCGGGCGAGGCCGCCTCGACCTTCTGCACCCGCAGCTCGGTGCCGTTGGCGTCGAACACCAGCGCGAACTCGCTCTCCTCGACCAGCTTGAGGCCGAGCGTGCCGCCATAAAAGGCTCGCGCCCGGTCGGGCTGCGCGGTGGCGGCGAAGGCGATGATGGGGGCATTGGAAAGCATGGCCGGGCTTCTCCGTGTGGCCCTCGAAGGGCGCGGCTAGCCGATCTCCGCCCCCAGCTCCCGCATCAGCCCGAGAAACTCGGGGAAGCTCGTCGCGATGGTCGCGCGGTCGTCCACGGTGACGGGCTTCTCCGCCGCCATGCCGAGCACGAGAAAGCTCATGGCGATGCGGTGGTCGAGATGGGTCTTCACCGTGCCGCCGCCGAAACCTTTGCCGCCGGGGCGGCCGCGGACGGCGAGCGCGGTCTCCGCTTCCGTGCAGTCGATGCCGTTGACTTCCAGCCCCCGCGCCACCGCCGCGAGCCGGTCGCTTTCCTTGACGCGCAGCTCGTCCAGCCCCTCCATCAGCGTCTGCCCTTCCGCGAACGCTGCGGCGACCGACAGCACCGGATATTCGTCGATCATCGAAGGCGCGCGCTCCGGCGGCACGGTCACGCCCCTGAGCTCGGCGTGGCGTACGCGCAGGTCGGCCACCTCCTCGCCGCCGGCGTCGCGGCGGGCGATCACCTCGATGTTGGCGCCCATCTCCTGCAGCGTCAGGATCAGCCCGGTGCGGGTCGGGTTCATCAGCACGTTGGGCACGACGATGTCGGAGCCCGGCACGATGGTCGCCGCCACGATCGGGAAGGCGGCCGACGATGGGTCGGCCGGTACGATTATGTCGCGGCCCGTCAGCCTGCTTTGGCCCAGCAGGCGGATGTGGCGCACGCCCTCGGCGTCGGTCTCGACCTCAATCTCGGCGCCGAAGCCCTTGAGCATCTTCTCGGTGTGGTCGCGCGTCATCACCGGCTCGATCACGGTGGTGACGCCCGGCGCGTTGAGGCCGGCGAGCAGCACGGCCGACTTCACCTGCGCCGACGCCATCGGCACGCGGTAGGAGATCGGCGCCGCCACCTTCGGCCCGTGCAGGGTGAGCGGCATGCGGTCGCCGGGAGCGGCTTCCAGGACCTGCGTGCCCATCAGCCGCAACGGGTCGAGCACGCGGCCCATCGGCCGCTTCGACAACGAGGCGTCGCCGGTGAATGTCGTCTTCATGTCGTAGCTGCCGACCAGGCCCATGGTCAGCCGCGAGCCGGTGCCGGCATTGCCGAAGTCGAACGGGCCGTCCGGCTCCAGCAGGGCGCCGTTGCCGGTGCCGCGGATCAGCCATTCGCCGCCGTTTCCGGCGCCCGGGCGCTCGATGCGGGCCCCCATGGCGCGCATGGCGTCGGCCGTGCGCAGCACGTCCTCGCCTTCGAGCAGCCCGGTGACGCGGGTCTCGCCCGACGCCAGCCCGCCGAACATCAGCGAGCGGTGCGAGATCGACTTGTCGCCGGGCACGCGGGCGGTGCCGGCGAGCGGGCCGGAGCGGCGGGCGGTGGCGGCGGCGGAAACGGCGGGGCTGGTCATGGCACTCGGCTGCGGCAAGGGGTGGCGCGCCGGCGGGGCGGGCTCGCGCCGGCCGGTCGCGGCGGCTTCCGTAACATGCCCCGGCCGGCCGGTCACGCTCCTTTCGCGGCCGCGCCGGAACGGCTCCGCGGGCCGTCGCATAAGGCTT
The DNA here is from genome assembly GCA_017305835.1 of Hyphomicrobiales bacterium. Taxonomy (GTDB): domain Bacteria; phylum Pseudomonadota; class Alphaproteobacteria; order Rhizobiales; family Rhizobiaceae; genus RCIO01. The sequence goes on from JAFKJY010000007.1 coordinate 18,366, forward strand.
TGACAGCGGCGGGACTTGTAGCTATGGGGACCGACCGACCCAGACATTCCAAGTACCCGTCGCGGCGCGCGGCGCAGCCAGGCGGCGGCTACAGGACGACGAGAGGCATCAACGTGGCCAAACCCGAACTCGGAACCAAGCGGATCGACCCGGAGACGGGCCGCAAGTTCTACGACCTCAACAGGGACCCGATCGTCTCGCCCTATACCGGCAAGAGCTATCCCCGCTCCTTCTTCGAATCGGCCGACGGCGTGATGCCGGAGGAAGAGGAGGTCGAGGAGAAGGAGCTGGACGCCGAGGAGGACGTCGAGACCGTTTCGCTCGAGGAGGCCGACGACGAGGCGGCCGGCGGCGCCGAAGAGGACATCGACATCGAAGATGAAGAGGATGTCGACCTCGGCGACGACGACGAGACCTTCCTCGAGGACGAGGAAGAGGACGACGACGTCTCCGGCATCATCGACGTCGACGACGACGAGGACGAGCACTGAGACGGGCCGCGCCGGCCTCCCGCCGGCGCGATGCTCCGGTCGCCTCAAAATGGCGTTTCCGGAGGCTTGATATTCGCGGAAGGCGGGGTTAGAAGCCGCCTGCACAAACGGCCGGACCCAAGCGGCCGTCGCATTCGCCGGAAACGGCGCCGGCCTCGGCCGGACGTGGGGCCATAGCTCAGTTGGGAGAGCGCTTGAATGGCATTCAAGAGGTCAGGGGTTCGACTCCCCTTGGCTCCACCAAACCTCTTCTGTCCCATCGAGTCCAGCCTCGTCCACGGTCGTCCCTAACCCTTAGCAATTCCCGCCACTTAGCCGCTTCGGTGGAGGGTTTTCGTGGCCTCTGAAGCCAAGAAGCCCGGAATCCTGCGGCGTTGCCGCACCCGCTGAAACGCACGTGGATGCGCACGTGTCGACTGGACTTCCCCTTGCCTTCACGCATTGGTGGTCGGCATGAATAGCGAGGGAGCAGCCAATGGCACGGAAGCGCGCCTTGTCGGCCCGCGAGGTCGACGCCCTGATGAGCAAGCTCGGCACCCACCGGGTCGATGAGAACCTCTTCCTTCAGGTCAGGGAGGATGGCACCAAGTCGTGGGCGTTCCGATATTCACGCGGTGGCAAGATGCGAGTGCTGGGCCTCGGCGCTGTTCGCCGCGTCCCCTACGCCGAGGCCCGAACGCTCGCGGGCGAATACCGGACGAAGCTCTGGCGGGGCGTCGATATCTCGGCCGAGCACCGCAGCAAACGCGAAGTCGTCAACGAGACGCTAGCGTCGAGCACCGCACCGACCTTCTCCGAATGCGCCGAGAGCTACATCAGCGAGCACGAGGCCGGGTGGAAGAACCCGAAGCACCGATACCAGTGGCGAGCCACGCTCGAACAATACGCCGGGCCGGTCATCGGCCACCTCCCCGTCGATCAGGTCACCGCGAACCACATCGTGGATATCTTGAAGCCGCACTGGCTCATGAAGACGGAATCGATGAAGCGGCTGCGCGGCCGGATAGAGGCCATCCTCGATTGGGCGAAGGTGTCGGGCTACCGCTCGGGCGAGAATCCGGCCCGCTGGAAGGAATCGATATCGCATCGCCTGCCGAAGCCCAGCTCGGTGACGACCGTCGAGCATCACCCCGCCGTGTCCGTCGCCGACGCCCCCGTCGTCTTCGCGACCCTTACCGAGCGGGACTCGATGGCGTCGAAGCTGCTGCGGGTCATCGCGCTGACCTCGCTTCGCTTCACGGAAGCGGCCGGTGGCCGCTGGGGCGAGGTGAACCTTGACGAGGCGACGTGGCAGGTGCCCGGCTCTCGGATGAAGATGAAGAAGCCACACGCCTTGCCTCTCGCTCGCCAGACGGTCGACATCCTGCGCGCGCTTCGCCCCGCCGACACCAAGCCCGACGACCTCATCTTTCCCGGTCAGGTACGCGGCCAGCCCGTCACCGACTCTGCCGTTCGGACGTTGCTCCGCAAGGTGGCCAAGCCTGACAACGCCACGACGCATGGCTGGAGGAGCACGATGAGGGATTGGGTTGCGGAGAACGGACTGGATGGGGATGCCGCCGAAGCCGCTCTGGCGCACAAGGCCGGCGACGATGTCACGGTTGCGTACCTGCGATCCCCCATCTTCGAGCGGCGCAAGGTGCTGGCGCAGGCATGGGCGGATTACCTGACGGGCGTGAAGCCGGTGGCGGTGGAGAGTTGACAGCGCCAAACAGCGGCGCGTGTGGCGCGCTATCGCTTTCGGAAGGCGGTGGGTGAAGGGATGCGATTGCGATACGGCCACCAGAGATGTCCCGCCGTAAAGATTCAGGGAGAAGAATCTGACTGGGGAGCCCTAGCCGGATATGACTGTGGTGCCGGGTCGGGGATGTCTCTCGAAGAAGGGCGATACGACGATCAGGACGGCACAGGTCGTCATGACCCAGCAGCAACACACGCCCTAGTCAGTTCTGTCTCCCTACGCGTAGCCTCGGGCATCTTGTTGGCGCGGCAGCGGCAGCGCATATATTGCGCATGAACAAGAGCAACGACAACACCCAGCCCAACGCTGACATCATCAGGCTCTCCGTCGCGGGCAAGGACAAGCGGCGCGCCGAGGTCAAATTCGGTGTCCCGGTTGTGTTTCGGCGTGGAATAAGGACCCCGTTTCAGGGGTGATCGGCATCCAAAAGGGACCCCTGTAACGGCAGGTGTTTCACACTGCCTCCGGTTTGATCGGAGGCATTTGTTTTGGATGTTGGTCGTGGAGACGATTGCGAAGATAC